>NZ_JBWKKP010000003.1:0-444693 GCF_056431485.1 Streptomyces sp. NPDC045899
GGTTGATAGGCCAGATATGGAAGCCGGGTGACCGGTGGAGTTGACTGGTACTAATAGGCCGAGGGCTTGTCCTCAGTTGCTCGCGTCCACTGTGTTGGTTCTGAAGTAATGAACCGTGTTGATTTCCGGTTTCATCTTCATAGTGTTTCGGTGGTCATTGCGTTAGGGAAACGCCCGGTTACATTCCGAACCCGGAAGCTAAGCCTTTCAGCGCCGATGGTACTGCAGGGGGGACCCTGTGGGAGAGTAGGACGCCGCCGAACAATCATTCAGAGAGCCCTGTCGGGAACTTCGGTTCCCGACAGGGCTCTCTTTTGTTGTGTTTCGGGTCACGCGGAGTTCATGTTGCGTGGGCACGATGCTGGCCATGGGCACTCCTACGGATGAGCTGTGGCGTGAGTTGACCCGGCTGGGCATCCGGCCGGGCGACGAGGTGGTCGTGCCGTCCTACGGCACCCCCGAGGCGGCGGAAGCGGTGCTGCTGGCCGGCGCGAGACCGGTCTTCGTGGACATCGACGCCGAGACCTTCTGCATAGACCCCGCCGCGGTGGCCGAGGCGATCACGCCCCGGACCGCGGCTGTTGTCGCCGTACACACCTTTGGACACCCGGCCGACATGGCCGGTCTCACCGCGCTGGGCCGGCGGCACGGCGTTCAGATCGTGGGCTGTGGCGCGCAGCCCGAGCCCGCCGGGGAGATCCTGCGGCGGCAGGCCAACGCGGCCTATCTCGACGGAAAGCTGCGGGGGGTCATCCCACCCGCCGTGCGGCAGGGAATGGAACACACCTATCAGCAGTACGTGGTGCGGGTGCCCGGCAACGGCCGTCCGGACCGCGACGCCTTCGCCCGTACGCTGCGCTCCCGAGGCATCGTGTGTCATGTGCCGGTGCAGACGCCCGCGCACCGCACGGCGCGGTTCCGGCGTGATCTGTGGCTCGTGGAGACCGAGCGGGCGGCCGATGAATGCCTGGCGCTGCCCGTCGATCCCGGCATGTCCCGGCGGGAGTTGCAGCGGGTGGTCTCGGCCTGCAACGCGCTCGGGGGACTGTTGCAGTCAGCCGCCTGAGCGACCGGGGGTGGGGTGGTCAGGAGCGCACTCGAGTTCGGGTATGATCTATCTCGTTGCCGCGCCCCAATAGCTCAGTCGGCAGAGCGTCTCCATGGTAAGGAGAAGGTCTACGGTTCGATTCCGTATTGGGGCTCCAGCGCAAGGCCCCCGCCAAGTGGCGGGGGCCTTCGTCATGTTCGGATCCAGAAGCTCCAAGCCCCAATAGGAGGGGGAGGGGCCGAGCACTCCGGCTCCACCTCCTCCCCGGCTTCCGCTTCCTATGCGTCGTGTGGCTCGGGGACGCGCATGACCAGGATCGCCATGTCGTCGGACGGGGGTTCCGCGGCGAAGCGCTCGACGGCCCGCAGCACCCGCGCCGCCACCGCTCCCGCGGTGAGTCCCGTGCAGGTGGTGAGGACGTCGGTGAGACCCTCGTCGCCGAGCATCCTGGTGCCCTCGCGCCGCTCGGTGACCCCGTCGGTGACACACAGCAGGACATCGCCCGGGTCGAGGGTGATGGTCTGCTCGTACAGCTCCAGGTCCTCCATGACGCCCAGCAGCGGCTGTGGTTCGGCCGCCGCCTCGACACTGCCGTCCTGGCGCAGGCGCAGCGGCAGCGGATGTCCGGCGCAGACGACCTTGAGGACCGCGCTGCCGTCGTGCTGCGGCCACAACTCGCCGTAGAGCAGGGTCAGGAAGCGGCTGCGGGCGCCCTCGTCGAGAATGGCCGCGTTGAGCCGCTCCAGCACCGCCGGGCCGCCGAAGCCCTCACGGGCGAGCAGCCGCAGCGCGTGCCGGGCCAGACCGGTCACCGCGGCCGCCTCCGGGCCGGTGCCGCACACATCGCCGATGGCGAAGCCGTAGGCGCCGTCGCGGATGGGGAAGAGGTCGTAGAAGTCACCGCCGACCTCATTGCCCTCGCCCGCCGCGCGGTAGATGACCTCGACCTCGACCCCGGGGACCTCGGGCTGCTCCGGCGGCAGCAGGCTGCGCTGGAGGGACTGGCTGATGGCGGTGCGCTCCGAGTACAGCCGGGCATTGTCCAGGGCGAGCGCGGCCCGGCGGGAGAGGTCCTCGGCGAGCTCCAGATTCTCCTGGCGGAAGTGCTCGTCGGTGGGCTTGCCGAGGGTCAGCATGCCGATCACGCGGTTCCGGGCCACCAGGGGCAGGACGACGGTCTCGCCGCCCACCGCGGAGGCCGTCGCCAGGGAGGCGCCGGGGCCGGAGGAGGGGCGGGCGGAGTCGCCGAGGCTGAGGCTGCGCAGCGAGGTCCGCAGGGCCGCGGCGTGGGCGGCGTCGTAGGGGCCTGACCAGCCGCGGGCGCCGCCGGTGGGTACCTGATCCGGCGGATCGATCTTCGTCAGCAGGGCCTTGAGACCGTCGATACGGTCCTCGTCCTCGTGCAGGACGTAGGAGAGCTCGGGTTCGGAGACCTGGTCGGCGACGGTGTAGACGGCGCACCAGGTGGCGAGGGTGGGAACCGTCATCTGGGCCATCAGGGCGAGGGTCTGGTCGCGGTCCAGGGTGCCCGCGAGCAGGTCGGACGCCTCGACGAGGAAGGACAGCGAACCACGGCGCAGCCGCTCCAGCTCGGTGAGGCGGGCCCGTTCGACGGCGAGGGCGATGCGGTCGGCGGCGAACTGGAGGCGCAGCGCTTCCTCGTTGCTGTATCGGCCGGGGGATTCGGCGGCGACGCCGAGCGAGCCGGTGAGCCGTCCCTCGACCTTCAGCGGGACCGTGACGACCGAGCGCATCCCGGTGTTGACCAGGAGCGGGACGGCTCCGGGCAGCGCCGAGAGATCCTCGTGGACGGCGGGCATACGCGCCGAGCCGTAGCGGCCGGTGCCGGCTTCGACGGGGACGCGGGCGAAGCGCTGGCGGGCGGAGGGCAGGCCGGTGGAGGCGCGCACCTCCAGCTCGGTCTCGTCGTCGGTGGCGAGCAGCAGATAGGCGGCGTCCCCGTCCAGCATGTCGCGGGCCCGCTCGACGGTGCGCTGGAGCAGTCCGTCGAGGTCGTCCGGGGCCGGGGAGCCGATGAAGACCTCGAAGGCGTCGGAGGCCGGACCGCGGTCGGAGGATTCGCCGCTGTCGGGCGCCACCGCGCGCAGCGGGCTCTGGAGGACGGCGCGCTCGCGGTCGCGGACCAGCAGGCAGACGGTGGAGGGATCGCCCTGGGCGTCACGGACGCGCAGGTGGGAGGCGTAGACGGGGGCGACCCGGCCGTCGGCCCCGCGGATGCCGTAGGAGCCCTCCCAGCGGGAGAGCTGGAGGGCCTCGGCGACCCCGGTGCCGGTGCCGGGGGTGTGCGGCCAGGCCGCGAGGTCGGTCAGCGGTTTGCCGATGACCTGCTCCGCGGTGTAGCCGAACAGCTCCTGGGCGTCGTCGTTCCAGTCGCTGATGAGGGCACCGCTGTCGACCTGGACGACGGCGACCCGGACCCGGGCGTCGGCGACGGGCAGGGCGCTGGAGGGCAGTGCGGGGCCCGCGGCCCGGGTGCCGGCCGGGCGGTCGGGCAGGTCGAGCTGGAACCAGACCCGCTTATGGGTCGCGGTGTACTCGACTCCCCAGCGTCCCGCGAGGGCCGCGCAGAGTAGCAGACCGCGGCCGCCTTCGCTGTCGGGGCTTCCGAAGTGGTGGCCGCCGTTGCTCTGCACCGGAAGCTCTCGTTCCGGGTAGCGGTCGGCCACCTCGACGCGTACGCCGGTGTCCGCGCGGACGCAGACCACATCGGCGGTCGTACCGGCATGGACGACGGCGTTGGTGACGAGTTCACTGGTGAGGACGACGGCGTCGTCGACGATGTCGGTGAGACCCCATCCCTGCAGCGTGTCCCTGACGAACGTGCGGGCGGCGGCGACCGAGCGTCCGACCGGCTCGAAGGTGGCGGCTGCCCGCGCGGTGATCACAGGTCTCCTCATATGTGTCTCGGCGATCTGCTCACCCATGTCGCAGCGCCCCTCCGATGCCCTGGCCGGATGCCAGGTTACTTACCTCCACCGCGCTCGCGAATGCCGGTCGGCACTGATTCCACCCCAGAGGGTGCTGTACGCGGTGTGCGATGCTGCCGAACTGTTATGGCCTGGTTGGGCCATGGTGAAACACTGGGCAAGCTGGAAGAAGAACCCGACGAGGATGGTCGACCCTGCGGGAGGGACACGGTGGAGTCTGGCGCAGCGGCGCGGGGCACGAATACGCGCGCGAAGGGCGGACGGTCCCGAAGCAATGGGACGACTGAGGTGGAGACGGCTGCCCTGAACCGGTTGCTGACCGCCATGACGGCGATGCGGGACGGGAACTTCCGCAAGCGCATGACGGTCTCGGGCGACGGGGTCATGTCCGAGATCGCCGCGGTCTTCAATGAGGTCGCGGACCGGAACCTCCAGCTCACCGGCGAATTGACCCGGGTGCGGCGTGTGGTCGGCCGTGAGGGCAAGCTCACCGAGCGGCTGGAGACGGGTGCCTGCGAAGGGCAGTGGGCCGCGGCCATTGACGCGTCCAACGCATTGGTGGACGATCTTGTGCGGCCGGTGTCCGAGGTGGGCCGGGTGCTGTCGGCGGTCGCCGAGGGTGATCTCGAGCAGCGCATGGACCTGCGGGCACAGGGTGCCGACGGTTCGGCGCATCCGCTGCGGGGTGAGTTCCTCAAGGTGGGGCGCACCGTCAACGGCCTGGTGGACCAGCTCTCGGCATTCACCGACGAGGTGACGCGCGTCGCCAGTGAGGTCGGTACCGAGGGCAAACTGGGCGGTCAGGCGCGGGTGCGCGGAATGTCCGGTTCATGGAAGGACCTCACGGAGTCCGTCAACACGATGGCCTCCCGGCTCACCGCCCAGGTGCGCGACATCGCGCTGGTGACCACGGCGGTGGCCAAGGGTGATCTCTCCCGCAAGGTCACGGTCCATGTGTCCGGGGAGATGCTGGAGCTGAAGAACACCGTCAACACGATGGTGGACCAGCTGTCCTCGTTCGCCGCCGAGGTGACCAGAGTCGCCCGTGAGGTGGGTACCGAGGGTGAACTCGGCGGTCAGGCGAAGGTGCCCGGGGTCGCGGGGGTGTGGAAGGACCTGACGGACTCGGTCAACCTGATGGCCGGGAACCTCACCGCCCAGGTGCGCGGGATCGCGCAGGTGACGACGGCGGTCGCCAATGGTGATCTGTCGCAGAAGGTGACGGTCAGCGCACGCGGTGAGGTCGCTCAGCTGGCCGACACGATCAACACGATGACCGAGACGCTGCGCACCTTCGCCGACGAGGTGACGCGGGTGGCCAGCGAGGTCGGGGCCGAGGGTCTGCTCGGTGGCCAGGCGCAGGTGCCGGGTGCGGCGGGGACGTGGAAGGACCTCACCGATTCGGTGAACACCGCCTTCCGGAACCTCACCGCGCAGGTGCGGGACATCGCCCAGGTGACCACGGCGGTGGCCAACGGTGATCTGTCGCAGAAGGTCACGGTGGACGTGGCCGGTGAGATGCTGGAGCTGAAGAACACCGTCAACACGATGGTGGACCAGCTCCAGTCGTTCGGTGCCGAGGTGACCCGGGTGGCCCGGGAGATCGGTGTCGAGGGTGAACTGGGCGGCCAGGCGCAGGTGCCGGGTGCGGCGGGGACGTGGAAGGACCTCACCGATTCGGTGAACACCGCCTTCCGGAACCTCACCGGACAGGTGCGCAACATCGCCCAGGTGACCACGGCGGTGGCCAACGGCGATCTGTCGCAGAAGGTCACCGTCGATGTCTCCGGTGAGATGCTCCAGCTGAAGAACACCGTGAACACCATGGTGGACCAGCTGTCGTCCTTCGCCGACCAGGTGACCCGGATGGCGCGGGACGTGGGCACCGAGGGGCGGCTGGGCGGTCAGGCCCGGGTGGACGGCGTCAGCGGCACCTGGAAGGACCTCACCGACTCCGTCAACTCGATGGCGGGCAACCTGACCTCGCAGGTGCGCGGGATCGCCCAGGTGACCACCGCCGTCGCCCGCGGCGATCTGTCGCAGAAGATCGAGGTGGACGCGCGCGGCGAGATCCTGGAGCTGAAGAACACCATCAACACGATGGTCGACCAGCTCTCCGACTTCGCCGAGCAGGTGACCCGGGTCGCCCGTGAGGTGGGTACGGACGGCCGTCTGGGCGGTCAGGCCCAGGTGCCCGGTGTGGCGGGCGTATGGCGCGATCTGACCGACTCGGTGAACGGTATGGCGGGCAATCTGACCGCTCAGGTCCGTAACATCGCCCAGGTGGCGACCGCGGTCGCCAGGGGTGACCTCTCGCAGAAGATCGACGTCGATGCGCGCGGCGAGATCCTGGAGCTGAAGAACACGCTCAACACCATGGTGGACCAGCTGTCCTCCTTCGCGGAGGAGGTCACCCGGGTGGCCCGCGAGGTGGGCACCGAGGGGCAGTTGGGTGGTCAGGCCGAGGTGCAGGGTGTCTCCGGCACCTGGAAGGACCTCACGCAGTCCGTCAACGGCATGGCCAACAACCTCACCTCGCAGGTGCGTTCCATCGCCGAGGTGACCACTGCGGTCGCCAAGGGCGATCTGTCGAAGAAGATCACCGTTGACGCCAAGGGCGAGATCCTGGAGCTCGTCACCACCGTGAACACGATGGTGGACCAGTTGTCGTCGTTCGCCGAACAGGTCACCCGGGTGGCCCGTGAGGTGGGCACCGAAGGGCAGTTGGGCGGTCAGGCGCGGGTGCCGGGCGTCACCGGCATCTGGAAGGACCTGAGCAACAACGTCAATCTGATGGCCAATAACCTCACCATCCAGGTGCGGAACATCTCCCAGGTCTCGGCGGCGGTCGCCAACGGCGATCTGACGAAGAAGGTGACGGTCGAGGCGCGCGGCGAGGTCGCGGCGCTGGCCGACACCGTCAACACCATGGTGACCACGCTGTCGTCGTTCGCCGACGAGGTGACCCGGGTGGCGCGTGAGGTGGGCACCGACGGCATCCTCGGTGGTCAGGCGCGGGTGCCCGGGGTGTCGGGCACCTGGAAGGACCTCACCGAGTCCGTGAACTCGATGGCGTCCAACCTGACCGGTCAGGTCCGCAACATCGCCATGGTCACCACCGCGATCGCCCAGGGTGATCTGACCAAGAAGATCGACATCGAGGCGCGGGGCGAGATCCTGGAGCTGAAGACGACCATCAACACGATGGTCGACCAGCTGTCCTCGTTCGCCGACCAGGTGACCCGGGTGGCCCGTGAGGTGGGCACCGAGGGCCAGCTGGGCGGTCAGGCGCGGGTGCGGGACGTGGCCGGCACCTGGAAGGACCTGACCGAGTCGGTGAACGAGATGGCCGGGAACCTGACCCGTCAGGTGCGCGCCATCGCGGAGGTCGCCACCGCGGTGACCCGCGGCGATCTCAACCTCAAGATCGACGTGGATGCCTCGGGCGAGATCCAGGTCCTCCAGGACCACATCAACACCATGATCGCCAACCTTCGCGAGACCACGCTCGCCAACAAGGAGCAGGACTGGCTGAAGGGCAACCTGGCCCGGATCTCCGGTCTGATGCAGGGGCGGCGCGATCTGGAGGACGTCGCCCGGCTGATCATGAGCGAGCTGACCCCGGTGGTCTCCGCCCAGCACGGCGCGTTCTTCCTGGCGGCCCCGGTCGGCGAGGGCACCGAGGTGGTGGCCGACAGCACCTCCGAGGAGGGCTACGAGCTGCGGCTGATCGGCAGTTACGGCTACTCCCACGGGTCGATGCCGACCTCGTTCCAGCCGGGCGAGACGCTCATCGGGACGGTCGCGGAGGAGAAGCGGGCGATCCTGGTGGAGAACGTGCCCCCGGGCTACCTCAAGATCGCTTCGGGACTGGGCGAGGCGGCCCCGGCGCATGTGATCGTGCTGCCGGTGCTCTTCGAGGGCCAGCTGCTCGGTGTCGTCGAGCTGGCCTCGTTCCAGCCCTTCGCCCAGATCCAGAAGGACTTCCTCAACCAGATCGCCGAGATGATCGGCACCAGCGTCAACACCATCAGCGTCAACACCAAGACCGAGGTGCTGCTGAAGCAGTCGCAGGAGCTGACCGAGCAGCTGCGGGAGCGGTCGGCGGAGCTGGAGAACCGGCAGAAGGCACTCCAGGCGTCCAACGCGGAGCTGGAGGAGAAGTCGGACCGGCTGGCCCGGCAGAACCGCGACATCGAGGTGAAGAACACCGAGATCGAGGAAGCGCGGCAGGTGCTCGAGGAGCGTGCCGAGCAGCTCGCGGTCTCGATGCGCTACAAGAGCGAGTTCCTGGCCAACATGTCGCACGAGCTGCGCACCCCGCTCAACTCGCTGCTGATCCTGGCCAAGCTGCTCGCCGACAACGCGGACGGCAACCTCTCGCCGAAGCAGGTGGAGTTCGCCGAGACCATCCACGGCGCGGGCTCCGACCTGCTGCAGTTGATCAACGACATCCTGGACCTGTCGAAGGTCGAGGCGGGCAAGATGGACGTCAGCCCGACCCGGATCGCCCTGGTCCAGCTCGTCGACTACGTGGAAGCCACCTTCCGGCCGCTGACCGCCGAGAAGGGGCTGGACTTCTCGGTGCGGGTCTCGCCCGAGCTCCCGGCCACGCTGCACACCGACGAGCAGCGGCTGTTGCAGGTGCTGCGCAACCTGCTGTCCAACGCGGTGAAGTTCACCGACACCGGCGCCGTGGAACTGGTGATCCGGCCGGCGGGCGGCGATGTGCCCAACGCCATCCGGGAACAGCTCCTGGAGGCGGGCGCGCTGCGCGAACCGGACGCGGAGATGATCGCGTTCTCGGTGACCGACACCGGTATCGGCATCGCGGCCAGCAAGATGCGGGTGATCTTCGAGGCGTTCAAACAGGCCGACGGGACCACCAGCCGCAAGTACGGCGGCACCGGTCTGGGGCTGTCCATCAGCCGGGAGATCGCCCGGCTGCTGGGCGGTGAGATCCACGCGGCCAGTGAGCCCGGCCGCGGTTCCACGTTCACGCTCTATCTGCCGCTGCACCCCGGTGAGCTGCCGCCCCAGGGCTATCCGCAGCTCGCTCCGGGCGGATCGGCGCAGGCCATCGCGATCCCGGGCCATTCGGCCTCCGGGCCGCGCACCCCGGCCGCGCTGGAGAACGGTTCCGCGGAGAGGGCCACCGGGGCCGGTTCCGCGGTGGAGCGGGAGGCCACGCCGGACGCGTCCGCCAATGGCGGCCAGCGGGTGTCGGGGCCGGCCCGGCGGGACCGGCGGACCGAGCAGGAGCCCGCGCTGCCGTCGGCCGAGCCGGAGCAGCCGCAGCCCGCGGACCGCGGGGCGGGCAGGCGGGGACGGCAGTCCCAGGAGCAGGTTCCGGAGCCGTGGCTGCTGGGCGGCCAGGACCTGGTCGTACCGGAGCCGGTGGGCGGTTTCCACGGGGAGAAGGTGCTCATCGTCGACGATGACATCCGGAACGTGTTCGCTCTCACCAGTGTGTTGGAGCAGCACGGACTCCAGGTGCTCTACGCGGAGAACGGCCGGGAGGGCATCGAGGTCCTCGAGCAGCACGACGATGTCGTGCTCGTCCTGATGGACATCATGATGCCGGAGATGGACGGTTACGCGACGACGGCGGCGATCCGCAGGATGCCGCAGTTCGCCGGACTGCCGATCATCGCCCTCACCGCGAAGGCGATGAAGGGGGATCGTGAAAAGAGTATTGAGGCTGGCGCGTCGGACTATGTCACGAAGCCCGTCGACACCGATCATCTTCTTGCGGTGATGGAGCAGTGGATGTCAGAGCAGTGACCCGCGGGACGCGGGGCGCGTCTGTGGTGTTGACTGACTGTCGCCGAACACGTGTGGGAACGCGGTATTCGGGGAACCTTCTGGTCTCCCGCCGCGTTTCTGCTACGTGCACAGTGACATCGCGGTGACAGGGTGTGGCGAACAGCGGGGTGCGGCTACCATGACCGGCACAAGGACGGGCGGCGCAAGGGAGTCGTCCCCTGGGGCGGCGCCCGGTGCTTTCCCCAGCTCTTCGAGCTGGGCGGACCCCAAGCCGGGACGAGGAGGACGGGGCATGGTGCAGAAGGCCAAGATCCTCCTGGTCGATGACCGGCCGGAGAATCTGCTGGCGCTGGAGGCCATTCTCTCCGCGCTCGATCAGACCCTGGTGCGGGCATCGTCAGGGGAGGAAGCGCTCAAGGCGCTGCTGACGGACGACTTCGCGGTCATCCTGCTGGATGTCCAGATGCCGGGCATGGACGGGTTCGAGACCGCCGCGCACATCAAGCGGCGTGAGCGGACCCGGGACATCCCGATCATCTTCCTCACGGCGATCAACCACGGCCCGCACCACACCTTCCGGGGCTATGCCGCGGGCGCGGTCGACTACATCTCCAAGCCGTTCGATCCGTGGGTGCTCAGGGCGAAGGTCTCGGTCTTCGTCGATCTGTACATGAAGAACTGCCAGCTGCGGGAGCAGGCTTCGCTGCTGCGTCTGCAGTTGGAGGGCGGTCAGCCCGCGGCCGGTGAGGACGCCAAGGAGTCGGCGGGGCTGCTCGCCGAGCTCTCCGCACGGCTCGCCGCCGTCGAGGAGCAGGCCGAAGCGCTCTCCAAACAGCTGGACGAGTCGGCCGACGCGGCCGCGGTGGCCACCGCGGCCCACCTGGAGCGCAAGCTGACCGGTCTGCGGCGGGCGCTGGACGCTCTGGAGCCGGGCGCGGGCAGCGGCGCCAGCCAGGTCCCCTCGCAGAACTGACCGCGTCCCACCCGCCGCAGGCCGTTCGCCCCCGGCCACCAGCGCTTTGACGCCCTGTCACCGTGCTCTCACCGCACGGCCGGTATCCGGTGCACGCGTGACGTCAGTGGTGTCTGATGCGTCCACCATGCGTGCTCCGTACGGCGGACGCGGGTAATCTCGCCCCCATGGCCTCTCGTACGTCCGGCAAGGGTTCCCAGAGCGCGGCGGGCACTCCGAAGAAGCGCGCCGGGCAGTCCGGAGGCGCGGCGAAGAAGTCACCCGCGAAGAAGGCGGTGGCCAGGAAGGCGCCCGCCAAGAAGCCGACGGCGCCCGCGAAGAAGGCCGCCCCGAAGAAGAAGGCGGCGGCGAAGAAGGTGGCGCCGCCTCCGGCGCCCAGCCCCACCAGTGGTGTCTACCGCGCGGTGCGCGCGGTGTGGATGGGCACGGCGCGCGGTGTCGGGGCGATGTTCCGCGGCATAGGGCGCGGTGCCAAAGGGCTGGACCCGGCGCACCGCAAGGACGGCAGCGCACTGCTGCTGCTCGCCCTGTCGCTGATCGTCGCCGCGGGCACCTGGTCGAATCTGGACGGCCCGGTCGGCGACCTGGTCGAGATGCTGGTCACCGGTGCCTTCGGCCGGCTCGATCTGGTGGTGCCGATACTGCTGGCCACCATCGCCGTCCGGCTGATCCTCCACCCCGAGAAGCCGGAGGCCAACGGGCGGATCGTGATCGGTCTGTCCGCGCTGGTGATCGGGGTGCTGGGCCAGGTCCACATCGCCTGCGGGGCCCCGGGGCGCGGCCAGGGGACCGAGGCGATACAGGACGCGGGCGGTCTGATCGGCTGGGGAGTCTCCCGGCCGCTGATCTACGCGATGGGCGAGGTGCTGGCCGTACCGCTGCTGGTGCTGCTCACCGTCTTCGGGCTGCTGGTCGTCACCGCGACCCCGGTCGCGGCGATCCCGCAGCGGCTGCGGGCTGCGGGCGTCCGACTGGGCCTGATCCAGGACGACGGGGCGTTCGAGGACGCCGGGGCGGACGGGGAGTACGCCGGGGAATGGCGTGAGACGCCCGTCAGGCGCCCGCGGAGGTCCGCCCCGGCCCACGGAGCCCATGATGTCGCGGACGACCATGAGCAGGCCGAGGAGGACGCGCTGCGGGGGCGCCGCCGTTCTCCGCGCCGTACCCGGCCCGTGGAGCCGCCGCAGGACCGGCCCCTGGACGCGGTGGACGTGGCGGCCGCGGCCGCCGCCTCGCTGGACGGCGCCGTCCTGCACGGCGTCCAGCCCTCGCCGCTGGTCGCCGGGCTGAGCAACGGGATCTCGGCGGAGCGCGACACCGGTGACGGCAGCGGTGCGGTGTCCCAGCCGGGCGACACCGGTCCGCAGCTCACCAAGTCCGCCGGGGCGGGGTCCCGCCGCGGCGGGAACGACGAGAGCGAGGAGACGGGGGGCTCCCGCGTTCCCGATCTCACCCGGCCCTCGGCCGACGCCGCCGAGCCGCTGCCGCCCCGCGCCGAGCAGCTCCAGCTCTCCGGTGACATCACCTACTCGCTGCCCTCCCTCGAACTGCTGGAGCGCGGCGGGCCCGGCAAGACCCGCAGCGCCGCCAATGACGCCGTGGTCGACTCGCTGACCAAGGTGTTCACGGAGTTCAAGGTCGACGCGACGGTCACCGGCTTCACCCGCGGTCCGACGGTCACCCGCTACGAGGTGGAGCTCGGCCCGGCGGTGAAGGTCGAGCGGATCACCGCGCTGACCAAGAACATCGCGTACGCGGTCGCCAGCCCCGATGTGCGGATCATCAGCCCGATCCCGGGCAAGTCCGCGGTGGGCATCGAAATCCCCAACAGCGACCGCGAGATGGTCAATCTCGGTGATGTGCTGCGCTCGGCGAACTCCGTCGGCGACGACCACCCGATGCTGGTCGGCCTCGGCAAGGACGTCGAGGGCGGCTATGTGGCGGCCAACCTCGCGTCCATGCCGCACGTACTGGTGGCGGGCGCCACCGGCTCCGGCAAGTCGTCCTGCATCAACTGCCTGATCACTTCGATCATGGCCCGGGCCACTCCGGACGATGTACGGATGGTGCTGGTCGACCCCAAGCGGGTGGAGCTGACCGCGTACGAGGGCATTCCGCACCTGATCACGCCGATCATCACCAACCCCAAGCGCGCCGCCGAGGCGCTCCAGTGGGTCGTCCGCGAGATGGACCTGCGCTACGACGACCTCGCGGCCTACGGGTTCCGCCATATCGACGACTTCAACGCGGCGGTCCGCAAGGGCGAGGTCAAACAGCCCGAGGGGAGCGAGCGGGAGCTCAAGCCGTACCCGTATCTGCTGGTGATCGTCGACGAGCTGGCGGACCTGATGATGGTCGCGCCGCGTGACGTGGAGGACGCCATCGTCCGGATCACCCAGCTCGCGCGCGCGGCCGGGATCCATCTGGTGCTGGCCACCCAGCGGCCCTCGGTGGACGTCGTCACCGGACTGATCAAGGCCAATGTGCCCTCGCGGCTCGCCTTCGCCACCTCCTCGCTGGCCGACAGCCGGGTCATCCTGGACCAGCCCGGCGCCGAGAAGCTGATCGGCAAGGGCGACGGTCTGTTCCTGCCGATGGGCGCGAACAAACCGGTCCGGATGCAGGGCGCCTATGTCACCGAGCGCGAGGTCGAGGCCGTCGTCACGCACTGCAAGGAACAGATGGCCCCGGTCTTCCGCGAGGACGTGACGGTCGGGACGGGGAGGAAGAAGGAGATCGACGAGGAGATCGGCGATGATCTCGATCTTCTGTGTCAGGCCGCTGAGCTGGTCGTTTCCACGCAGTTCGGTTCGACGTCCATGCTGCAGCGCAAGCTGCGGGTGGGGTTCGCCAAGGCCGGGCGGCTGATGGACCTCATGGAGTCCCGGGGGGTCGTCGGGCCGAGCGAGGGCTCCAAGGCGCGGGACGTGCTGGTGAAGCCGGACGAATTGGATGGCGTGCTGGACGTGATCCGCGGTAAGGCTCATTCGTAAGGATTCGGCAGGCAACCGTTTCCCCTGCCGAGACGTCAAGTTGAGGGAGGTGGCGGAGTGAGGTCGCACCATCATGATTGCGGGGCAATCCCGATGGCGGACAAACTCCGTCCTCCCGCTTGCCCGACCCTTTCGTCCCACCCCTAGACTGAACCTCCAGCAGGTGGCTACACGCTCGAAAGGCGCCCCCGTGTCCATCGGCAACTTTCCCGAAGACGGCAACTCCCCCGAAAACGACCGGCCTTCCGTCGGCAGCGCCCTCCGGCAAGCCCGTATCGACGCCGGGCTGACCATCGACGAGGTCAGCACCTCCACCCGGGTCCGGGTCCCCATAGTGCAGGGGATCGAGCAGGACGACTTCTCGCGCTGTGGCGGCGACGTGTATGCCCGGGGGCATATCCGCGTGCTCGCGCGCGCTGTCGGACTCGATCCCGATGGTCTGATCGCACAATTTGACGCCGATCATGGTGGACGGCCGGTGCCGACCGCCCCGGCCCCGCTCTTCGAGGCCGAGCGGATCCGTCCCGAGCCCCGGCGCCCCAACTGGACCGCGGCGATGGTCGCCGCCATCGTGGCCGTCGTCGGATTCGTCGGCTTCACGCTTTTCAGTGGTGGTGACGGTGACGGCGGGTCCACGGTCGCCGAGGAATCCGGTTCGCCCAAGGCCAGTCACACGCCCAGCCGGAGTCACAAGCCCGAGCCCGACGAACCGGACCGCCCTGAGCCGTCCGACAGCGCCATCGCGGGCGTTCCGGCGGACAAGGTCACGGTCAAGCTCACCGCCGAGCGCGGGCAGAGCTGGATCTCCGCGCAGGATCACAACGGGCGGCTGCTGGAGGAGGGCGTGCTGCGCGAGGGCGACTCCAAGACGTTCAGCGACAGCAAGCGCATCGACCTGGTGCTCGGGAATGCCGGGGCGATCAAGCTCTTCGTGAACGGCAAGGAAGTGAAGAAGGTGGGCACCAGCGGAGCCGTCCAGCGGCTGAGCTACACCAAGGGAGATCCCGAAGCGGGCTGATCGCCCGTGATCGGGAGCCCTGGCAGCGGGGGCAGGGCAGGGGACGAAGTAGTCTGAGCGCATGCCCGAACGCCGCACCGTTGCCCTTGTCACTCTTGGCTGCGCCCGTAATGAGGTGGACTCGGAGGAGCTCGCAGGCCGCTTGGCGGCGGACGGCTGGGAGCTCGTCGAGGAAGCCGCCGAAGCCGACGTCGCCGTCGTCAACACCTGTGGCTTCGTCGAAGCCGCCAAGAAGGACTCGGTCGACGCCCTGCTGGAGGCGCGGGACCTGAAGGACCACGGCCGGACCCAGGCCGTCGTGGCCGTCGGCTGCATGGCCGAGCGCTACGGCAAGGATCTCGCCGAGGCGCTGCCCGAGGCCGACGGGGTGCTCGGGTTCGACGACTACGCCGATATCTCCGACCGCCTCCAGACCATCCTCTCCGGCGGCATCCACGCCTCCCACACCCCGCGCGACCGCCGCAAGCTGCTGCCGATCAGCCCCGCCGAGCGGCAGGACGCCTCCGCCGTGGCACTGCCCGGCCACGCCCAGGACACCCCGCCCGAGGACCTGCCCGCCGGAGTGGCGCCCGCCTCGGGGCCGCGTGCCCCGCTGCGCCGCCGGCTGGACTCCAGCCCGGTCGCCTCGGTGAAGCTGGCCTCGGGATGCGACCGGCGGTGCTCCTTCTGCGCCATCCCGTCCTTCCGCGGCTCCTTCATCTCACGGCGGCCCTCGGACGTGCTGGGGGAGACCCGCTGGCTGGCCGAGCAGGGAGTCAAGGAGGTCATGCTCGTCTCCGAGAACAACACCTCCTACGGCAAGGACCTCGGGGACATCCGGCTGCTGGAGACGCTGCTGCCGGAGCTGGCCGCCGTGGACGGCATCGAGCGGATCCGGGTCAGCTACCTCCAGCCCGCCGAGATGCGGCCCGGGCTGATCGACGTGCTGACCTCGACCGATAAGGTCGCGCCCTACTTCGACCTGTCCTTCCAGCACTCGGCCCCGGGAGTGCTGCGCGCGATGCGGCGCTTCGGGGACACCGACCGCTTCCTGGGCCTGCTGGAGGAGATCAGAGGCAAGGCGCCGCAGGCGGGCGCCCGGTCCAACTTCATCGTGGGCTTCCCCGGGGAGACCGAGGAGGACCTGGCCGAGCTGGAGCGCTTCATCAGCGAGGCCCGCCTGGACGCCATCGGCGTGTTCGGCTACTCGGACGAGGACGGCACCGAGGCCGCCGGTTACGAGAACAAGGTCGACCCGGACGAGGTCGCCGCGCGGCTGGAGCACCTCTCCCGGCTGGCCGAGGAGCTCACCGCCCAGCGGGCCGAGGAGCGGCTCGGCGAGGTCGTCGAGGTGCTGGTGGAGGAGATCGAGGAGACCGGGGCGGTACTGGGGCGCGGCGCCCACCAGGCGCCGGAGACCGACGGGCAGACCCTGCTCAGGACGGACGCGCAGCCCGCGGTGGGCCGTATCGTCGAAGCCAAGGTGATCGCGACGGAGGGAGTGGACCTCGTCGCGGAGCCGCTGCGGCCGCTGGACGGATCCGGTGGCGGCGCGTGTACCGAGGAGGCGGCCAGATGACAGGCGTCCCGGCCTCCGCCGCGGGAGGCCACCACCGGACGGCCGCGGCCGTCCGGCCCGCCCGACTGTGGAACATCGCCAACATCCTCACCATGATGCGGCTGGTCCTCGTGCCGGGGTTCGTGCTGCTGATGCTCCACAACGGCGGCTACGACCCGGCCTGGCGCTCGTTCGCCTGGGCGGCGTTCGCGATCGCCATGATCACCGACCTCTTCGACGGCCATCTGGCCCGGCGGTACAACCTCGTCACCGATTTCGGCAAGATCGCCGACCCGATCGCGGACAAGGCGATCATGGGTGCGGCGCTGATCTGTCTCTCGGCCCTGTCCGATCTGCCCTGGTGGGTGACGGGCGTGATCCTCTTCCGTGAGATTGGGATCACACTGATGCGGTTCTGGGTGATCCGGCATGGGGTGATCCCGGCCAGCCGCGGCGGAAAGATGAAGACCCTCGCGCAGGGCACGGCGGTGGGGATGTACATCCTGGCGCTGACCGGGCCGCTGGCCACCCTGCGCTTCTGGGTGATGGCGGTGGCCGTGGTGCTGACCGTCGTCACCGGTCTCGACTACGTGCGCCAGGCGATCGTGCTGCGCCGGGCGGGCCGCGCGGCCCAGGAGCCCGCGCCATGAACGGCGGCGCGGCGGAGGGCGGCCCGGCGGAGCCCGGGCGGGCCACCGCGGCCGGGGTGCTGGCGCTGCTGGAGCGGCGCGGGCAGACCGTCGCGGTGGCCGAGTCGCTCACCGGCGGTCTGGTCGCCGCGGAGCTGACGGCGGTGGACGGGGCGTCCCGCTCCTTCCGCGGTTCGGTGACCGCCTACGCCACCGCGCTCAAGCACGAGCTGCTGGGGGTGGACGACGCCCTGCTGGCCGAGCGCGGGGCGGTGGACGCCGAGGTCGCGCGGCAGATGGCCCGGGGCGTGACGCGCGCGCTGGGCGCCGACTGGGGTGTGGCCACCACCGGTGTGGCGGGTCCCACACCGCAGGACGGCCAGCCCGTGGGCACCGTCCACGTGGCGGTGGCCGGGCCCGCGGACCGGGTGGCGGCGGCCGCGCTGCGGCTGGAGGGGGACCGCTCGGGCGTCCGCGAACAGAGCGTGGAGGCCGCGGTCAAGCTGCTGTTCAGCGAATTGATCGCAACAGCGGGGGCACAGGATACGGAACAACACAGCGGGATTTGATGTTTGCAGCCCTGAGTGAACACGACATCGCTCCCCGCACGGGCGCAGCCGGAGGCGGTACGGTGGGGCGTGAAGGATCCGGATCCGAGGTCCGAGGAGGGAGCCAGCGATGATTCTGCTCCGTCGCCTGCTGGGTGACGTGCTGCGTCGGCAGCGCCAGCGCCAGGGCCGTACTCTGCGCGAGGTTTCCTCCTCCGCCCGGGTGTCGCTCGGCTATCTGTCAGAGGTCGAGCGCGGGCAGAAGGAAGCCTCGTCGGAGCTGCTCTCCGCGATCTGCGATGCCCTGGACGTACGGATGTCGCAGGTGATGCGAGAGGTGAGCGACGAGCTGTCGCTCGCGGAGCTGGCGGAGTCGGCGGCGGCGGGCGAGAAGGTGCCCGCGCCGATGCGGCCGATGCTCAACCCCGTATCCGTGTCCTCTGTGACGGGTGTCCCGGAGGAGCGGGTGACGATCAAGGCGCCCACGGAGGCCGTGGACGTCGTGGCGGCCTGATCCACGTACAGGCCCTGCCCTGCGGCTTTTCGGGCCCCGGTCGGTTCTCACCGGCCGGGGCCCGATGTTTGTCCCGCCTCTTTCGGGTCACCCAGGGGTGTGAGAGGTAATCAAGGGGGCTGAACGGTCGAACAGGAGGAAGCGGATGACTGTGGTCAAGAGTCCGCTCGGGGACGAAGGTCTGAAGATCGTCGGCGATGCCCTCCAGGGCGCCCTCGTCGATCTCGTGGACCTCGCGCTGGTGGGCAAGCAGATCCACTGGACGGTCGTCGGCCCGCGGTTCCGCACGGTTCATCTCCAGCTCGACGAGGTCGTCGCGACCGCCCGGGCGCACGCCGACACGGTGGCGGAGCGGTCCTCGGCGATCGGGGTGGCTCCGGACGGGCGGGCCGAGACGGTCGCCAAGACCAGCGCCGTCGGCGCGGTCAAGGGTGGCTGGACCGAGGACAAGGAAGCCGTGCGGACGCTGGTCGAGGCCCTCGCGTCCGTGATCGCCCGCATGCGTGAGCGCATCGACGCCACCGCCGATCCCGACCCGGTGAGCCAGGACATCCTGATCGGTCTCACCCGGGATCTCGAGAAGCATCACTGGATGTTCCAGGCGGAGAACGTCAACGGGGGCTAGGGGCGGCCGCCGCCCGCACACCGTGTGGTCATCGTCCCCCGTGGCGGTGGCCGCACCATCTGCGGTCCCCGGCGTTCCCCGGGACGGTCCGCGCGCCCCTCGGTCATCGATGGCCGGGGGGCGCGCTTCGCTCTGGGTGCGCCCTGCGGTCCGGCTGGGCAGACTGGGGGGAGCCCGGGTGTCCGACGCGCGCTGACGTGCCTCCTGTGCGCCCTCCCGCCGTGTGTGAACAGGCGTCTAGCGTCGCTCGAAGGAGGCAGTCATGGCAGCCGTCGGAGGGGCCGGCACCCTGGGCCGACGGGCGGTCCGGTGGATGCTCGCGCTCGCTCTCGGGGGACTGTGGTGGTGGGCGGTCTTACGGCTGACCCTGTCGCCCGGCGCGGCCGGGCCGGTGGAGGGCGCCCTCGCGGTCGGCGGCTGGGGGCTGAGCCTGCTTCCGGTGCACTGCGGGCCCTCACCGCGGCGAAGTGGGGCTCGCTGGCGACGGGAGGTCACCACGGCATCGCGATTCCGCCATTCGGGCGCAGGATCTGGCCGGTCATGAAGGCCGAGGCGCCGGACGCCAGGTAGAGCACCGCGTGGGCGATGTCCTCGGGCTCGCCGACCCGTCCCAGCGGAGTGCGCCGCGCCATGGGTTCTTCGGCCAGCCGCTGCTCCTCGTCGCTGTTCCGCGCGGTCATGGGGGTGCGGACCCAGCCGGGCGCCACCGCGTTGACGCGGATGCCGTGGCGGCCCACCTCGGCCGCGAGTGTGCGGGTGAGCTGGACCACGGCGGCCTTGGTGACGCCGTAGCAGAGCAGTCCCGGGGCGCCGGTGTCGATCGCGCCCGAGGCCATGGTGACGATGGAGCCGCCCGTGCCCTGGGTGATCATGGCGCGCGCCGCTTCCTGGCAGCCGTACAGCACCCCCTTGAAGTTGACCGCGATGACCCGGTCGAGATCGGCTTCGTCGGTCTCCAGTACCGGGCTGCTGTGCATGATCCCGGCGATGGCGGCCAGGACGTCCAGTCGTCCGTCGTCCCGGACGACGGCCTCGACCACGGCGCGGACCTGGGCCCGGTCGGCGACATCGAGTGCGTGGGCGCGGGCGGTACCGCCGGAGAGGGTGATCCGCTCGGCGGTTCGCCGGGCCCCGGCTTCGTCGAGGTCGGCGCAGTGGACGGCGGCTCCGGCTGCCGCGAGCAGCAGGGCGGTGGCCCGTCCGATACCCCCGGCCGCCCCCGTGACCAGGGCGGTGCGACAACTGAGGTCGTACGCCGGTATGGCGGTCATGGGGTGACGGTACGACTGGATCTGACGAACCGTCAATCAGGGCGGCGGGGGCATCAGCGTGAGCCGGGCGGGGGCGGGCCCTGCGGTCCCGGCTGACAGTGCGGACACCAGAAGGTGATGCGCTCTTCGCCCGCGCGCCCTTGGTCCGCGGCGCGCACCGGCGTACCGCAGCGCAGACAGGGGCGCCCGGGGCGGCCGTACACCCACACCCTGCGATCGGGGCGCGACTGCGCCGTGGTGATGCGGGCCGCGCGGTTCCGGTTGACCTCCAGCAGCCGCTGGGCGACGGTCACCAGGCGCTCGGGGGACGGCACGTCGCCGATCGGCAGCCAGGGCGAGAGCCGCAGCACGAAGCACAGCTCGCACTTGTAGACGTTGCCGATCCCGGCCAGGTTCCGCTGGTCGAGCAGGGCCTCGCCCAGCGGCCGGGACGGGTCGGCGAGCAGTCGGCGCAGCGCCTCCTCCGGATCCCAGTCGGGGCCGAGCAGATCAGGGCCCAGATGACCGACCGCGCGGTCCTCCTCGGTGGTGCGCAGCAGCTCCAGCACCGGGAGCCGGTAGCCGACCGCGGTGCGCTCGGCCGTGGCGAGGACGGCGCGGATCTGGTGGTGCGGACCGCCGCGCCACCGCTCCCCGGCGCCGAACACGTACCAGGCGCCGTCCATCCGCAGATGGGAGTGGAGGGTGAGACCTCCCTCCACCCGGGTCAGCAGATGCTTGCCGCGCGCGACGACCTCCAGGACCCGGCGGCCGGTGAGGTCGGCCGTCGCCAGCCGGGGGACCCGCAGATCGCATCCGGTGAGCGGGGTGCCCGCCAGAGCCCTGTGCAGCCGTTGTGCCGTCTGCCAGACGGTGTCTCCTTCGGGCATGGACAGCCTCTCAGGGGCGCAGCCGCAGACCGCGCGGCGTCGGATGGAACCCGGCGGCCTCCAGGACGCGGCCGACCGCGGACGACAGGGCCGCGCCGCCGTTGATCCGCTCGACGGTCACACTGCCCAGGGCGCCCGCGCGGGCCGATCCGGCCAGTGCCTCGACGGCCGTCCGCAGCCTGCCGTCGTCCTCCGGGGAGTCGGCCTCGGCCGCGCCGGAGGGCCAGGCGAGGAGGGTCTTTCCACCGCGCTCCATGTACAGGGTCAGCGCGCCGTCGACGAGCACCACCAGCGACCCTGCCTTGCGGCCGGGCCGGTGGCCCGCGTCCGCGGGCGGATCGGGCCAGGGCAGCGCGGCACCGTAGGCGTTGGCCGGGTCGGCGGCGGCCAGGACGACGGCGCGTGGGGACGGACCCGGCCGTCCGTCGAACACCGGGCCGGGGGCGGGGCCGGCGGCGCGGTCACGGGCCGTGGAGACCGCGCGGAGTCGGTCCACCGCCCCGTCCATCGCGAACTGGGCGGCGCCCAGCCCCTCGACCACATAGCCGCGGCGTGCCTGGCCGGTCTCCTCGAACGCGGCCAGCACCCGGTACGCGGCGGAGAACCCGCCCTCGACGCCCTCGGCGGCGACCGCGCCGCGGGTGACCACCCCGTGCCGGTCCAGGAGCGTGTGCGCCAGGGCGTGGGCCCGGTGAGTGGGTTCGGCCTCGCGCTCCGGCAGCAGCGACCAGCGCCCGGCGACGGTGGGCGGTCCGCCGCGCGAGGCGGTGGGGCGCCCGGTGCGGCCCGCGAGGCCGCCGTAGCGCCCCCGGGGGACCGTGCGCTTGGCGCGGTGGGCGGTCGAGCCCGCGGTACGGCCCGAGCCCAGCAGGGCGCGGAGCGGGGCCAGGGTGTCACCGGTGAGCCGGCCCGACCAGGCCAGATCCCAGACGGCCTCGGCGAGCTGCGGGTCCTGGAACTCGTGCCCGGCGGCGCGGACCTGTTCGGCGATCTGGCGGAAGAACAGGCCGTACCCCCCGGCCAGGGCGTCCAGTACGGCCTGGTGCAGCGGGCCCGCCTCGAACGGGTGCGGGGTGTGCAGCAACAGCGGGGCGGTCTCCGCCAGATGGAGGGTGACCCAGCCGTCCTTGCCGGGCAGCGCGCCCGCCCCGGCCCAGACCACCTCCCCGGAGGCGGTCAGCTCGTCGAGCATCGTGGGGGTGTAGTCGCCGACTCGGGAGGGCAGCACCAGCTTCTCCAGGGCGGAGGCGGGCACCGGCGCCCCCTGGAGCTGCTCGATCGCGCGCACCAGCCCATCGGGACCGCGCAGGCTGTGGGTCCCCAGGTGCTGCCACTGGGGCAGGAACGCGGCGAGCGCCGCGGGGGGCACCGGCTCCAGCTCATGGCGCAGCGCGGCGAGCGAGCGGCGGCGCAGCCGCCGCAGCACGGCGGCGTCGCACCACTCCTGGCCCACCCCGGCCGGGTGGAACTCGCCCTGGACGATCCGGCCGCTCGCGGCGAGCCGGTGCAGGGCGCCGTCGGTGACGGCCGTACCGAGGCCGAGGCGGGCGGCGGCCGAGGCGGAGGTGAACGGACCGTGCGTGCGGGCGTACCGGGCCAGCAGATCGCCGAGGGGGTCCTTGACCGGTTCGGTGAACGCCTCGGGCACGCCCACCGGGAGCGCGGTGCCCAGGGCGTCGCGCAGCCGCCCGGCGTCCTCGACGGCCGCCCAGTGGTCCTCGCCCGCGATCCGCACCCGGATGGCGCGCCGGGCCGCCGTCAGCTCCTCGGCCCAGCGCGGATCGGCGCCGCGCTCGGCCAGCTCGGCCCCGGTGAGCGGACCGAGCAGCCGCAGCAGATCGGCGACGCTCTCCGCGTCCTTGACCCGGCGGTCCTCGGTGAGCCACTGCAGCTCGCGCTCCAGCTCGGTGAGGACCTCCGCGTCCAGCAGCTCGCGCAGCTCGGCCTGGCCGAGCAGCTCGGCCAGCAGCCGGGAGTCCAGCGAGAGGGCGGCCGCGCGGCGCTCGGCCGGCGGGGAGTCGCCCTCGTAGAGGAACTGGGCGACATAGCCGAAGAGCAGCGAGCGGGCGAAGGGTGACGGCTCGGGGGTGGTGACCTCGACCAGCCGCACCCGGCGGGCTTCGATATCGCCCATCAGCTCCGTGAGGCCGGGGACGTCGAAGACGTCCTGGAGGCATTCGCGGACGGCTTCCAGGACGATCGGGAAGGAGCCGAACTCGCTTGCCACCTGCAGCAGTTGGGCGGCGCGCTGGCGCTGCTGCCACAGCGGGGTGCGCTTGCCGGGGTTGCGCCGCGGCAGCAGCAGGGCGCGGGCGGCGCATTCGCGGAACCGGGAGGCGAACAGGGCCGAGCCGCCGACCTGGTCGGTGACGATGTCACCGATCTCGCCCTTGTCGAAGACGGCGTCGGTGGCTCCCACGGGCGACTGCTCGGTGTCGTACTCGGTGCCCTGCCGTGCCGGATCGGCGTCGAGGAGGTCCAGGCCCATCAGATCGGCGTCGGGCAGCCGGAGCACGATCCCGTCGTCGGCGTGCATCACCTGCGCGTCCATGCCGTACCGCTCGGACAGCCGGGCCCCCAGGGCGAGCGCCCAGGGGGCGTGCACCTGGGCGCCGAAGGGGGAGTGGACCACGACCCGCCAGTCGCCCAGCTCGTCCCGGAACCGCTCCACCACGATGGTCCGGTCATCGGGCACATGGCCGCAGGCACGGCGCTGTTCGTCGAGATAGGCGGTGACGTTGTCGGCGGCCCACGCGTCCAGCCCGGCGGCCAGCAGCCGCGCGCGGGCGGCCTCGGGCGTCAGTGCGCCGATCTCGCGCAGGAACGCGCCCAGCGCGCGGCCCAGTTCGAGCGGGCGGCCGAGCTGATCGCCCTTCCAGAAGGGGAGACGGCCGGGGACGCCGGGGGCCGGGGAGACCAGGACCCGGTCACGGGTGATGTCCTCGATCCGCCAGGAGGTGGTGCCGAGGGTGAACACATCGCCCACCCGCGACTCGTAGACCATCTCCTCGTCCAGCTCGCCGACCCTGCCGCCGCCCTTCTTGGGGTCGGCGCCCGCCAGGAAGACGCCGAAAAGACCGCGGTCGGGGATGGTGCCGCCGGAGGTCACCGCGAGCCGCTGCGCACCCGGCCGCCCGGTGACCGTATTGGCCACGCGGTCCCACACCAGACGGGGGCGCAGCTCCGCGAAGGCGTCGGAGGGGTAGCGCCCGGCCAGCATGTCCAGCACGGAGGTGTACGCCGACTCCGGGAGCGAGGCGAAGGGAGCGGCCCGGCGGACGAGGGCGAGCAATTCGTCCACGTCCCAGCCGTCCATGGAGGTGATGGCGACGAGCTGCTGGGCGAGTACGTCCAGCGGGTTGGCGGGCACCCGCAGCGCCTCGATGGCCCCCTCCCGCATCCGCTCGGTGACCACCGCCGACTGGACCAGATCGCCGCGGTACTTGGGGAAGACCACTCCGGTGGAGACCGCGCCCACCTGGTGACCGGCCCGGCCCACCC
The DNA here is from genome assembly GCF_056431485.1 of Streptomyces sp. NPDC045899. Classification (NCBI taxonomy): domain Bacteria; kingdom Bacillati; phylum Actinomycetota; class Actinomycetes; order Kitasatosporales; family Streptomycetaceae; genus Streptomyces; species Streptomyces sp. NPDC045899. The sequence goes on from NZ_JBWKKP010000003.1 coordinate 24,241, forward strand.
GCTGGAGTCCGGAGGCCACCGAGGGCGGGGACTCGACCTGGACGACCAGGTCCACCGCGCCCATGTCGATGCCCAGCTCCAGGCTGGAGGTGGCGACCACGGCGGGCAGCCGCCCGGCCTTGAGGTCCTCCTCGACCAGTGCCCGCTGCTCCTTGGAGACGGAGCCGTGGTGCGCACGGGCCAGCAGCGGGGGCGCGCCCGCTGCCGCCCCGGACCCGCCCATCAGCTCGGCGGGGGAGTGGTCCTCGGGCGCCGCCTCGCCGGTGGCGCGTTCATAGGCGATCTCGTTGAGCCGGTTGCACAGCCGCTCGGCCAGCCGCCGGGAGTTGGCGAAGACGATCGTGGAGCGGTGGGCCTGGACGAGATCGGCGATCCGCTCCTCCACATGCGGCCAGATGGAGGGGCGCTCACCGGTCTCCCCGTCCTGCACGGGGGAGCCGCCCAACTCGCCCAGGTCCTCGACCGGGACGACCACCGACAGGTCGAACTCCTTGCCCGAGGGCGGCTGGACGATCTCGACGGCGCGGCGCGGGGACAGGAAGCGCGCCACCTCGTCCACCGGGCGCACGGTGGCCGACAGCCCGATGCGGCGGGCGGGGCGGTCCAGCAGCTCGTCGAGCCGCTCCAGGGTGAGGGCGAGATGGGCGCCGCGCTTGGTGCCCGCGACGGCGTGCACCTCGTCCAGGATGACGGTCTCCACACCGCGCAGCGCGTCCCGGGTGGCGGAGGTGAGCATCAGGAACAGCGACTCGGGCGTGGTGATCAGGATGTCCGGCGGGCGGCCGGCCAGGGCCCGGCGCTCGGCGGCCGGGGTGTCACCGGAGCGGATGCCCACCCTGATCTCAGGCTCGGGGAGGCCCAGCCGCACGGACTCCTGGCGGATACCGGTGAGCGGACTGCGGAGGTTGCGCTCGACGTCGACCGCGAGGGCCTTCAGCGGGGAGACGTAGAGCACCCGGCAGCGCTTCTTGGCCTCGGCGGGCGGGGGCTCACCGGCCAGCCGGTCCAGGGAGGCCAGGAACGCGGCCAGCGTCTTGCCGGAACCGGTGGGCGCGACGACCAGCACGTCCGACCCCGCGCCGATGGCCCGCCAGGCCCCCTCCTGCGCGGCCGTGGGCGCGGTGAAGGCACCCGTGAACCACTCGCGGGTGGCCGGGGAGAATCCGTCGAGCGCCGAGCCTGCCATGTCCCCCATCGTGCACCGGGCCACTGACAGCCGAGCGGATCCGCTGGTCAGCGGTGGCCGGGCGGGCCGCACAATGGAGGGCATGGGCACCGGTGAGAGCGCGCGGCACTGGCGGTATCCCCCGCTGCCGGGGGTGGACCTGCTCCGTGCCCGCTACATCCACAAGACCTTCGTCCAGCACACCCACGAGACGTTCGTGATCGCGGCGATCACCGAGGGCGTCGAGGAGTTCCACCACCGCGGCACGGTGGAGCGGACCGGGCCCGGCGGGCTCGCGCTCATCAATCCCGATACCCCGCACACCGGACGGGCCGGGGTGCCGGAGGGGTGGAGCTACAGCGTGCTGTACCCGGAGGCGGACGTGGTCGCCGCCATCGCCACCGAGATCACCTCCCTCCGCGGCGCGGCCGGGTTCGGGGCCGCCGTGGTCGACGATCCGCGGACCGCCCGGCTGATCACCGAGGTGCACCGGGCCGCCGAGGAGGGCAACGCGCTGGCCGCAGACAGTCTGCTGCGCGTCGCCGTCGCCCGTCTGCTGCGTGACCATGGCGGTCCGCTCCCGGCGCGCGCGACGCCCACCGCGGGCGCGCGGATCGCGGTGCGCGCGCGTGCGCTCCTGGAGGAGCGGATGGCCGATCCGCCGTCCCTGGAGCGGCTGGCCGCCGAGCTGGGCACCGGGCCGTTCGCCCTGCTGCGCGCCTTCCGGGCCGCCTACGGGATGCCGCCGCACACCTGGCTGACCGACGCCCGGGTACGGCGGGCCCGCCGACTGCTGGACGACGGGGTCGCACCGGCGGAGGCGGCCGTCACCGTCGGGTTCACCGATCAGCCCCATCTGCACCGGCACTTCACCCGCATCGTGGGGGTGCCGCCGGGTGCCTACCGCCGCGAGCGCGCAAGAACGTACAAGAACGGTCCCGACGCGCTCGCCTAGCGTGCGGGATGTGCCAGAACAGCGAGAGCAGACGGAACACTCAGAGCGAATAGAACGAACTCATCCGACAGAACGGGAAGAGCGGGCGGAGCAGGCGGACCTACGGGCCGAGTCCGCGGCACCCCCGGCGGACTCCGCCGTGGTCCGCGACGCCCTGGGCGTCGGCGTGGCCGTCGGACTCTCCGGGTTCGCCTTCGGCGTGACCTCGGCGGGCGCCGGGCTGAGCCTGCTGCAGAGCTGTGCGCTGAGCCTGCTGGTGTTCACCGGTGCCTCGCAGTTCGCCCTGGTCGGGGCGCTCGCCGCGGGCGGCAACCCGTTCACGGCCGCCGCCGGTGCGTTCTTCCTCGGAACGCGCAACGCTTTCTACGGACTGCGGCTGTCCGGACTGCTCGGCTTCTCCCGCGCGGTGCGCCCCCTGGCCGCCCACTGGGTCATCGACGAGACCTCCGCCGTCGCGCTCGCCCAGCCCGACCGGCGCACCGCACGTCTGGGGTTCACCATCACCGGGCTGACCCTGTACGTGCTGTGGAACCTCTCCACCCTGATCGGCGCCCTGGGGGCGTCCGCGCTCGGTGACACCGCCGGCTGGGGGCTGGACGCCGCCGGACCCGCCGTCTTCCTCGCCCTGCTGGCCCCGATGCTCCGCTCCTCCCTGGAGCGTGCCGTGGCCGGACTCGGCGTGCTGCTCGTCCTCGTCTGCCAGCCGGTGCTGCCCGCCGGGGTGCCGGTGCTCGCGGCCGCGCTCGCCGCCCCCGTCGTCCTCGCCGTGCACGGGCGCACCGCGCGCGGCAAGGACGGCCGGGAGGACTCCCAGGAGGCGGTGCGCGGATGAACACCTGGATCGCCATCGGCGCCACCGCGGCCGGCTGCTACCTGTTCAAACTGCTGGGCCTCTCGGTGCCCGCCGGGGCCCTGGAGCGCCCGGTCGTCCGACGGCTGGCGGCGCTGCTCCCGGTGGCCCTGCTGGCCGCCCTGACCGCCCAGCAGACCTTCACCGACGGACAGCACCTGGTGCTGGACGCGCGGGCGGCCGGGCTCGGCGCGGCCGCGCTCGCTCTGATCCTGCGCGCCCCCTTCCTGGTGGTGGTCGCCGTGGCGGTCATCGTCACCGCCGCCGTCCGCACCCTGTGAACGCGTGTGCGGGCGGTCTCATACCGCCCGCCCATAGGCGCGCAGGGTGAGCAGCGCCTCCAGGGTCGCCACCGCCCGCGTCTCCAGGGCCGCCCCCGGTGCCCACGCGCGTCGGCGGGCGGGCCAGCCGCCGTCCTCCCGCTGAGCTTCCGTGAGGGCGTCCAGCGACCGCTCCACCTCCGCGTCGGTGAACCACCGGCGGGCCAGCGAACCGGGCTCCGGGGCGATGTCGCGCACCAGCGCCGGTGTCCCGCTGCCGCCCTGGCCGGGTACCGCCGCCTCCTCGGCGCGCCCGGGATCCAGTGCCACCAGCCCCCGCTCCCGCACCCGGCGGCCCAGCCGGTCCGCCGCCTCCTGGGCGCGCCCGCGGTCCGGTACCCCGTCCAGGAAGGCGACGGCCGCCGTGATCTCGTAGGGGTGCGCGGACGCGCCCTCGGCCAGCGCCGTGACCGCCGCCCAGCAGAAGTCGGTGGCCCGGAAGAGCCAGGCGTGCCACACCTCGTTGCGGTGCAGCAGCCCCACCACCGGACCGGTGGTGAGCAGTCCGCTCGGCGGATCGTCCGTCAGCGGGATCCAGGGGGCGGCCGGGTAGCCGCGCAGCGAGGGGTGGCTCACCGGCAGCGCGCCGTCCGGGGTGGACACGGCCGTCAGATAGCGGCACAGGCGCTCGATCCGCTGCCCGCCGCAGCGCCCGATCCCGTCGAGCACCCGCAGCGCGTGCACGGCGTGCAGCGGCTGGCTCACCGGTCCGCGCAGATCCGGCTCCAGCCCGTGGCCGTAACCGCCGTCCGGCGCGAGGTAGGCGGTGAGCGCTGTCTCGACCGCATCCGCGCCCCCGTCCAGGAAGTGATACGCGAAGCGGCGCTGCTCCAGCACCCGGGCGGTCAGCCACACGAACCGCTCGGCCCGCGAGAGAGCGGAGGAGGGGGAGGGCGGCGACGAGGAGAGGCTCATGGATCGATCCATGGTCAGACCGTAGGGCGCGGGGCACCCCCGGCAGGGGGCTCACGCCCCGGTGCACCCCGGGAGCGCGATACTGGGCGCATGCGGTTGACGGTCTTCTGGCAGCGGATGGCGGACTACTTCGGTGAGTCCTACGCCGACTCCTTCGCGCGCGATCATGTGATGTCCGAGCTCGGCGGGCGGACCGTGCACCAGGCCCTGGACGCGGGCTGGAGCGCCAAGGAGGTGTGGCGCGGGGTGTGCACCGCGGTGGACGTCCCCCAGGACAAGCGCTGACCTGGGCCGCCGCCCGGGTACCCGCCCGCGCGGCGGCCCCGGCCGGGCCGGGGAAGCTCCGGCTCCGGCCAATAAGGGGGTGGCCGGATTTTTTCGGCGGATGTACGCCACACTTGCCCAGTGGCCCCGACCGAAGAGACCCTCCCGCCCAGTGCTGACGGCACCCCAGCCGCCGCTCCGGCTGCCGTGAATCCCGAGAAGCCGTCCGCGGCGGAGTCCGCGCGCATGCCGCGCTGGCTGCCGCGCGCGATGGTGCTGGCACTCGCGCTGGTGGGCTGTTACCGGCTCGCCAGCTGGGCCTTCGACCAGCTGACCGGGCTGCTGCTGAACATCCTGATCGCCTTCTTCCTGGCGCTGGCGATAGAGCCCGCCGTCGACCGGATGTCCGCGCGGGGCATGCGCCGCGGGCTGGCCACCGGAATCGTCTTCCTCGGCATCCTGATCTCCGTGGCGGGCTTCTTCACCCTGCTCGGCTCGATGCTCGCCGACCAGATCGTGACCATGGTCGAGGAGTTCCCGGCGTACCTGGACAAGGTCGTCAGCTGGGTCAACGACACCTTCCACACCGATCTGTCACGGCTGGAGGTCCAGGACAGCCTGCTCCACTCGGACTGGCTCCAGAACTATGTGAAGAACAGCGCCAACAACGTGCTGGACGTCTCGGCGCAGGTGCTCGGCGGGCTGTTCAAGGTTCTCACGGTGACCCTGTTCGCCTTCTACTTCGCCGCCGACGGCCCGCGGCTGCGCCGCGCCCTGTGCTCGGTGCTGCCCCCGGCCCGCCAGACCGAGGTGCTGCGCGCCTGGGAGATCGCGGTCGCCAAGACCGGCGGCTACATCTACTCGCGCGGGCTGATGGCGCTGATCTCCGGTATCGCCCACTACGTTCTGCTGGAGACCCTGTCGGTGCCCTACGCCCCGGCCCTCGCGGTGTGGGTCGGTCTGATCTCCCAGTTCATCCCGACCATCGGCACCTACCTGGCCGGGGCCCTGCCGATGCTCATCGCGTTCACCGTCAATCCCTGGTTCGCGGTCTGGGTGCTGGGCTTCGTCGTGATCTACCAGCAGTTCGAGAACTACCTGCTCCAGCCGCGGATCACCGCGAAGACGGTCGACATCCACCCGGCGGTGTCCTTCGGATCGGTGATAGCGGGCACCGCGCTGCTGGGCGCGGTGGGCGCGCTGATCGCGATTCCGGCGACCGCGACGCTCCAGGCGTTCCTCGGCGCGTACATCAAGCGCTACGACGTGACCGACGATCCGCGGGTGCACGGACGCACGCGACGGCGCGGCGCCTCGGCGCTGGCGCGGGTACGCCACGCACTGTCGCGGCGTGGTTGACACGAAAATCGAACATCCATTCTCATGGAGTCCCGGCCCGGTTATCCACAGGCCGAGGACGTCCGGGCCGCTTGTCAGTGGCAGGCGCTAGCGTCATGGACGTGAAGCGATCGACTCAAGCAAACCGGGTGGAGCCCATGGCTGGAAACGACCGCGAGAAGGCGCTCGACGCCGCTCTCGCACAGATTGAACGGCAGTTCGGCAAGGGCGCCGTGATGCGCATGGGCGACCGGCCGAACGACCCCATCGAGGTCATCCCCACCGGGTCGACCGCTCTCGATGTCGCCCTCGGCGTGGGCGGACTGCCGCGCGGTCGCGTGGTGGAGGTCTACGGCCCGGAATCCTCCGGTAAGACGACCCTGACGCTGCACGCGGTGGCCAACGCCCAGCGGGCGGGCGGCACGGTCGCCTTCGTGGACGCGGAGCACGCCCTCGACCCCGACTACGCGCAGAAGCTGGGCGTGGACACCGATTCGCTGATCCTCTCCCAGCCGGACAACGGCGAGCAGGCGCTCGAGATCGTGGACATGCTGGTCCGCTCCGGCGCCCTCGACCTGATCGTCATCGACTCCGTCGCCGCGCTGGTGCCGCGCGCGGAGATCGAGGGTGAGATGGGCGACTCCCACGTCGGCCTCCAGGCCCGGCTCATGAGCCAGGCGCTCCGCAAGATCACCAGTGCGCTCAACCAGTCCAAGACCACCGCGATCTTCATCAACCAGCTGCGGGAGAAGATCGGTGTCATGTTCGGCTCCCCGGAGACGACGACCGGTGGCCGGGCCCTGAAGTTCTACGCCTCGGTCCGTATCGACATCCGCCGGATCGAGACCCTCAAGGACGGCACGGACGCGGTCGGCAACCGCACCCGCTGCAAGGTCGTGAAGAACAAGGTCGCGCCCCCCTTCAAGCAGGCCGAGTTCGACATCCTCTACGGCCAGGGCATCAGCCGTGAGGGCGGTCTGATCGACATGGGCGTCGAGCACGGTTTCATCCGCAAGTCCGGCGCCTGGTACACCTACGAGGGCGACCAGCTGGGGCAGGGCAAGGAGAACGCCCGTAACTTCCTCAAGGACAACCCCGACCTGGCCAACGAGGTCGAGAAGAAGATCAAGGAGAAGCTCGGCATCGGTGTGAAGCCCGAGGCCGCGGCCGAGCCCGGTGTTGCGGACGCCGCGGGCGGCGCGGAGCCGGTCGTCGCACCGGTGAAGGCCGCGCCCGTGCCGGCGGCCAAGTCCGGGGCCAAGGCGGCCAAGACCGCCGCGGCCAAGAGCTGATCCATGACCCGGCGGACCGCATGGCCGCAGGATCCGGGCGGTCCGGAGCGACCGGCCCGCCCGGACGGCGGCGCCCCCTCCCCGTCGAAAGCCGGGCAGGGGCCGCCACCCAGTCCCGAGGAGCAGGCGCGGGCGATCTGTCTGCGTCTGCTCACCGGGACCGCGCGCACCCGTCAGCAGCTCGCTGACGCGCTGCGGACACGGGGCATCCCGGACGAGGCGGCCGAGGAAGTGCTGTCCCGGTTCGAGGACGTCGGGCTGATCGACGATGCCGCGTTCGCCGCGGCCTGGGTGGAGTCCCGGCACCACAGCCGGGGGCTGGCCCGCCGTGCGCTCGCCCGCGAGCTGCGCACCAAGGGCGTTGACTCCACCCTGATCGACGATGCGATGGGGCAGCTCGACGCCGACCAGGAGGAGCGCACCGCCCGCGAGCTGGTCGAGCGCAAGCTGCGGGCGACCCGTGGCCTGGACCGCGAGAAGCGGCTCCGTCGGCTCGCCGGAATGCTGGCGCGCAAGGGCTATGCGGAGGGGCTGGCACTGCGTGTGGTGCGCCGAGCCCTGGAGGAAGAGGGGGAGGACCCGGAGCTGCTGGAGGGCTACATCCCGGACAACTGACGGCCCGGATCCCCGGACCGTGAGGGCACCTTGGCCGGTGGAGTCCGTGCGGGTCACATACATCCGGGGCCGCGTCACCCCATGCCAGGCAGCCCCGGAACGCGCAGCGCCGGAACGTCATGCCCGTGCGGGGTTCAGGAGGGCGCGGGGGGCTCCACGGGGAGTCCGGCCGCGCGCCACGCCTGGAAGCCGCCGATCAGATCGGTCGCCCGGTCCAGCCCCAGCTGCCGTAGGGAGACGGCCGCGAAACTGGAGGCGTAGCCCTCGTTGCACACCACCACGACCGGCAGATCGTGATGGACGGCCTCCGGCAACCGGTGGTCGCACTGCGGGTCGAGCCGCCACTCCAGCTCGTTCCGCTCGACGATCAGCGCGCCCGGAATGGTCCCGTCGCGGTCCCGCAGGGCCGCGTACCGGATGTCCACCAGCAGTCCGCCCGCGGCCTGGACGGCCGCCGCCTCGACGGGGCCGAGCCGGTCGAGCTCGGCGCGGGCCTCGTCCAGCAGTTCGTCGACGCTGCGCCGCGTCCCTCGGGTCCGTGGTGTGGTGCTCATCGTCCCTATCCCCACTCTTCCGGCTGCTCGACCTGTTCCAGCCGCAGTGTGTGCCCGGTGCGGCTGTAGCGTCGCATCAGCGGCAGCGGCGGGTAGTAGGCGTGCACCGAGACCGCGTGACGGGTCGTGGACAGGTTGAGCACCTCATGGACGTGGTGCGGGCCGAAGGCCCGGCCCTCTCCGGCGGGCAGCCGCCGCTCCCGGTCCACGTCATCGGCGAGTTCGAGGGTCTTCCAGCCCTCGGTGGGCAGCCGTGCCGCGAGGGACTGCTCGGTCAGCTCACCCGCGGCCGCGATGAACGCGCCGTGCGAGCCGCCGTGGTCATGCCACCCGGTGCCGGTACCAGGGGGCCAGCCGATCAGCCATGCCTCACTGCCGCCCGGCCCCTCGATCCGCAGCCAGGTGCGGCCCTCCGGGTCCAGGGGGAGCGAGGCGACCAGCGCGGCGTCGGCGGCCGTGCGGCGGACGAAGGCGAGGAGATCGCCCTCGGTGGGTGGGGACGCCGGACCGGGCTCGGCGGCCGGGCGCGCGGGAACGACGGCCGGGGCGGCGGGAGCCGGAGCAGGCGAGGGAATGCGTACGTCGGGCACAGGGACCGTCCTGAGTGATCGCGAAAGGGGCGCGGCCGCGCCGCGCGGGAGACATGCGGATCAACAGGACGGACGACACACACAGCCCGCGTAGCGGACCAGGTCCAGATGGACCCTCCGCCAGAAGCGAGGCAAGCAGGTGTCAGTCACGCTCCGCAGTGAAGCATGCGCCGGAAGCGGAGGTCAACCGCACCTGGCTGGGACCGCGGTCACAGCCCCGGTCCTGCCTGCCGCGGCGCCGCCTCCCGCCCGGCGGCACCGCCCCCGCCTACCGGCGCGCGGTCGCCTCCGTGTCCCGGGTCGCCTCGTCCCGTGCCCTTGCCCCGCCCCGCAGCGCGTCCGCGCACGCGTACAGCTCGGCGGGCCGGACCCCGGACAGGGCCGCGGCGAGATGGCCGTCCGGCCGGACCAGCAGCACCGTATGGGCCGGGGCCCCCGGGTACTCCTCGGCGACCAGCAGTTCGGTCCGCATCGGCAGGGTGGAGACGGCGGCCGCCAGCCGCGGCATCAGCCCGGCCCGCATCCAGTGGCGCCGCTCCCACACCCCGGTCCCGGGGGCGACCAGCACCACCAGCAGTTCGCGGCCCAGCCGCTCCCGCAGTGTCACGACCGATCCGTCCGGCGCCGTCACCGGGACATCGGCGACCGGCGCCCCGAGCGCCGTCCCCACCGCCACCGCGCCCTCGGGCGGTGGCGCGGGCGTCAGCGGCGAACGGCCGTAGACCGGTGGCGCGCCCAGCGGCCCGTCCCCGAGGTGCCCGTCGGTGAGCAGGGCGTCATGTCCGCGTTCCCCTCCCGGCAGCACATTGCGCCGTACCGCGCGCCAGCCGCCGGACGCCCGCACCTGCGGCAGCGCCTGGTCGGCGGTGCGCAGCCGGGCGCCGACGGCCCCGCGCCGCTCCGTCTGATAACTGTCCAGCAGGGTGTCGGAGGCGCCGTGGTGCCAGGCGAGCGAGAGCTTCCAGGCGAGGTTGGCGACGTCCCGCAGCCCTTCCTCCAGCCCCTGGGTGCCGAGCGCGCCCAGCAGATGGGCCGCGTCTCCCGCCAGGAAGGCCCGCCCCACGCGCCACCGCAGGGCGAGCCGGTGGTGCACGGTGTGCACACCGGTGTCCAGAAGCTCATAGGGGAGCGCGGTGTCCCCGCACCACCCGGCGAGGGTGTCGCGCACCCGCACCAGCAGGGCATCGGGGGTGACGAGGTCACGGCCGGGCGGGAGCAGCCAGTCGACGCGCCACAGGCCTCGGGGCAGCGGACGCGCGGTCACCTCCGCGTCGATGCTGCGCCACGGCGGCGAGCGGTGCAGCAGGGCCTCACCGGGCCAGGGGAGTCCGGCGCGCAGTACCGCGACCGCGTGCCGCTCCACCGCCGTACGCCCCGGGAAGCGCACCCCCAGGGCCTTGCGGACGGTGGACCGGGGCCCGTCGCAGCCGACCAGATGGCTGCCCCGCCACCAGGTGGCCTCGGCGCCGCGGGTGCGCACGCTGACCCCGTGGGCGTCCTGTTCCAGGGTCTCGACCCGGGTGCCGGTGACGATCCGGACCAGGTCCTCGTCGCCGATCGCGGCCAGCGCGCCGCGCAGCGCCCGGGTGAGTTCGTGCTGCGGCAGGTGTACCGGGGAGAGCGCGGGGGTGGTCCGGTCGTCCGGGGAACCGCCCTCGGCTCCCTCGTCGTCACCGTCGCGGGCGGCGGGCAGCCCGGTCGACCGCCCCGCTCCGAAGAGGGGGCCCGGGGCGAGCGGGAGCTGCCGGACCAGCTGCCGTCGCCGCATGGTGCGCCAGCCGGTCCACGGCGTGGTGCGGGCGGCGGCGCGACAGCCCAGCCGTTCCAGCAGGGCGGCGGTGTCCTGACGCAGGACGACGGTGCGGGCGAGGCGGCTCTCGTCGGCGCCCGCGGACTCGTCGAAGAGCACGACGGGTACGTCGTGGCGTGCGAGGGCGAGGGCGAGGGTGAGTCCGACCGGGCCCGCCCCGGCAATGATCACCGGGTCCACGGTGCGGTTCCTGTGGCCCTGCGGGTCGTACGCGACGTACGGAAACTGGCAGTTGAAACCCGGTGTGCGATCACAGAAGGCATGCAACCGACTGCGGGTGCCCGCGTCAAGCGACGAAGGGCGGTGGCGCGTGCGCCACCGCCCTTGGCGGACCCCGGTGTACTCCGGTCGTCGGACCTACTTGACGTCCGGCAGGTCCACCGGCACATCCGTCGGGGTCTGGTTCGCGATGTCACCGCCGGCCAGCTGCTGGGTGGCGTCCGCGACCGGGATCCCCGTCTTGGCGCGCCGGCCCCGCCGCTCGATCCAGGTCGCCAGGGCGGAGAGCGCCATACACATCGCGATGTAGATGACACCGCCGACGACGATCATCGGGAAGAACGGGTTCTCATCGTTGACGATGATGTTCCCGGCCATCTGCTGGAGCGAGAACAGCAGCTCTTCGTAGGTGATGACGAAGCCGAGCGAGGTGTCCTTCAGGGTGACCACCAGCTGGCTGATGATGGTCGGCAGCATCGCCCGGACGGCCTGCGGAATCAGAACGGTCACCATGACCTGGGTCTTGCTCATACCCAGGGCGTAGGCGGCCTCGCGCTGCCCCTTGGGCACCGCGTTGATGCCCGCCCGCAACACCTCGGCCTGCACCGATCCGTTGTAGACGGTCAGGCCGATGACCAAGGCCCAGAACGCGGTGCTGTCGCCGCTGAATCCCAGTTCGGACCTGTAGGTGAGGAAGAGCACCCACAGGGCGTAGATGGTGATCAGCAGGGGGACGGCCCGGAAGAGCTCGATGAAGCTGGTCGCGAGCCACCGGACCGGCTTGTGGTCCGAGAGCCTGCCGACCGCGAGCAGGGCGCCCAGCAGCAGCGACAGCACCGCCGCCACCGCGAACACCTTGAGCGTGGTGAGCACACCGTCGCGGATATTGGTGCGCACACCCGCGTTGTTGAAGATGTTCCACATCTCCGGCTCGAACTGGCCCTTGGCATTGAGGCGCAGTACGGCGAAGAGAACGATGCCGAGGACGGCCAGCACACCGACGACCGAGAAGATCCGGTTGCGGACACGGGCCTTGGGGCCGGGGGCGTCGTACAGGACACTCGAGCTCATCGGGCCACCTCCAGGCGGCGCTCCAGCAGTCGGAAGGCACCGCTGATGGTGAAGGTGATGACCAGGTAGGCCAGGGCGATCCACAGGAAGATCCAGCCGACCTCGTAACCCTTGTCGTTCAGCAGCTTCGACACGCTGAACAGCTCGGTGACGCTGAAGGCGCCAGCGATGGCCGAGTTCTTGGTGAGCGCGATGAAGATGCTGCTCATCGGGGGGATCACGGTCCGGGTGGCCTGCGGCAGGACGATCATCCGCAGGGTCTGGGAGAAGGTCATCCCCAGGCTGCGCGCCGCCTCCGCCTGGCCGAGCGGCACGGTGTTGATACCGGACCGCACGGCCTCACAGACGAAGGACGACGTGTAGCAGCCCAGCGCCCCCGTCGCGAGGACGAACGGGCTCGTCCCCGGGAAGAAGATCTGGGGGATCACGAAGAACGCGATCAGGAACAGCAGGGTCAGGGGGGTGTTGCGCAGCAGGGTGACCCACGCCGTGCCGAAGGCGCGCAGCGGCGGGATGGGGGACACCCTGAAGCCGGCTATGAGAATGCCCAGGACAAGAGCGAGCACCGCACTGGCCGCCGTGATGGCGAGGGTTCCCAGGAACCCTTCACGGAACTCGGGCAAATGATCGAGGAGTACGTTCATCGATTCTCCGCGGTAGCGGTCAGGTCAGCGGCGTGCGGAGCGCACCGGCTTTCGAGGGCGAACGGGGGCCTGCCGACCGGAGCCGGCAGGCGCGGTGACGTGCGGGCTCAGTAGCGCGGCAGGGGGGTCTTCGGCGCGACGTAGGACGAGCCGGACTTGCCGAGCGTGCCGTCGTACGCCTTCTTGTAGTCGCCGTTCTTGATGTGCTTCTCCAGCGCGTCGGTGATCGCGTCGCGGAGCGCCTTGTCGCCCTTGTCCATGCCGACGCCGTAGGGCTCCTTGGTGAACGGCTTGCCGACCACCTTGAGCTTGCTGGGCCGCTGGGCCGCGTAGCCCTTGAGGATCGCGTCGTCGGTGGTGACCGCGTCGACCTGGCCGTCGAGGAGCTGCTTGACGCAGAGCGAGTACTTGCCGAGCTCGGTGGTCTTGGCGCCGTACTTCGACTTCTTGATCTCCTGGAGGGGAGTCGAGCCGACGATCGAGCAGACCTTCTTGCCCTTGACGCTGTCCGGGCCGGTGATGCCCTTCTCGTCCTTGCGGACCAGGAGGTCGGCGCCGGCCTCGTAGTACGGGCCCGCGAAGCCGACCTGCTTCTTGCGCTCGTCGTTGATGGTGTAGGTGCCGACGTAGTAGTCGACCTGGCCCTTGGAGATCGAGGTCTCACGGACGTTGGAGTCGACCGTCTTGAACTCGATCTGCTTCTCGGAGAAGCCGAGGTCGGCGGCGACCATCTTGGCGATCTCGATGTCGAAACCGGAGCGATTGCCCTCGGTGTCCACGAAGCCGAGGTAGGGCTGGTCGGCCTTGGCACCGATGATCAGCTTGCCGCGCTGCTGCGCCTTCTTCAGGGTCGGCGAGTCCAGCTTCACGCCCTTGGCGACCTTGTAGGTGCCGCTCTTGACGTCGCCGCCCTTCGGCTTGTCACCGGCGGTGCCGGAGTCTCCGCCACAGGCGGTCGCCGTCGCTGCCAGCGCGAGTACCACCGTGGCCGCCGCGGCCGTCTTACGCATGCTCATGGTGCCATCCCTCTTGGTTCGGAACGCCGTATCGGTACGTCGTCTCAGGTCGATTCAGTGCGTCATCGCGGAAACAGGTCGGCGGCCTGGGGGAGCCACCGGGTGATCAGATGATCAGTGGTGAAGGATCTTCGACAGGAAGTCCTTCGCCCGGTCGCTGCGGGGGTTGTTGAAGAACTGGTCCGGCTCGGCTTCTTCGACGATGCGCCCGTCGGCCATGAAGACCACCCGGTTCGCCGCGGAGCGCGCGAAGCCCATCTCGTGGGTGACGACGACCATCGTCATCCCGTCCCGGGCGAGCTGCTGCATGACCTCCAGCACCTCGTTGATCATCTCCGGGTCGAGCGCCGAGGTCGGCTCGTCGAAGAGCATCACCTTCGGGTCCATGGCCAGTGCGCGGGCGATCGCCACCCGCTGCTGCTGGCCGCCGGAGAGCTGGGCGGGGTACTTGTCCGCCTGTGTGCCCACGCCGACTCGGTCGAGCAGCTTGCGGGCCTTGTCCTCAGCCGCCTTCTTGTCCGTCCTGCGAACCTTGAGCTGGCCCAGCATCACGTTCTCGAGCACGGTCTTGTGCGCGAAGAGGTTGAAGGACTGGAAGACCATGCCCACATCGGCGCGCAGCCGGGCGAGCTCCTTGCCCTCCTGGGGCAGGGGCTTGCCGTCGATCGTGATGGAACCGTCGTCGATGGTCTCCAGCCGGTTGATGGTCCGGCACAGGGTGGACTTACCGGACCCGGAGGGTCCGATCACCACGACCACTTCGCCCCGGGCGATGGTCAGGTCGATGTCCTGGAGTACATGCAGCGCGCCGAAGTGCTTGTTGACTCCTGACAGCGCAACCAACGCGTCCGGTGTGGCGTCCTTGGTCACCGATACTTCGCTCATCGGCGTCTCGCTCCGTCCTCCTCGGTTGGGAGGACATTAATGAGCTGTCGCGACCAGCGTCATTACATCTGAGCTGAAATTGAGGATAACGATATGGCCGCTGCCGGATACGCTCCGTAAAGGGGTTGCGGCCTTGTCGTACCGGCTACATAACGGAAACCACTGTGTGACCGAAAGCGTCTTGACGACCGGCCGTCGATCGGCATGGATGCCCTGTGGCCATGTTCGTGGTCCGGGGCTACGGGACGCCAGTCCTCCCATGAATTTTTGTGATTCCTTGAGCGACCAAGTGATGAATCGAGCGATGAAGGTGGTGCGGGCATCCGGTGAGACTGCTGCTCGTCGAGGACGACAACCATGTCGCCGCGGCCCTGTCCGCAGTGCTGTCCCGGCACGGCTTCGACGTCACCCACGCGCGCAGCGGTGAGGAGGCGCTCCAGGCGCTGCTGCCCGACACCGGTGCGCCCTTCGGTGTCGTCCTGCTCGACCTCGGCCTGCCCGACCAGGACGGATTCGAGGTCTGCGGCCGGATACGCAAGCGCACAGCCACCCCCGTGATCATGGTGACCGCACGGTCGGACGTGCGCTCGCGCATCCACGGCCTCAACCTCGGCGCCGACGACTACGTGGTGAAGCCCTACGACACCATGGAGCTGCTGGCCCGTATCCACGCGGTCAGCCGCCGCACCGTCCCGTCGGACCCCGCCCCGCCCGCCGAGGAGCCCGCGGCCGGTCCCCAGCCGCCGCTGCGGCTCGGTCCGGTGACCATCGAACTGCCCACCCGCCAGGTGCTGGTGAACGGTGTGGCCGTCTCGCTCACCCGTAAGGAGTTCGATCTGCTGGCCCTGCTCGCCCAGCGTCCCGGGGTGGTCTTCCGCCGGGAGCAGATCATCAGCCAGGTGTGGCGCACCAGTTGGGAGGGGACCGGGCGCACCCTGGAGGTGCACATCGCCTCCCTCCGCTCCAAGCTGCGGTTGCCCGCGCTGATCGAGACGGTGCGCGGGGTGGGCTACCGTCTCGTCGTCCCGTCCCCCTGAACGACCACGGGAACCCTGGGTGCGCACTCGACTCCTTCCGCTGCTCATCGTCCTCATGGCGGGCGTGCTGCTCGCGCTGGGCTTCCCGCTGGCCGGGAGCCTGGCCGCGCGGGAACAGCAGCGGGTGGTCGTCGACCGGAT
The DNA here is from genome assembly GCF_056431485.1 of Streptomyces sp. NPDC045899. Classification (NCBI taxonomy): domain Bacteria; kingdom Bacillati; phylum Actinomycetota; class Actinomycetes; order Kitasatosporales; family Streptomycetaceae; genus Streptomyces; species Streptomyces sp. NPDC045899. The sequence continues at coordinate 39,922 of NZ_JBWKKP010000003.1, forward strand.
CGACGACACCGCGCGGTTCGCGGCGCTGGCCCAGTTCGTCACGGCCGGGCCCTCGGGCGAGGCCACCCCCGACGGGGACGAGCGGCGGGAGACCCTGCAGTCCGAGCTCAGGCGCTACCACGACCTCTACGGGATCAAGGCCGGGGTGTTCTACCGCGACCGTGACGCCCCGCCCATGGCCGAGGCGCCCGAGGGCTGGCGGCTGCCCCGGACCGGCGACGGCGCCGAGGCGTTCGACGAGGCCCTCGCCGGGCGCCGCAGCCACGATCCGCACCAGGTGTGGCCCTGGCAGCGGGGGCGGCTCACCGTGGCGTCCCCCGTCGTCCGGGACGGGGACGTGGTGGCCGTGGTCGTCACCGACTCGCCCACCGGGCAGATGCGCTCCCGCATCCTGCACGGCTGGCTGCTGATCGGCGCGGGCGAGGTCGCCGCGATGCTGCTGGCGGTGGCCGCGGCCTTCCGGCTCACCGGCTGGGTGCTGCGGCCGGTGCGGGTCCTGGACACGGCCACCCACGACATCGCGACCGGCCGCATGCAGTCGCGGGTCGCGGCCGCCTCCGGCCCTCCTGAGCTGCGCCGGCTGGCCCGTTCGTTCAACGAGATGGCGGACAACGTCGAGGAAGTCCTCGAACAGCAGCGGGCGTTCGTCGCGGACGCCTCCCACCAGCTGCGCAATCCGCTCTCGGCGCTGCTGCTGCGGATCGAGCTGCTGGCGCTGGAACTGCCGCCGGGGCACGAGGAGATCGCCTCGGTGCGCACCGAGGGCAAGCGGCTGGCCAGCGTCCTCGACGACCTGCTGGACCTCGCTCTGGCCGAGCACACCGCCGCTGACCTCCGCCTCACCGACATCGCCGAACTGGCCGCCGACCGGGTCGGCGCCTGGCTCCCGGTCGCCGAGCGCGAGGAGGTCGGCCTCGCCTACACCGGCCCGGCGGCCGTCACCGGCTGGGCGGATCCGGTGGCCCTGTCCAGCGCGTTGGACGCGGTGGTGGACAACGCCCTGAAGTTCACGCCGGAGGGAGCCCATGTGGAGGTCTCGGCGCGCACGGAGGGCGACACTGTCGCGATCACCGTCGCCGACGGCGGCCCCGGGCTGACCGAGGACGAACTGGCGCGGATCGGGGACCGCTTCTGGCGCAGCAGCCGCCACCAGAACGTCTCGGGCTCCGGGCTGGGGCTGTCCATCACCCGCGCCCTGCTGGCCGCGGGCGGGGCCACGATCTCCTACGCCCCCAACGAGCCGCGCGGACTGTGCGTCACCATCACCCTCCCGCGCACCGAACCCCAGGCCGGGCCGGGACAGGTCCGCGCCTGACGGGACGGGACGGGGGTGGGCCGGGGCGGGGACGGGGCCCGCCCTGACCGGCTAAGGCTTGACCGAGCGGTAGTAGCGCGCCGCACCCTGGTGCAGAGCGAGTGGATCGGTGAAGACGGCGGTCCGCAGGTCCACCTTCTGGGCGGCATGCACCTGCGCCCCGATGCGGTCCCGGTTCTTTATCACCGTGCGGGTGACGCCCTCCGCCAGATCGGGGTCCACCCGGTCCGTGGTGACCAGGAGGTTCGGTACGGCGATCGTCTTGACCGGCTCAGGTCGGCGTATGTCCGCGTACGCGTCGGCGGGCACGGTCGCCGCCCGGTAGTAGCGCGTCACCCCGCCCTGCCGGTGCAGCCGGCTGGTGAGGTCGCCGAGCTGGACCAGCCGGATCGGATAGGCGCGCGCCAGGGTGCGCACCGCGGTGGTGGGCAGCCCGCCCGACCAGAAGAAGGCGTCCAGCTTCCCCTGCCGCAGCAGCTTCGGCATGGTGTCGATCCCGGCCCGGACCGCGGTGATGTCCTTGTCGAAGTCGACCCCGGCGGCCTTCAGCAGCGCCCGGGTGATCAGCTGGACGCCCGAGCCGTCGTCGCCCACGCCGACCTTCAGGTGCCGCAGGTCCCGCGCGGAGCGCACCGCGGAGCCCCGGGGGACGACCAGCTGCATGTAGTCGTCGTAGAGGCGGGCGCATGCCCGCAGCCGGCCCGCGCCCTCGCCCCGGTAGGCGGCGACGGCGTCGGTGGCGGCGATCGCGAAGGTGGCCTTGCCCTCGGCCAGCCGCTCGACGTTGTCCGGGGAGCCACGGGACTGGATCAGATCGACGTCCACGTCGGGCAGGTCCCGGGCCAGGTCCTGCTGGAGCATCTGGCCGTAGGTGTCGTAGACCCCGGTGGAGACTCCGGTGGTGAAGGTGATCCGCCCGCTGGGCGAGCTCCCGCCCCCGACCGGCAGCAGCCACCACAGCAGCAGCGCGAGCACGACCAGGCCCGCAGCCGCGGACTGGAGGGCGCGGCGCCGGTCGAGACGCGGAAGGGTGACGGCCATGACCGCGATCCTGCCAAACTTCCTCCCGGGAAGGGAGGGGCGGGGGAGGCGGACGACCCCGTACCCTGGTCGATTGAGATGAGTGCGAAGACTTACGAGGTGCGCACCTACGGGTGCCAGATGAACGTCCACGACTCCGAGCGGCTCTCCGGCCTCCTGGAAGGCGCGGGCTACGTGCGCGCGCCGGAGGAGACCGGTGAGGGCGAGGCCGATGTCGTCGTCTTCAACACCTGCGCGGTGCGGGAGAACGCCGACAACCGGCTGTACGGCAATCTCGGCCGGCTGGCGCCGGTCAAGGCGCGGAAGCCGGGTATGCAGATCGCCGTCGGCGGGTGCCTGGCCCAGAAGGACCGCGACACCATCGTGAAGAAGGCGCCGTGGGTCGACGTCGTCTTCGGCACGCACAACATCGGCAGCCTGCCGGTGCTCCTGGAGCGCGCCCGCGTCCAGGAGGAGGCGCAGGTCGAGATCGCCGAGTCGCTGGAAGCCTTCCCCTCCACCCTGCCGACACGGCGGGAGTCCGCGTACGCCGCGTGGGTCTCCATCTCCGTCGGCTGCAACAACACCTGCACCTTCTGTATCGTCCCGGCGCTGCGCGGCAAGGAGAAGGACCGCCGTCCCGGCGACATCCTGGCCGAGGTGGAGGCGCTGGTCGCGGAGGGTGTCAGCGAGATCACCCTGCTCGGCCAGAACGTGAACGCGTACGGGTCGGACATCGGTGACCGCGAGGCGTTCAGCAAGCTGCTGCGCGCCTGCGGCAAGGTCGAGGGTCTGGAGCGGGTCCGGTTCACCTCTCCGCACCCCCGGGACTTCACGGACGACGTCATCTCCGCCATGGCGGAGACGGAGAACGTGATGCCCCAGCTGCACATGCCGCTCCAGTCCGGTTCGGACACCGTGCTGAAGGCGATGCGCCGCTCGTACCGGCAGGAGCGTTTCCTGGGCATCATCGAGAAGGTGCGCGCCGCGATGCCGGACGCCGCCATCTCGACCGACATCATCGTCGGCTTCCCCGGGGAGACCGACGAGGACTTCGAGCAGACGCTGCACGTGGTGCGCGAGGCCCGATTCGCGCAGGCGTTCACCTTCCAGTACTCGAAGCGGCCCGGGACCCCGGCCGCCGACATGGAGGGCCAGATCCCGAAGGCCGTCGTCCAGGAGCGCTACGAGCGGCTGGTCGCCCTCCAGGAGGAGATCTCCTGGGAGGAGAACAAGAAGCAGGTCGGCCGCACGCTGGAGGTGCTGGTCGCCGAGGGTGAGGGCCGCAAGGACGACGCCACCCGGCGGCTGTCCGGCCGTGCCCCCGACAACCGCCTGGTCCACTTCACCCGGCCCGAGGGGCCCGTGCGCCCCGGTGACGTGGTCACGGTCGACATCACCTACGCCGCCCCGCACCACCTGCTCGCCGAAGGCCCGACCCGCGGGGTGCGGAGCACTCGCGCGGGCGACGCCTGGGAGCGGCGGAACGCGGCGGAGCAGAAGAAGCCCGCGGGCGTCATGCTCGGGCTGCCGACCATCGGTGCCCCGGCCCCCGCGCCCGCACCGGCCGCGGGCTGCGGCTGCGACTGACGCGACGGGGGCGGGGCCGGGCGGGGCTGGCGTCACGCGTTCGCGAAGCGGCAGGCCGGGCATACCGGATCCCGTACGCGAGGGGTCCGGCGCACCGGTCCGGGGTGGCCGAGGTGCTGCGCACTCGGCCTCCCGGCGCGGACACGCCGGATAGGCTGCCGATCATGCTGATCGCCGCCGCCGTCTGCCCGTGCCCGCCCCTCCTGGTGCCCGAGGTCGCCGCCGGGGCCGCTCCCGAGCTGGACCCGCTGCGCGCGGCGTGCGCCGAGGCCATCGCGGCGGTCGCGGCGGTACGGCCGGAGCGGCTGATCGTGGTGGGGCCCGCCGGCCCGGCCGGGCGGGGCCCCCACCCCCAGGGGGCGGGCGGCTCCTTCCACGGCTTCGGCGTGGATCTCGAGGTACGGCTGGGTGGTCCGGCCGTACCGGATACCGCTCCGGATACCGCTTCTGGCCAGCGGCGGACGCTGCCGCCGTCGCTCGCGGTCGGTGCCTGGCTCCTGGAGCACGCGGGGTGGGACGGTGCCGTACCGGTCGAGGGGCTGGGTGTGGGGGAACCTCTCGCGGCCGAGCGGTGTAAAGAAGTCGGAAGGGAGCTCGCCGCGGGGGCGGAGCGGCTGGCGCTGCTGGTGATGGCCGATGGCAGCGCATGCCGGACGCTGAAGGCCCCGGGCTATCTCGACGAGCGGGCCGCGGCGTTCGACGCCGCGGTGGCGCGGGCGCTGGGGTCGGCCGACCCCGCGGCCCTGGCCGCGCTGGACGAGGAGCTGGCGGAGGAGCTCCAGGCAGCCGGTCGCGCGCCGCTGCACGTTCTCGCGGGGGCGGGTGAGGGGGCGGCGCTGAAGGGGGAGTTGCGGTATGACGAGGCGCCGTACGGCGTGGGGTACTTCGTGGCCGACTGGTCCTAGCCCCGGTCCGCAGCCGGACGCCGGGCCGGGCACGCGCGGGCGCGGCCACGGGGCGTGGTGCTCCGCGGCCGCGCACCGGCGGGGACCGGGCGGGCGGGGGTCAGACCCCTTCGCCGCCGGAGGTCTTGCCCCCGCCCTGCTCGTCGTTCCGGCCCTTTTCCTTGTGCTCGTGCTCGTCCATGTGGGAGAGGCGGTTCAGGGCGTCCTTCGCCTTGCCCGTGCCGGTTTCGATCTTGCCGGTGTACTTGCCCTTGGTCTTGGAGTCGACCGTCTTGGCGGCCTTCTCCAGCCCACGCTCGATCTTCGCCTCGTGCTGCTGCGCGAAGCTGCCGGCCTTGCCCTTCATGGCACCGGCCTTGGCCTTGAGATTGTCCATCAGGCCCATGGGCCACCTTCCCTCATCGAATGGCTAGGTGCGGGCGTTCTCGCCGGCCTCGCTGTCCGCCGACTCCTCGGCCGACAGCTGCTTGGGGATCCCGGCACCCTCGCCCGCCACGGTCTCCTCTTCGCTCCGCACCGCCTCCGCCGTCTCCTCGGCGGCGGCCGTCCCGGACTCGGGCTCCGCCGTCACGGGGTCGGCCGTGGTCTTCTCGGATGGCGCCCCCTCGGACGAGCGCCCCGCCTCCTTCGACCTACGACGAAACCTGGAAAACACGCCCATATCTACTCCATAGCCTACTCGTGTGGGCGAAATCCCGTGCCGCTCGGAGCGTCCCATTGCGGCGCTCGCGGAGACCGGTTTCCCCGTTCCGGTCCTAGGAATCTCGCAACAGGCAACGAACCCGGCGGTGTCCCGTCACGTCGCTCGTTCGAGGAACCCCTCGGGGGTTTGGGAGACTGGTGCGGTGAATACAGCAGGCCACCCGCCGCGAGTCATCGCCGTCGTCGGCCCCACCGCGGCCGGAAAGTCCGATCTGGGCGTCGCTCTCGCCCGTCACCTCGACGGTGAGGTCGTCAACGCCGACTCCATGCAGCTCTACCGGGGCATGGACATCGGCACCGCCAAGCTGACGGAGGAGGAGCGGCAGGGGGTGCCGCACCGGCTCCTGGACATCTGGGACGTCACCCAGGCGGCCAGCGTCGCCGAGTACCAGCGGCTGGCCCGCGCGGAAATGGACCGGCTGCTCGCCGAGGGCCGCACCCCGGTCCTGGTGGGCGGCTCCGGCCTGTACGTCCGCGGCGCCATCGACGCGCTCGACTTCCCGGGCACCGATCCCGCGGTCCGGGCCCGGCTGGAGGCCGAGCTCGAGGAGCACGGCCCGGGAGCCCTGCACGCCCGGCTCGCGGCTGCCGACCCCGAGGCCGGGCGGGCGATCCTGCCCAGCAACGGCCGCCGGGTGGTGCGGGCGCTGGAGGTCATCGAGATCACCGGACGCCCCTTCACCGCCAATCTGCCGGGCCATGAGGCCGTCTACGACACCCTCCAGATCGGGGTCGACGTCGAGCGGCCCGAGCTCGACGAGCGGATCGCGCTGCGGGTGGACCGGATGTGGGAGGCCGGTCTGGTGGAGGAGGTCCGCCGACTGGAGGAGCTCGGGCTGCGGTCGGGGCGTACGGCCTCCCGGGCACTGGGCTACCAGCAGGTGCTCGCCGCCCTCGCGGGGCAGTGCACCGAGGACGAGGCGAGGGACGAGACGGTGCGTGCCACCAAGCGGTTCGCCCGCCGCCAGGACTCCTGGTTCCGCCGGGACCCCCGGGTGCACTGGCTCAGCGGTGCCGTCGAGCGGCGCGCGGAACTGCTGCCGAGCGCGCTCGCGTTGGTTGAACGGGCGGTCACAGCCTGATCACGTGATGGCATCGGGACGCTCCGCTCGTCATGCGGCCCCCCGCGGGCATGCCATCATCGAGCTCCGATCGTGCCGCGGTGTCTGGAGTTGGGAGGGCGTGTGGCGATGGAGGCCGGCCCTCGTGACGCATCACAGCAGGCGCCGCTCGGCGACCCGCGGCCACTGACCACGGACGGTCCCGATGGCGCCGGACCGATCGAGCCGGGAGCCCCGGTCCTCGGCGATCCGGCCCTCGACGACGTGGTGCTCGGCGATCCGGTTCTCGACGACCCCGGTGAGCCGGTGTCCGAGGAGTCCTTCCGCGAGCTCCGTCCGCCGCGCAGACTGCGGGTCTGGCAGCTCGCGCCCATCGTCGGCCTGGGCATCCTCGGTTCGCTGATGTTCGCGTTCCCGCTCGCCTTCGAGTTCGGCGACGGCGGGGCGGTGGTGGCCATGCTGGGGCTGCTGCTCAGCTGCTGCGCCGCGGGCTGGGGCCTGATGGCGGCCCGCCGGGTGGGCTACACCTGGCCCGGTCTGCCGCCCCGGGGCTCCGGCCGCCGCCCCGACTGGCGCTTCGTCCTGCTCTACGTGGGGATCGTGGCAGTGCTCGCCGCGCTCACGTTCTGGCGGGTCGCCCGCCTCCGCTAGGTCCTGCCCTGCCGGTCTTCGCGGCCCGGCCGCTGCCATGTCCGCCCGCCGGGCGCCGGGCGACGCCGTCCGGGGCGCACCCGTAGGATCGAGGGATGAGCACCACGCCCCGGCTGCCCTTCCTCAAGGGGCACGGCACCGAGAACGACTTCGTCATCGTCCCCGACCTGGACGGGCACCTCGAGGTGTCCCCGGCCGCCGTCGCCCGGATCTGCGACCGCCGCGCCGGAGTCGGTGCCGACGGGCTGATCCGCGTCGTGCGGTCCTCGGCGCACTCCGAGGCGCGGGAGATGGCCGACCGGGCCGAGTGGTTCATGGACTACCGCAACGGCGACGGCAGCATCGCCGAGATGTGCGGCAACGGCGTGCGCGTCTTCGCCCGCTACCTCCAGCGGGCCGGGCTCGCCGAAGAGGGCGACCTCACGATCGCGACCCGGGCCGGACTCCGCCACGTCCACATCGCCAAGGCACCCGACAGCACGGACGGGGCCGCCGGGGACGGCGAGGGCGCGGTCACCGTCGTCATGGGCAAGGCCCTGCTGCCCGAGCCGGGCCCCGAGGGCGCGATCACCGTCACGGTCGGCGAGCGCAGCTGGCCCGCCCGCCACGTGAACATGGGCAATCCGCACGCCGTCGCGTTCGTCGACGACCTCGGCCACGCCGGAAACCTGTTCACCGCACCCGCCGTGAGCCCCGCTGCGGCCTATCCGCACGGCACCAACGTCGAGTTCGTCGTGGACCGCGGCCCCCGTCACGTCGCCCTGCGGGTGCACGAGCGCGGCTCCGGTGAGACCCGCTCCTGCGGCACCGGCGCCTGCGCCGTGATGGTGGCCGCCGCGCGCCGCGACGGAGTTGACCCCGCGGTCACCGGACACCCCGTCACCTACACCGTGGACGTGCCCGGAGGGCGCCTTGTCATCAGCGAGCGGCCTGACGGTACGGTGGAGATGACCGGCCCTGCCGTGATCGTGGCCGAGGGGGAGTTCGACGCCGCCTGGCTGGACACGGCCCTCGGCTGACACCTCCCTCGAATGGGTGATCCGTTTCACTCTGGGCGAGAGCCGGTCGGCCGTGCGTGATGGGCTCGATAGCATCAAGCACCGGCCCCGGGGGAGTGCCCACGCCGGTTGACGCTCGACGCCGCCGGAGGTGCCCATGAGCGCAGAGGCCACCGATCACGCCGCTCTCGGCCGCAGGCGCGGCCTCCCCCGCCTCGACCTGCGCAATCTCCGCAGGTTCAGCCGGGCGGCCCTGCTGGGGCCGACGGCCCGCGGTCGGCTGCCGGACGCGATCGAGCATGTGGCCAAGGTCCATCGCGCCCACCATCCGGGCGCGGATCTGGACGTTCTGCGCCAGGCGTATGTGCTCGCCGAGTCCTCCCACCGCGGTCAGATGCGGAAAAGTGGTGAGCCGTACATCACACATCCGCTGGCCGTCACGCTGATCCTGGCCGAACTGGGCGCGGAGACCACGACCTTGACGGCCTCTCTGCTCCACGACACGGTCGAGGACACCGAGGTGACCCTCGATCAGGTGGGGGAGCAGTTCGGCGAGGAGGTGCGCTATCTCGTCGACGGCGTCACCAAGTTGGAGAAGGTCGACTACGGGGCGGCGGCCGAGCCCGAGACCTTCCGCAAGATGCTCGTCGCCACCGGCAACGACGTCCGGGTGATGTCCATCAAACTCGCCGACCGGCTGCACAACATGCGCACCCTCGGCGTGATGCGCCCCGAGAAACAGGCCCGCATCGCGAAGGTCACCCGCGATGTGCTGATCCCGCTCGCCGAACGGCTCGGTGTCCAGGCGCTCAAGACCGAGCTGGAGGATCTGGTCTTCGCCATCCTCCACCCCGAGGAGTACGCCCGCACCCGCGAGCTCCTCCAGACCCACGCCGGCCGCCCCGACCCGCTGGCCCACGCCGCGGAGGACGTACGCGGGGTACTGCAGGAGGCGGGCATCACCGCCGAAGTCCTGGTCCGGCCACGGCACTTCGTCTCGGTGCACCGGGTCGGGCGCAAGCGCGGCGAGCTGACCGGCGCCGATCTGGGGCGGCTGCTGGTGCTCGTCGCCGAGGATGCCGACTGCTACGCGGTCCTCGGCGAACTGCACACCTGTTTCACCCCGGTCATCTCGGAGTTCAAGGACTTCATCGCCGTCCCCAAGTTCAACCTCTACCAGTCGCTCCACACGGCGGTCGCCGGGCGCGGCGGCGATGTGGCCGAAATCCTCATCCGCACCCACCAGATGCACCTGGTGGCGGAGGCCGGGGTGATCGCCCTCGGCAATCCCTACGCCCCCAGCGACACCGCCGACACCCCGGAGGGTGAGCGGGCCGACCCCACCCGCCCCGGCTGGCTGTCCCGGCTCCTCGATTGGCAGAGCGCCACCCCCGATCCGGACATCTTCTGGACCTCGCTCCGCGACGACCTCGCCCAGGACCGGGAGATCACCGTCTTCCGGTCCGACGGGGGCACCCTCGGTCTGCCCGCGGGCGCCAGCTGTGTGGACGCGGCGTACGCCCAGTTCGGCGAGGACGCCCACGGCTGTATCGGCGCCCGGGTCAATGGCCGCATCGCGACGCTCAGCACGGTGCTGCGCGACGGTGACACGCTCCAGCTGCTGATGGCCCCCGACACCAAGGACGCGGCCTCGCACGGTCCGTCGCCGAAGTGGCTGGACCACGCCCGTACCCCCGCCGCGCGCATCGCCATCAACCGCTGGCTGGCCGCCCATCCGGCCCACCCCGAGCAGCAGACCCAGCAGCCCCGGGACCGCGGCGGGGAACAGCAGGCCGACGGTGAGCAGGACACGGTGTCCCCGACCGCCCGGGTGGTCACCACGGCGGGCGGTGCCGGACGCCGGGAGGCGGGCATCGTCGTCGACCTGCCCGGCGTCACCGTGCGGCTCGCCCGCTGCTGCACTCCGGTACCGCCGGACACGGTCACCGGGTTCGCGGTGCGCGGCGGGGCCGTGACCGTCCACCGTGAGCAGTGCTCGGGTGTGGGGCGGATGATCGCGGCCGGGCGTACGACCGTCGGGGTGCGGTGGGCGGACGAGGGCGACAGCGAGGGAAGCGGGGACTACCGCGTCACTCTCTTCGCCGAGGCGTTCAGCCGTCCGCATCTGCTCGCCGACCTCACCGAGGCCATCGCCGCCGAGGGCGCCGAGGTGGTCGCCGCCGCCGTCGAGCCGCCCCGTGAGCAGCGGGTCCGGCACACCTACACGCTCCAGCTGTCCGACGCGGGGCGGCTGCCGGCGCTGATGCGGGCGATGCGCAATGTGCCCGGCGTCTACGACGTGACGCGGGAGAGCCGGAGCATGGCGGGCGCTCGCTCCTGACCGCACCCCTCCGCGACCGGACTTTCACCCTCCACACCCCTCTGTCTCGCGGTCCCTGGATTGGTGTGCAGGTACCGGGCTCCGCGGCTTTCCGCAACTCCTTCGGGTGGATCCGGGTCCGGTGGAACTGCGCCCGTGCCGGGGCGCTGGTAGCCGTAGGGCATGAGCCATTCCCCGGGGCGACGCCCGCGGCCCTCGCCCCGATCCGGGCGCGGCAGGACCGCCCTCGCGGCCGTCTCGGTGGCCGTCGCGCTGATCGCGCTCGGTCCGTCCTCCGCGGTGGGCCGGATCACGGCATCGGGCCAGGGGGACTCCCGGGGACCGAGGGCCCTGGGCATCGGTGACCCGCTGTACCCGAACCTCGGGAACCCCGGGTACGACGTCTCCGCGTACGACCTCGCCTTCGACTACCGGCGCGCGAACCGTCCGCTGGGCGCCGTGACCACGATCTCCGCGCGCGCCACCACCTCGCTGCCCACCATCAATCTCGACTTCGCCGAGGGCAGTGTCCGCTCCGTCCGGGTCAACGGTGCCCCGGCCCGCTTCACCACCGCCGCCGAGGACCTGGTGATCACTCCCTCCGAGCCGATCGGCGCGGACGACACCTTCGCGATCACCGTCCGGCACACCAGCGATCCGCGCGACACGGCGAACGGCGGCTGGGTCCGCACCCGCGACGGTCTCGCCATGGCCAACCAGGCGGACGCCGCCCACCGCGTCTTCCCCTGCAACGACCATCCGTCCGACAAGGCCCGGTTCACCATCAGGGTCACCGCCCCGCGCGACCTGACGGTGGTGGCGGGCGGCCTGCCGCTGGAGCGGGTGCGCAAGGGGGCGCGCACCACCTGGGCGTACCGCCTCGCCCATCCCATGGCCACCGAACTGGCCCAGGTCTCCATCGGACGCTCCGCCGTCCTGCGCCGCACCGGGCCGCACGGACTGCCGGTGCGCGATGTCGTGCCCGTCGCGGACCGGAAGCGGATGGAGCCCTGGCTGGCGCGCACCCCGGGGCAGCTGGCCTGGATGGAGCGGAAGGCCGGACCGTACCCCTTCGAGACCTACGGTCTGCTGATCGCGGGCGCCAGCACCGGTTTCGAGCTGGAGACACAGACGCTGTCGCTGTTCGAGCGCGGTCTGTTCACCGGCCATGGCCTGCCCCGCTGGTACCTCGAATCGATCATGGTGCATGAGCTGGCGCACCAGTGGTTCGGCGACAGCGTCGCCCCGGGCCGCTGGTCGGATCTGTGGCTCAACGAGGGGCACGCCACCTGGTACGAGGCGCTCTACGCGGACGAGCGGGGCAAGGCGAGCCTGGAACGGCGGATGCGCGAGGCGTACCGGCAGTCCGACGGCTGGCGCGCCGCCGGAGGGCCACCCGCCGCGCCCAGGCCCGCCGAACCCGGCCAGCAGATCGGCATCTTCCGCCCGGTGGTCTACGACGGCAGCGCCCTGGTCCTCTATGCGCTGCGGCAGCACATCGGGCGGGAGGCGTTCGAACGGCTGGAGCGGCAGTGGGTGGTCCGGCACCGGGACGGAGTCGCCTCCACCTCGGACTTCACGCGTCTCGCCTCGGAGGTGACCGGCCGGGACGTGGCCGGATTCCTGAACCCCTGGCTGTACGGGACGAAGACACCGCCGATGCCGGGCCGTCCGACGTGGAAGGCCGCGCCGAGGACCGAGACGGGGACGGGAACGGACGCCAAGGCGGGCCGGAAGGTGCGTACGGGGCCGGGAACCGGGGTGGGAGCGGCGGGCGGAACCGGGTCGGGGGACGGGGATAGACGGGCGCGCGGGGGCGCCACGCCCTCCGTCCGCCCGTGAAACCCGAGTGACGCCCCGGCCACCCCGTGGGACCATCGAGGGGTCGGCGTCGCGGCCGGACGCGGGAATCCCGCGGCCCCGTCACGCGTTGTCGAGAGAGAATGTCCCACGACGTAAGGATTCCTTTGACCCACTCCTCTTCCCTTCCGCAGGACCGGCAGCGCACCGCCGAGAGCCTTCGGGCCGACGCCCTGATGGAAGAGGACGTCGCCTGGAGTCACGCGATCGACGAGGAGCGTGACGGCGATCAGTACGACCGCTCCGAGCGTGCCGCGCTGCGGCGCGTGGTGGGACTCTCCACGGAGCTCGAGGACGTCACCGAGGTCGAGTACCGGCAGCTGCGCCTGGAGCGTGTGGTGCTGGTCGGCGTCTGGACGTCCGGTACGGTCCACGACGCGGACAACTCCCTGGCCGAGCTGGCAGCCCTCGCGGAGACCGCGGGCGCGCTGGTGCTCGACGGGGTCATCCAGCGCCGTAGCAAGCCGGATCCGGCCACCTACATCGGCTCCGGCAAAGCCGAGGAACTGCGCGACATCGTGATCGAGACCGGTGCCGACACCGTCGTATGCGACGGTGAGCTGAGCCCCGGCCAGCTGATCCATCTCGAGGACGTCGTCAAGGTCAAGGTGGTCGACCGCACCGCCCTGATCCTCGACATCTTCGCGCAGCACGCCAAGTCCCGTGAGGGCAAGGCACAGGTCTCGCTCGCGCAGATGCAGTACATGCTGCCGAGGCTGCGCGGCTGGGGTCAGTCGCTGTCCCGGCAGATGGGTGGTGGTGGCTCCGGCTCCTCGGGCGGCGGTATGGCCACCCGTGGTCCCGGTGAGACCAAGATCGAGACGGACCGGCGCCGCATTCGCGAGAAGATGGCGAAGATGCGCCGCGAGATCGCCGAGATGAAGACCGGCCGTGACATCAAGCGGCAGGAGCGCCGGCGGAACAAGGTCCCCTCGGTCGCCATCGCCGGATACACCAACGCGGGTAAGTCCTCGCTGCTCAACCGGCTGACCGGGGCGGGTGTCCTGGTGGAGAACGCGCTGTTCGCCACCCTGGACCCGACCGTGCGGCGGGCGGAGACGCCCAGCGGGCGGCTCTACACCCTGGCGGACACCGTCGGGTTCGTACGCCATCTGCCGCACCACCTCGTGGAGGCGTTCCGCTCCACCATGGAGGAGGTCGGCGACGCCGATCTGATCGTGCACGTGGTGGACGGTTCGCATCCGGTGCCGGAGGAGCAGCTGGCCGCCGTGCGCGAGGTGATCCGCGAGGTGGGCGCCGTCGAGGTGCCCGAGATCGTGGTGATCAACAAGGCGGATATGGCGGACCCGCTGGTCCTCCAGCGGCTGCTGCGTCTGGAGCGGCGGGCGATGGCGGTGTCGGCCCGAACCGGGCAGGGCATCGACGAGCTGCTCGCCGTGATCGACGAGGAGCTGCCGCGGCCGCAGGTCGAGGTGGAGGCCCTGGTGCCCTACACCGAGGGCAAGCTGGTCTCGCGTACGCACGCCGACGGTGAGGTGATCTCCGAGGAGCACACCGCGGAGGGCACGCTGCTCAGGGCGCGGGTACACGAGGAGCTGGCGGCCGAGCTGAAGCGCTACGCGCCGACGGCGTCCGCGTCGCAGTAGCTCCCTGCTCCCCGCTCTCCGCTACGACGAGGGCCCGCCCCCGGAAGATCCGGGGGCGGGCCCTCGCCCATGTGGTGGATGCGCTGCGCCGGGGCGCGTGGCGAGCGGGCCCGCCAGGCGCCTACCGGCTCACCGGATGCCGCGGGTCACCGGTCCTCCCGCTCTTCCGATCGCCCGGCTCTCCGGATCTCTCCGGATCTCTCCGGATCTCTCCGGCTCACTGGTTCGCGAACTTCTTGCTCACCGCGTTGTAAACGCCCTTGGCCTCGGGGCCGAGGTGCGGACCGGCCAGCCAGGTGGCGTTGGACGGGCCTATGGAGGTGTTGGACACCAGCGCGGGCTTGCCGTCGGAGCCGGTGGCGACCCAGCCGCCGCCGGACGAACCGGCGGTCATCGTGCAGCCGATGCGGAACATGGTCGGCTGCTTGGCGTCCAGCGACAACCGGCCCGGCTTGTCCGCGCACTGGTTCATCTTCTGGCCGTCGAACGGCGGGGCTGCCGGGTAACCGGTGGCCGTGATGTTCTTGATGGACTTCACCGCCGGGGCGTTGAAGTCGACCGGCAGCGCGCCGCCGACCGTCTCCTCCAGCGACTTGCCGCCGCTGTTCTCCGGCTTCACGTGGATCACCGCGAAGTCGTAGGGAGCGCCCTTGCCGCCGACCGCGGCGCCGTTGTCGATCCACTGCGAGGAGGTCTGCGCCCAGTCGGCCCACCAGACGCCCTTGGGCGCGAGCTCTTCCTTGGTGGCGTTCTTGAGCTCGGCCGCCGCCTTACCGGCGTCGTTGTAGGACGGCACGAACATCAGGTTCTTGTACCAGCCGCCGCCCTTGCCCGCGTGGACACAGTGGCCAGCGGTCCACACCATGTTGGACTTGCCGGGGTGCGCGGGGTCCTTGACCACGGTCGCGGAGCAGACCATCGAACCCTCGGGGCTGTCGAAGAAGACCTTGCCCGCGTAGGGGACCTTGCCGCTGTAGGGGTGGCTGACCTCCTTGGCCGTGACCGGCTTCGGGTCCGGGTCGGTCACACCCTGGTCATCGATGTCACCGTCGTCGACGGGCTGATCGGGCTCCTGCGCGTCCCGCATCCGGTCCGGCTTCCACAGACCCTTGATGATCGGGTTGATGAAGTCACCGGCCTCGCGCAGCCAGTCGTCCTTGTTCCACTTGTTCCAGGCGCCGTTCTTCCACTCGTCGAGGTCGACGCCGAGGTTTTTGAGCCTGTCGTTGAGGTTGTCGGGCAGCTTGATGTCACCCGTGCTCTCCTGGCCCGACGATGCCGGTGCCTTGGACTCGGTCGTGTCGTCCGACGAGTCGCAGGCGGTGGCGGTCAGCGCCAGTACGGCGGTGACCGCGGCCACGGCCAGCGCGGGTCGGCGTGTGGATGGCATCGGTGGAACTCCCCCTGAATGTTCTGAGCTGCTCTGCGTCCGGTGTGGACTTGTCATGCACCGCCCCGACGGCGGGATGGTCTCCCACTATGCCGGTGCCGCCTACGACGGCTGAAGGCGGGTCCGTGGTTCCCGTACGGCAAGGATCTTCGGTCAGCCCGTGATCCCGGGGCTGACCCGTCGTTGGTACGTACGGGGGACTGTCGGAGGGCGTTCAGCAGCAGGAGGACCGTGAGTCATGGCCGTGACCGAACTCCCGCCGATTCCCCTGCCGGACGGGCCCGAGGGCACCGGGAGTGGAGCCCAGGGCATTCTGCGGCGCCAGGCCCTGCGGGAGTCCGCCGCCCGCACCTATGCGCGGGCGCTGCCCATCGTGCCGGTGCGTGCGCGGGGGCTGACGATCGAGGGAGCCGACGGCCACCGCTACCTCGACTGTCTCTCCGGCGCGGGGACCCTGGCGCTGGGCCACAACCACCCGGTGGTGCTGGAGGCCATCCGGGGCGTGCTGGACTCGGGTGCGCCGCTCCAGGTCCTGGACCTGGCCACACCGGTCAAGGACGCCTTCACCGAAGAGCTGTTCAGCACCCTGCCGCCCGGGCTCGCCCGCCACGCACGGGTGCAGTTCTGCGGCCCGGCGGGCACGGACGCGGTCGAGGCCGCCCTCAAGCTGGTGCGGACCGCCACCGGCCGGGACGGACTGCTGGCCTTCTCCGGTGCCTACCACGGAATGACGGCCGGAGCGCTGGCCGCGTCCGGCGGCGCCCCCTCGGTGAGCACGACCCGGCTGCCCTTCCCTTATGACTACCGCTGTCCCTTCGGCGTGGGCGGGGAGCACGGCGCGGAGCTCTCGGCGCGCTGGACCGAACAACTCCTCGACGACCCCAAGGGCGGGGCCGGCGCCCCGGCCGGGATGATCCTGGAACCGGTGCAGGGCGAGGGCGGTGTGATCCCGGCCCCGGACGGCTGGCTCCGGCGGATGCGGGACATCACCTCGGCCCGTTCCATCCCGCTGATCGTGGACGAGGTGCAGACCGGCGTCGGGCGCACCGGCGCCTTCTGGGCGGTGCAGCACAGCGGTGTGGTGCCCGATGTGATGGTGCTGTCGAAGGCCATCGGCGGCAGCATGCCGCTGGCCGTCGTCGTCTACCACGAGGCGCTGGACGCCTGGCGCCCGGGCGCTCACGCGGGCACCTTCCGCGGCAACCAGCTGGCCATGGCGGCCGGTGCGGCGACCCTCGCATACGTACGGAAGAACCGGCTCGCGGAGCGTGCCGCCGCCCTCGGTGAGCGCATGCTGCACCGTCTGCGCCAACTCGCCGAGCGCTACCCCCATATCGGCGACGTCCGCGGCCGTGGCCTCATGATCGGCCTCGAACTGGTCAACCCCGAGGCCGAACAGCCGGAAGCCGAACAGCTTGCAGCCGGACGACCGGGAGTCGAGCGGCCAGGAGCCGAGCGGCCGGAAGCCGAACGACCGGGGAGCGGCCGTCCCGGGGCCCGGCCCGCCGCGCCGATGCTCGCGGCGGCCGTCCAGCAGGAGTGTCTGCAGCGTGGCCTGATCGTCGAACTGGGTGGCCGCCACAGCGCGGTGATCCGCCTCCTTCCGCCCCTGACCATCACCGACGAACAAGCCGAAGCGGTGCTCAACCGGCTTGCCGACGCCCTCGACGCCGCGATCCGCACCGCCGGAGCCCCTGGCCTCGGCCCTGGCTCTGGCCTCGGCCCCGGTCCCGAACGGCCCTCCGCCGTGGCCCCGTTCGTCGGCGACCACCGGTGACGTGTCCCGCACCGCACTCCCGCACCCCCACCGCACCAGCGAAGGAGGCAGGCACCGGGCCCACGGACCGACCGACGTGATGCCCGAGCCGAACCCACCATGCCGCACTCCCTCGGGGGAGACCCCCTTCCTTCCCAGCCGGGTCCCCAGCCGGAACCAGAGGCCGGACCCTCGACCGGCCGCGGTGCCCCGGGCCGCCGTCCCGCCCGTCCCGTCCCACCGGCACAGCCATCCCCGACGGGGACAGTGACCACGGCGACCTCTCCGCCCCACGGTGGCGCGGCGGAGGGCTCTCCGGGAGGAGCGCCGCCCACAGAAGCGTCGGGCACCGGCGGTTCAGCCGGCGGTGGGCCGGGAGCCGACGGGTCGCGACCCGAGGGGCCGGGGACGGAAGGGCCGCGTGCCGGGGAACCGCCGGTCGCCGTGCCGCCGGTGGTTCTGCCGTCCCCCGTCGCGCGGACGGCGGGGGAGGGAGCCGTGGTTCCCTCCACAGCGCGGACCACCGCGTCATCTGCGCCACCCGTGCCGCTCACGACGCCGCCCACGGCGGTGCCGCCCCCGGCCCTCGTTCTGCCTCCCGTGCCCGGAACACCGTCTTCCGCGAATCCGGGAGTGGCGGCGGGGACGCTGCCGCGCCAGGAGCCAGGTGCTCCAGGCCGAAGCTCCCAGGTGCCCCTGCCCCCGCCCCCGTCCGGACCCCCGTCTCTGGCACCCCTCGCTCCGCGCCCGAGCGCCCCGCGCCCTGGCGGCCGGAGTCTGCCCGCCTCCGGCTGCCTCCCGGCGGTGGCTCCCGACCCGCTCGATGACCCCGACCCACAGGTCGCGGCCGACGCGGCGGGTGTCGAGAACCTGCTGCGCTGCTGGGTCCGGGAGAAGGGCACCCCGTGCCCCGACGGCGACACCCTCCGTATCCCCCTCGCCGCGAGCGGAACCGTCCTGCTCGTCCCTCTGCGCTACTGGTCGCCCACCGGCTGGCACCGCTTCGGGCCGCCGGTGCTGGAGCACGGTCCCCATGACGCACCCTCCGTCGGCGCGGTGACCCTGGCGGCGCTGCTCACCCGTGAAGCCGCCTATGGCGCTCGCCGGGACGACCCCGACGCGGACGGCACCGAACTCGTCGGCCGGGTCGCGGATTCCGTACGGCGCACCGCCGCCTTCCTCTCCCACCGTCGAGCCGTACCGGCCGACCCCGGTGCGCACACCCCCTTTCTCAGCGCGGAGCAGTCCCTCGTCCTCGGTCACCCCCTCCATCCCGCCCCGAAGAGCCGCGAGGGGCTCTCCGACAGCGAATCGACCCTCTGCTCACCGGAGTCGCACGGTTCCTTCCCTCTGCACTGGATCGCCGTGGACCGATCGGCGCTGGTCTGTGAGTCGGCCTGGACCGAGCGGGGCCGGACCGTCCCCGCCGAGCGACTCGCCCTCTCCCTCGCGGGCAGTGGCCTTCAACTTCCGCCCGGAACCATCCCGTTGCCCCTTCATCCCTGGCAGGCCCGGGAGATCAGGCACCGCCCCGCCGTCACCGAGCTCTTCGACACGGGCGTACTGCATGACCTGGGGCCCTCAGGCGCCCACTGGAGCCCCACGTCCTCGGTGCGCACCGTGTACCGGCCCGGTGCGCCCGCGATGCTCAAACTCTCCCTCGGTCTCCGGATCACCAACTCCCGTCGTGAGAACCTGCGCAAGGAACTCCACCGCGGTGTGGAGGTCCATCGGCTGCTCCGCAGCGGACTGGCCGAGCAGTGGCGGGCGGCCTTCTCCGGCTTCCCCGGCTTCGACATCGTCAGGGACCCCGCCTGGCTCGCGGTCGACGGGCCGGACGGGGAACCGCTGACCGGAATCGATGTCGCCATCCGGCACAACCCGTTCGGACCGGGCGACGACGCGGTGTGCGTCGCCGGACTGATCGCCCTCCGGCCCTGGCCGGGCCAGCCGGTGATGCGCTCCCGGCTCGCCCACCTCGTGGCCCGGCTCGCCGCCCGCACCGGCCGCTCCGGTGCGGCCGTCGCCGCCGAGTGGTTCCTGCGCTATCTGCACACGGTCGTACGCCCCGTGCTCTGGCTGGACGGAGAGGCCGGTATCGCGCTGGAAGCCCATCAGCAGAACACGCTGGTGCTGCTCGACCCAGACGGCTGGCCCGTCGGCGGCCGCTACCGGGACAACCAGGGCTACTACTTCCGTGAGTCCCGGCGCTCCGAACTCCAACGACGGCTGCCGGGCATCGGAGCCCGCAGCGACACCTTCGTCTCCGACGAGGTCACCGACGAGCGGTTCGCCTACTACCTCGGTATCAACAATGTCCTCGGTCTGATCGGGGCGTTCGGATCACAGCGCCTCGTGGACGAGCCCGTCCTGCTGGCCGCGTTCCGCCGCTTCCTCGGCGCTGCGGCGTCCGGTCCTGACCGGACCCGCTCGCCACTGCCCGCACGGCTCCTCGACACACCCACCCTTCGTTGCAAGGCCAATCTCCACACCCGGCTGCACGGCCTGGACGAACTCGTGGGCCCGGTGGATACCCAGTCGGTCTACGTCACCATCACCAACCCCCTTGCCGTATCGGCCGCCGCCGCTGTCCTGCCTGCGCCATGACGTCCCCGAGCGACAAGCGTCTCGCCAACAACGCCCTTCGCCGCGCGCTCATGGACATGCCCTCGCACCGATCAGCCCCACGGCCATGGCCACACCGCATCACGCTCCCCACGCCGTGCCGGAGAACCACCACGAGCCCGAGACCCATGAGAGGAGAGCGTCGCCGTGCCGCACACCGAGTCCACCACGAGCTCCGAGACCGACGACACCATCGACCTGCGGCTGCGCCAGGACGAGGAGGACGCCGCACACCTCGGTGACGGGCACCTCGCCGGGGCGGAGACCGACAGTCGTCCGGACCTGCTGGACCAGATCTCCGGGTGGGGCCCCACCAGCACCTCGGCGGGCGCCTTCCAGCTCGTCCCCGTGCGCATCGGGCGTGACCTCCGGCTGATCGCCCAGTGGATGAACGACCCCGCCGTCGCCGCCTTCTGGGAGCTGGACGGTCCCGACGAAGCCACCGCGAGCCACCTGGGCGGCCAGCTCGAGGGTGATGGCCGAAGCGTGCCCTGCCTCGGCGTCCTCGACGGGGTGCCCATGAGCTACTGGGAGCTGTACCGCGCCGATCTGGATCCGCTCGCCCGGTACTACCCGGCCCGGCCGCATGACACCGGGATCCATCTCCTCATCGGCAGGGTCAGCGACCGAGGCCAGGGTCTGGGCACCACACTGCTGCGCGCTGCCGCCGATCTCGTCCTCGACCACCGTCCGTCCTGCGCCCGTGTCGTGGCCGAGCCGGATCTGCGCAACACCCCCTCTATCGCGGCCTTCCTCGGAGCGGGCTTCCGCTTCTCAGCGGAGGTGGAACTCCCGGGCAAGCGCGCGGCCCTGATGCTCCGCGACCGTGCCCTGCGCCACCTCCTCTGATCGGCCCTTCTCTGATCCGCCCTGCCCCGATCCGTACTCCCTGATCCGCCTTCACCCGGGTTGCCTTCCATGATCAGCGTTGCCCTCCCACATCCGGTGACTTCCTGTGACGCATCGGCTCCGCTGTGCGTCTCTGCTTCTGATACACCGCTCACGCCGATTCCGTTCCGCCCCGGCGAAAAGCCTGTACGGATCCATCGGCCACCGTGCGGACTGGGGAGAGCGATGTCGGTGGTGCCCCGTAGGCTGGCAGCCCTATGACTGAATCGTCCTCGCCTCCCCTCGCCGATCTGCTCCACGCCGCCGTCACCGCCGTCGGCGGCGCCGAACGCCCTGGCCAGACCGCCATGGCCGAAGCCGTGGCGGAGGCGATCGACGACAGCTCCCATCTGCTGGTGCAGGCAGGCACCGGCACCGGTAAGTCCCTCGGCTATCTCGTCCCCGCGCTCGCGCAGGGCGAGCGGGTCGTCGTCGCCACGGCGACCCTCGCCCTCCAGCGCCAGCTCGTCGAGCGGGACCTGCCCCGCACCGTCGAGGCACTGCACCCGCTGCTGCGCCGGCGCCCCGAGTTCGCGATGCTCAAGGGCCGTTCGAACTACCTGTGTCTGCACCGTCTCCATGAGGGAGTGCCGCAGGAGGACGCCGACGAGGCCGGTCTGTTCGATCCCTTCGAGGCCGCGGCGCCCACCAGCAAGCTGGGCAAGGATCTGCTGCGGTTGCGCGACTGGGCCGATGAGACCGAGACGGGCGATCGCGACGACCTCACCCCCGGTGTCTCCGACCGTGCCTGGTCACAGGTCTCCGTGACCTCCAGGGAATGTCTGGGCGCGTCCAAATGTGCCTACGGGGCGGAGTGTTTCGCCGAGGCGGCCCGTGAGCGGGCCAAGCTGGCCGAGGTCGTCGTCACGAATCACGCCCTCCTCGCCATCGACGCCATCGAGGGCGCACCCGTGCTGCCCGGTCATGAGGTGCTGATCGTCGACGAGGCCCATGAGCTGGTCTCCCGTGTCACCGGCGTCGCCACCGGGGAGCTCACCCCTGGCCAGGTCAACCGCGCGGTGCGGCGTGCCGCCAAGCTGGTCAACGAGAAGGCGGCGGATGCCCTGCAGACCGCCGCGGAGACCTTCGAGCGTCTGATGGAGCTGGCCCTGCCCGGCCGTCTCGAGGAGATCCCGGAAGATCTCGGCTACGCCCTCATGGCGCTCCGCGACGCGTCGCGCACGGTCATCTCGGCACTGGGCACCACCCGGGACTCCTCCGTCCAGGACGAGGACGCCGTGCGGAAGCAGGCCCTCGGCTCGGTGGAGAGCATCCTCCAGGTGGCCGAGCGGATCGTGGAGGGTTCCGAGTTCGACGTGGTCTGGTACGAGCGCCATGACCGCTTCGGCGCCTCGCTGCGCGTCGCCCCGCTCTCGGTCTCCGGGCTGCTCCGGGAGAAGCTGTTCGAGGACCGCTCGGTGGTGCTCACCTCCGCCACCCTCAAACTCGGCGGGGACTTCAACGGTGTGGCCGCGTCCCTGGGCCTCAAGCCCGAGAGCCCCCAGGACCCCGAGGGCGAGGGGGACGTCGCCCCGCGCTGGAAGGGCCTCGATGTCGGCTCACCGTTCGACTACGCGAAGCAGGGGATCCTCTACGTCGCCAAGCATCTGGCGCAGCCCGGCCGGGAGGGCAGCCGCTCCGACATGCTCGATGAACTCACCGAGCTGGTCGAGGCCGCTGGAGGCCGCACCCTGGGGCTGTTCTCGTCGATGCGGGCCGCGCAGGCGGCGGCCGAGGAGCTGCGGGGGCGTCTGGACGTGCCGATCCTGCTCCAGGGTGAGGAGACCCTCGGCGAGCTGATCCGCGCTTTCGCCGCCGATGCGGAGACCTGCCTGTTCGGCACCCTCTCCCTCTGGCAGGGGGTCGATGTGCCGGGCCCCAGCTGTCAGTTGGTGGTCATGGACCGGGTGCCCTTCCCCCGTCCTGACGACCCCTTGATGAGCGCCCGTCAGAAGGCGGTGGAGGAAGCCGGAGGCAATGGCTTCATGGCCGTCGCGGCGACCCACGCCGCGCTGCTGATGGCGCAGGGTGCGGGACGGCTGGTCCGGGCGTCCGGGGACCGTGGCATCGTCGCCGTCCTGGACCCCCGGGTCGAGCGGGCGCGCTACGGCTCGTTCCTGCGGAAGTCCATGCCGGACTTCTGGTACACCACCGACCGCAACCAGGTGCGCCGCTCGCTGGCCGCCATCGATGCCGCTGCCAAGGCCGACGGGGCATGACCAGAGCGGCCGTGCTCTGTCGCTGAGCACAGCAGGGCCCCGGAACCGGCGCAGTGGTCCCGGGGCCCGGTCGTTGGGCACGCTAGGGGTGCACCTCGATCCGTTGCGTCAGACGCGCCGCAACACGGCGACGACCTTGCCCAGGATGGTCGCCTCATCGCCCGGGATCGGCTGGTACGCGGCGTTGTGCGGGAGGAGCCACACATGGCCGTCCTCACGCTTGAAGCGCTTCACCGTGGCCTCGCCGTCGAGCATCGCGGCGACGATGTCCCCGTTCTCGGCGACGGGCTGACGGCGCACCGTCACCCAGTCGCCATCGCAGATGGCGGCTTCGATCATGGAGTCGCCGACCACCTTGAGGACGAACAGCTCGCCGTCACCGACCAGCTGCCGGGGGAGCGGGAAGACGTCCTCGACCGACTCCTCGGCGAGGATCGGGCCACCGGCCGCGATCCGGCCGACGAGGGGCACATAGGAGGCGGCGGGCTTGCCGGTGGTGTCCGTCGGCTGTGCGCTGGGCTGGTCGGAGCCGCGGACCTCGTAGGCCCGGGGACGGTGGGGGTCCCGCCGCAGAAAGCCCTTGCGCTCCAGAGCCATCAGCTGATGGGCCACGGACGAGGTGCTGGAGAGCCCCACCGCCTGACCGATCTCCCGCATGGACGGTGGGTAGCCGCGCCGCTGCACAGAGTCGCGGATGACCTCGATGACGCGGCGCTGCCGGTCGGTCAGCCCAGAGCTGTCCGCCCGGATGCCTGGAGGTCGTCCGGGTAGGGCGCGGGAGGGCTTCTGGCCCTCCGTGTTCGTGGCGTCGTTCACGGTGGGCGTCTGGTTCATCGCGTGCGCCTGTTCGAGCCTGCTCTGGGAGCGCTCCTGAGTGGTGATGGTGGTGCTCTCTGCGGTGGTCGTCACGACGGGCCCCTCTCGAGATGTTCTCCCTAGCTGGACAACGGTAGTTGCTTTCGAAAGGTTGCGCCAAACACACGTTCGAGTGAAATTTCGTAGATCGGCTGACGCGATCACAGGATTGGGTGTATAGGCCGAGCCTCCGGGGGGCTCGTCCGGTGGTCTCCAGTCTCCCACTCCGACCCCCGTGAATCCGTGAGGACGGTGGCTCGCGTAGTCTCGTGCCTGCTCCCGGACTGTGACACGCCACCCGGTCCTGTTGAGTGCCAGACACCAGATCTAGTGGTTTGATGGATCCAAGCCACCTACAGGTTGTGGTCCCTGGTGATTCATCGCCGAGGTTTTCGCCTATGCTTGTGGCCGCTTCACCGGGCCTTCCGGTCCGGTCGAGGCTATGCAGCCATGCGCCGTTCATAAGGGTGAGGGAGGGTACGGAGCCATGCACTGCCCCTTCTGCAGGAACCCCGACAGCCGTGTGGTGGACAGCCGGACCACGGACGACGGTTGTTCGATCCGCAGGCGCCGCCAGTGCCCCGACTGCTCGCGTCGCTTCACCACTGTGGAGACCGCGTCGCTGATGGTGATCAAGCGGAGCGGGGTCACCGAGCCCTTCAGCCGCGACAAGGTCATCTCGGGTGTGCGCAAGGCGTGCCAGGGCCGCCCGGTCACCGAGGACGCCCTCGCCAAGCTCGGCCAGCAGGTGGAGGAAGCCGTACGCGCCACCGGCAGCGCCGAGCTGTCCACTCATGACGTGGGGCTCGCCATACTCGGCCCGCTCCAGGAGCTCGACCTCGTCGCCTACCTCCGCTTCGCTTCCGTCTACCGCGCCTTCGACTCGCTCGAGGACTTCGAGGCGGCGGTCACGGAGCTGCGTGACCAGCAACGGCCTCCCGCGCGCGACCGCGGATCCGGTGCCGACGGGGCCGCGGAGGCCCCCGCGCCGGCCATCGCTGCCGACTGACCGGCGGCGCAGACGTACCCGGGGCGCAGTGCGCGCCCGGGTGGAAGACAGACACACCGTGCCTGGGAAGAAATGGGCACATCAGGGCGTTTTTGCCCGTACAGGGAGGCGGAATGACAGAGACGACGAGCGGCCCGGCACGAGGCTCCCGCTCCAAGGGAAGCAAGGCGAACAAGGGTCTGCGTATCGAGCGCATCCACAGCACCCCCGGCGTGCATCCGTACGACGAGGTGGTCTGGGAGCGTCGTGACGTCGTCATGACCAACTGGCGCGACGGTTCGGTCAATTTCGAGCAGCGTGGCGTCGAGTTCCCCGAGTTCTGGTCGGTGAACGCGGTCAACATCGTCACGAGTAAGTACTTCCGCGGCGCGGTGGGTTCCCCGGACCGCGAGGCGAGCCTGAGGCAGCTCATCGACCGCGTGGTGCACACCTACCGCGCGGCCGGCGAGGAGCACGGCTACTTCGCCTCGCCCGCCGACGCGGAGATCTTCGACCACGAGCTGACCTACGCCCTGCTGCACCAGGTCTTCAGCTTCAACTCGCCGGTGTGGTTCAACGTCGGCACCAAGCAGCCGCAGCAGGTCAGCGCCTGCTTCATCCTGTCCGTGGACGACTCCATGGAGTCGATCCTGGACTGGTACAAGGAAGAGGGGATGATCTTCAAGGGCGGTTCCGGCGCCGGCCTGAACCTCTCCCGCATCCGCTCCTCCAAGGAGCTCCTCTCCTCCGGTGGCAACGCTTCCGGGCCCGTGTCCTTCATGCGCGGGGCCGACGCCTCCGCCGGAACGATCAAGTCCGGTGGGGCCACCCGCCGCGCCGCCAAGATGGTCGTCCTCGACGTCGACCACCCGGACGTCGAAGCCTTCATCGAGACCAAGGTGAAGGAGGAGGAGAAGATCCGCGCCCTGCGTGACGCGGGCTTCGACATGGACCTGGGCGGGGACGACATCACGTCCGTCCAGTACCAGAACGCCAACAACTCCGTCCGTGTGAACGACACGTTCATGAAGGCCGTGGAGTCGGGTTCGGCGTTCGGACTGCGCTCCCGGATGACCGGCGAGGCCATCGAGGAGGTCGACGCCAAGTCCCTCTTCCGGAAGATGGCGGAGGCGGCCTGGGCCTGTGCCGACCCGGGCATCCAGTACGACGACACCATCAACCACTGGCACACCTCGCCGGAGTCGGGCCGGATCACCGCCTCCAACCCGTGCAGTGAGTACATGCACCTGGACAACTCCTCGTGCAACCTGGCCTCGCTCAACCTGATGAAGTTCCTGCAGGACGACGACGAGGGCAACCAGCGCTTCGACGCCGAGCGCTTCGCCCAGGTCGTCGAGCTGGTCATCACCGCGATGGACATCTCCATCTGCTTCGCGGACTTCCCGACCGAGAAGATCGGTGAGACCACCCGCGCCTTCCGTCAGCTGGGCATCGGCTACGCCAACCTGGGCGCCCTCCTGATGGCGACCGGCCACGCCTATGACAGCGACGGCGGGCGCGCGCTGGCCGGAGCCATCACCTCCCTGATGACCGGCACGTCTTACAAGCGCTCCGCCGAGCTGGCGGCTGTCGTCGGCGCGTACGACGGCTACGCCCGTAACGCGGACGCCCACAAGCGCGTCATGAAGCAGCACGCGGACGCCAACGCCGTCGCCAAGCGCATGGACGACCTGGACACCCCGGTCTGGGCGGCGGCCACCGAGGCGTGGCAGGACGTGATCCGCCTCGGCGAGAAGAGCGGCTTCCGCAACGCCCAGGCGTCGGTGCTCGCGCCGACCGGCACCATCGGCCTGATGATGGACTGCGACACCACGGGCGTCGAGCCCGATCTGGCGCTGGTCAAGTTCAAGAAGCTGGTCGGCGGCGGCTCGATGCAGATCGTGAACAACACGGTCCCCAAGGCGCTCAAGCGGCTCGGCTACCAGCCCGAGCAGGTCGAGGCGATCGTCGCCCACATCGCCGACCACGGCAATGTGATCGACGCGCCGGGGCTGAAGCCCCAGCACTACGAGGTCTTCGACTGCGCCATGGGCGAGCGCTCCATCTCGCCGATGGGCCATGTGCGGATGATGGCCGCCGCTCAGCCGTTCCTCTCCGGGGCCATCTCCAAGACGGTCAACATGCCGGAGTCGGCCACCATCGAGGAGATCGAGGAGATCTACTTCGAGGGCTGGAAGCTGGGGCTGAAGGCGCTCGCGATCTACCGCGACAACTGCAAGGTCGGCCAGCCTCTCTCCGCCAAGAAGAAGGAGGAGGAGAAGAAGCCCGTCGAGCAGGCCGAGCCCGAGGCCGAGAAGATCATCGAGTACCGTCCGGTCCGCCGACGCCTCCCCAAGGGCCGTCCCGGCATCACCACCTCGTTCACGGTGGGCGGCGCCGAGGGCTATATGACCGCCAACTCCTACCCGGACGACGGGCTGGGCGAGGTCTTCCTCAAGATGTCCAAGCAGGGCTCGACCCTCGCGGGCATGATGGACGCGTTCTCCATCGCCGTCTCGGTCGGCCTCCAGTACGGCGTGCCGCTGGAGACCTACGTCTCGAAGTTCACCAACATGCGCTTCGAGCCGGCGGGCATGACGGACGACCCGGACGTGCGGATGGCGCAGTCGATCGTCGACTACATCTTCCGCCGCCTGGCGCTGGACTTCCTGCCCTTCGAGACCCGCTCGGCGCTCGGCATCCACTCCGCCGAGGAGCGCCAGCGCCACCTGGAGACCGGTTCGTACGAGTCCCCCGAGGACGAGGTGGACGTCGAGGGCCTGGCCCAGTCGGCTCCGCTCCAGGTGGAGGCTCCGGCCTCCACGTCGTCCGCACCCCGTGCCGCTTCCTCCGCACCGAAGGAGGCGCACAGCTCGACCGAGCTGGTCGAGATGCAGCTGGGGCTGAACGCCGACGCGCCGCTGTGCTTCTCCTGCGGCACCAAGATGCGCCGTGCGGGCAGCTGCTACCTGTGCGAGGGCTGCGGCTCGACCAGCGGTTGCAGCTGACGCGGGACCCCGTCCGGGAGGTGACCGACCCCCTCCTGGCGGCCTGATGTGACAAGGGGCGGTGAAGCCGTTGACCGGCTTCACCGCCCCTTGTTCCCGTTCACTCCACCCGAGGGACTTCCGTGCCGACGGGATGCGCCGTTCGGGAGGTCGACTCCGGGGGCGCACGGGTGGTGAGAGGGGCGCACAAGGCACTCGGGGTGGTGAACCATCACTGCTTGCCGGATGGTTGGCCATGTGATGCGGGCCACCGGCGGGGCCGTAGGATAGCGCGGTGCTGGTCAAGTGGATTCGCTGCACCGTGGTGGACCGTCCGGGTTTCGAGCGGGGGCAGCGGAAGTGGGCGGGGTTGCCCGGGGAACCGGGTTTCCGGGGGCAGGGCGGCGGATGGAGCCGGGGGCGTTCCGATGTGGCGCACATCTTCTCGTTCTGGGAGAGCCGGACGTTCTACGACTCCTTCATGGCGCGGTCGCACGACCGGCTGGCGGCCTCGCAGTCGGGGACGTACCGGGACATGCAGATCCGGCTGTTCGAGCATCGCTTCGATGTGAAGGTCGGTTTCGAGCCGCGGTTCACCGATGTGGACGTGGTGCGGGTCGCGCACTGCCGGGTCCACGCGGAGCGGGTCGAGCACTTCACGCTGGTGCAGGAGAAGGTGTGGAACCCGGCGATGGCCGGGTCTCCCGGGATGCTGCGCGGCCTGTTCGGCGAGGCCCCGGGGAACGAGTTCCTCACGCTGTCGATGTGGGATTCCGCCGCGGAGCACGGGAAGTACCGGGCCGAGCGGGTGGAGCGCCTGGGTTTGCGCGCGCAGATCGAGGCGGACGTGGCCGCGATCGCGGGTGATGTGGTGGGCGTCGTATCGGCCTGGACGGTCTGACCGGCTCGATGCGCTGAGACCCCCGGGCCGGTCCCCGGTGCGATGTCGGCCGATTGCCTTCAACCGGCTGATTCCCCCGACACGGCCGGGAGATACGCTCCGGCCCTGACCGCGGCGGTGACGGCTCCGGCCGTCTGGTCGGCGAGCTCTTCGCCGAGGGGTTCCCGGGTGATCATCGCTCGGAAGAACAGCGGTGCGGACACGGCCCGTACGACCGCCGCCGCATCGGTGCCGGGCGGTGCCTCGCCCCGCTCGACCGCCCGTTCCACGACGGCCTCGCAGCGTGCGAACCGCTCCGTGTAGAAGCTGTGCAGCGCCCCGGCCGTGCGCTCGGACTGGAACGCGGCCGCGATGAAGGCGGTGGGGACGACCGCGGCTGAGGCATCGCCGAACGTGTCGTTGACCTCGCGGGCCAGGGCGCGCAGATCGCCCTCCAGCGTTCCGGTGTCGGGGGGCGTCCAGGTGTCCTCGCCCGCGAGGTCGAGCGCGTCCGTCACCAGCCCTTCGACGCTGCCCCAGCGCCGGTAGAGCGTCGTCTTGTGGACGCCGGAGCGCTCGGCGACGTACTCCACGGTGAGTCCGGGGTAGCCGTGCTCGGCGAGTCCGGTCAGGACGGCGTCGCGAACGACGGCGCGGGTGCGGGCGGTACGTCCTCCGGGCCGGACGGTGCCCGGTGAGGTGGCGGCATCTTCTGCGGACAACTGCAACTCCAGTTGTGTTAGTCGGTTTGCCGTGGCATGCTGAGGGTAACGCAACTGTAGTTGTGTTTGGAGTGGTCCGGCTCCCCCCTCCCGTCCTGTCCGCTTTCCGCTCGGAGGTTCGCCTTTGCCCACTCAGATCTCGCTGCGCGATGTCACCCTCTCCCGCGGTGACCGCACACTGCTCGACGATGTGTCCTTCTCGGTGCGGCCCGGTGAACGGGTCGGCATCGTCGGGGAGAACGGCGCGGGCAAATCCACACTGCTCAAGGTGCTGGCCGGAATCGAACCGCCCGGCGGCGGCGCGGTGGTGACCGTGGCCGAGGGCGGTGCGGGATATCTCGGCCAGACTCCCGAACTGCCTCCGGATCACCGGGTGGGGGAGGCGATCGACGCGGCTCTGTCTGAGCTGCGCGCCATGGAGGGCAAGCTGCGCGAGCTGGAGGTGCAGCTCGGCGACTGCGCTCCCGAGGCGCTCACCGAGTACGGCGACCTGCTCACCTCCTTCGAGGCGCGCGGTGGCTACGAGGCGGATGCCCGGGTGGACAAGGCTCTCCACGGCCTGGGGCTGGTGGCCATCGGGCGGGACCGGCGGCTCGGCAGCCTCTCGGGAGGAGAGCAGGCCCGGCTCGGTCTGGCCTGTCTGATCGCGGCGGCCCCCGAAGTGATGCTCCTCGACGAACCGACCAACCATCTCGACGGTGCCGCCCTCATCTGGCTTGAGGATGCCTTGCGGAGCCACCCCGGCACCGTCCTCGCGGTCTCCCATGACCGGGTGTTCCTGGAGCGGGTGACGACCGCCATCGTCGAGGTGGACGGCGACCGGCGCACCCTGGTCCGTTACGGCGGGGGGTACGGCGGATTCATCGCCGGGCAGTCCGCCGCGCGCCGTCGCTGGGAGCAGGCGTACGAGCAGTGGTGCGCCGAGACGGCGGCTCTGGCCGAGGCCGCCACGACGGTGGCCCGGCGAATCGCTCCCGGCCGGGGGATGAAGGACGGCAACAAGGTCGCCTACGACCGGGACAAGGGGCGGGTGCAGTCCTCGGTCTCCAGCCGGGTGCGCAACGCCCAGGAGCGGCTGCGCAGGCTCCAGGAGGCTCCGGTGCCCCGGCCCCCGGATCCGCTGCGGTTCACCGCGCGTCCTGAGGCGGGTGGTGAGAGCGGTGTGCTGGTCGGCCTGCGTGATGTGCGGGTGGGGGATCGCCTTGCGGTGGAGGGGCTCACGGTCGCCGCCGGTGAGAGGCTGCTGGTCCACGGGGCCAACGGTGCGGGCAAGTCCACGCTCCTGCGGGTCATGGCCGGGGTGGAGCGGCCGGATGCCGGTCAGGTGGTGAGGCGGGGCCGGATCGGCTATCTCGCCCAGGAGATACCGGTCGCCCGGCCCAGTGAGCGGCTGCTGTCGGCCTTCGGGCGCGGGCTGCCGGGGACCTCGGAGGAGCAGGTCGAGCTGCTGTTGTCCTTCGGGCTCTTCAGAGAACGTGACCTTCATGTGCCGGTGGGATCGCTCTCGGCGGGGCAGCGGCGTCGGCTTGCCCTGGCCCGGCTGCTGGCCCGTCCCGCGGATCTGCTCCTGCTCGACGAGCCGGCCAACCATCTGGCCCTCGGACTGGTGGAGCAGCTGGAGCAGGCGCTGGACCAGTGGACCGGGGCGGTGGTGGTCGTGTCACACGACCGCCTGTTGCGCAGCCGGTTCACCGGTCGGTTCTGCGAGATCCGCGACGGGCGGCCCGTGGCGGACAAGGGGAGCGAGGCGCGTGCCGTGGCGCCGAACTAGGGTGGCGATATGGCAAGACCCCGGCGCATCGTCCTCATACGGCACGGAGAATCGGAGGGAAATGTCGACGACACGGTGTACGAGCGCGAACCCGATCATGCCCTGAGGCTCACCGAGCGGGGGCGACGCCAGGCGCAGGAGGCGGGCAAGCGGTTGCGCACAGCCTTCGGCGAGGAGCGGATTTCGGTCTATGTGTCCCCGTACCGGCGCACCCACCAGACCCTCACCCTGCTCGGACTGGACCCTGCCCGCACCCGGGTCCGGGAGGAACCGCGGCTGCGCGAGCAGGACTGGGGAAACTGGCAGGACCGCGATGACGTGCGGAAGCAGAAGGCGTACCGCGACGCCTACGGGCACTTCTTCTACCGCTTCGCGCAGGGCGAGTCGGGCGCCGATGTCTACGACCGGGTGGACGCCTTCCTGGAGAGCTTGTGGCGCAGCTTCCAGGACCCCGACCATCCGCCGAACGTTCTGCTGGTCACCCACGGGCTCACCATGAGGCTGTTCTGTATGCGCTGGCTGCACTGGACCGTCGCCGAATTCGAGTCATTGTCGAACCCCGGCAACGGGGAGACGCGGTCCCTGCTGCTCGGCTCCGACGGTCGCTACCGCATCGACCGGCCCTTCGAGCGCTGGTGCACCCCCGAGCCGTACGGTCTCACCGGCTAAAGTGCCCAGCGATGACCGCTGACCGTTTCCACCGGGCCCTCGGGAGCCTGCGCGGGCTGTCCGTGGGCGATGCCCTCGGCTCCCAGTTCTTCGTACCCGCCAACTATCCGTTCCTCAAGCGTCGTGAGCTGCCTCCTGCCCCCTGGCAGTGGACCGACGACACCGAAATGGCGAGCTCCGTGCTGGCCGTCCTGGCCTCGCACGGACGGATCGACCAGGACGAGCTCGCCCGGTCCTTCGCCGAGCACCATGACTTCGACCGGGGCTACGGCCCCGCCGTGAACCGGATGCTCCGGCTGGTCAGAGAGGGGGGTGACTGGCGAGACCTGGCTGCTGCCCTGTTCAACGGGCAGGGTTCCTGGGGCAACGGCGCCGCCATGCGCATCGCCCCTCTCGGCGCCTGGTACGCGGGCGACGTGGAGCAGGCGACCCACCAGGCGGAGATCTCGGCCTACACCACGCACCAGCACCGTGAGGCGGTGGCGGGCGCGATGGCGGTGGCCGCCGCGGCCGCGCTGGTGGCCGACCCCGCGAGCCACTCCGGACCGGAAGACCTGCTGGACCGCGTGACCGAGGCCGTGCCCCGCAGCGCCGTGCAGGCAGGGCTGCGCCGTGCCCGGGACATGCTCGACTACGCGGACGCGGGCACGGTCGCCGCGGTGCTCGGATGCGGTCGCCGCACCAGCGCCCATGACACCGTGCCGTTCGCCCTGTGGGCCGCGGCCCGCCACCTGGGCTCCTTCGAGGAGGCGTTCTGGCGGACCGCCCAGGCCGGCGGGGACGTGGACACCACCTGTGCCATCACCGGGGGCGTGATCGCCGCTGCGGCGGCCGGGGCACCGCCCGGTGCGTGGCAGGAGTGCACCGAGACGCTGCCCGGTTGGCTGCCCGAGCCGCCCGCCTGACGTCCGGCGGTCACCGGGCCACCGTCCGGTGGCCCGGTGACCGGCTCCCGCTCCGGGGTCAAACCGCCCGCCCGCGGCGCGGTGTTGGACCGGAGGGCACCGCCGGCGCCGGAAGGGTGCCGGATGCGATCAGCCGGACCCCGTGGCCACGGAACCCGCTTCCGGACCTCCGTGGGGGCGGCGTAATGTTGTCCTCGCCATGGCCTACGAACCGCCCACCCACAGTGTCGAGCGCTCGCTCCGCGCCACCACAGGAGCAAAGATCGTCGTCGGTGTCGACGAGGTCGGGCGCGGGGCATGGGCCGGGCCGGTGACGGTCTGCGCGGCGATCACCGGTCTGCGACGTCCGCCGACCGGGCTCACCGACTCCAAGCTGCTGAGCCCCAAGAAGCGCTCGACGCTGGCGCAGGAGCTGGAGACGTGGGTCACCGCGCACGCCCTGGGTCACTCCTCTCCCGAGGAGATCGATGACCTGGGGATGACGGCCGCCCTCCGGCTCGCCGCGACACGGGCGCTCGACGGGCTGCCCGTCCGTCCGGACGCGGTGATCCTGGACGGTAAGCACAACTACCTCGGCTCTCCCTGGACGGTTCGTACGGTCATCAAGGGCGATCAGTCCTGTGTGGCCGTCGCCGCCGCCTCCGTGATCGCCAAGGTGCGACGGGATGCGATGATGGCCGAACTGGGAGCCGTTCACGCGGACTTCCGCTTCGGTGACAACGCCGGATATCCGTCCCCCGTGCACCGCGCCGCACTGCGGGAGCTGGGGCCCACCCCCCACCACCGGCTGTCCTGGGCCTACCTGGACGGGCTGCCCCGGTGGCGGCACCTCAAGCGGGTGCGCACCGCACCCGAACCGGTCGGGCTGGAGGGCGACGGCCAACTCGGCTTCGACTTCTGAGCAGACCAGCGGTCAAAACCGCCACCCGCCGATGCGAATCGCACCGACGTTTGATAGACATCAGCCCATGCCTCTCATCCCCGAGGAGCCTCAGATTCACGAGAGTGTCCCGGGTCCTCGCGCGACACCGGCCGCAGGCCGCACCGCGCCGACCCCTCGTCCTGTTCCTGGTCCCGGTCCCCGGCCCGCCCCGCGGCGGCCCGGAAACCCCGGCCCGAGCCGCGGTACCGCCGGGACCTCGTCGGCTCCGTCGCAGCGCTCCACGAGCGATTCGACGAAGCCCCTGCCGACCGCTCCCGCGGCCCCGGCTGCCAAGGCCGCTCCCGCTGCCGCCGCGACGGCCGCGCCCCAGATCCAGCTGATCCCCGCTCCGGTGGACGGCGCTCTGGACGCGGCGGACGAGGCGGTCGACCTGCTGCTGGACTCCGGTCGGGCACCCGGTGACATCCTGGTGCTCACCACCGGGGACCAGCATCCGTGGGCGGCCCACGAGTTGTCCTTCGGCGAGGCGTCCTACTGGGCGCAGTTCGACGCCCGCGACGACGTCTTCTACGCCGCGGCGCAAGCCGACCGCGCCAAGGGCCGTCCCGTCGTGGTCGTCGCCGTCAACGGCGGGACGGACGACGCCATCGCCCTGGCGCTGCCGGACGCGATGAGCGGCGCCGGTGCGCTGCTGGTCGTCTGCGGCGACCCGCAGCGCATCAATACCTTGATCGCCGCGGGCGTCTGATCTCGCACGTCCTCGTACGCCCGGTGCCCGGCAGTCTCTGTCCACGGTGACGGAGCTGTCCGGCGTCCGGCCGGACCGTGGTCACACCGCCGCGGAGTGGCTGAGCGCGTCATGCGCTCCGCTTCGAGGCGGTGACAGCGGCGCGGCGCCGCCGTCGCCGCTGGCGGTGAAACCGAGGGCGGTCCGGAGCGAGGCGGAGTGCGGCCGACGGCCGCTCCGCCCTTCGCCGAGGACCTGCCAGCCCTGGCGGGTCAGCGTGATGTAGGCACCGCAGCGCAGCCCGTGCAGGGTGCAGGCATCCCGCAGCCCCCACATCCAGGCACCGTCCTCCTGCGTCCACTGGCTCTCGCCGTCACGGCAGTAGAGCAGTACGGCGGTGCGTACCGGTGAGCGGCGCCGCAGGTCGTGCGGGATGACCCGGCGCAGCTGGGCCAGCAGCGCGTTGCGGAACTCCCAGCCGTCCACCGACACGGTGCCGCGCCGGGAGAACGACGCGCTGGCCGTGAGCCGTTCTTCCGGGTCCAGCACCGCCACGACCGCCGTGGACGGTGTCGGCGTATGGCGGCTGTGCAGTCCGGTGACGACCTCGCGCGGATTGCGCAGCAGGGGGATACCGGCGGCGGCCCATTCCGAGGGTTCGAGCATCCGCCCCAGTCGGGAAGCGGGATCGGCGGACGGTGGCGGGGCGAAGCCGAAGGTCACGGTCCTCCCTTCGTCAGCGCGCCCAGGATCCGTATGGGGTCGGGGGCGCGGGCCACGACACTGCCCCAGCGGGACCACGGACTGGCCGGGGCGGGGAGCTGAGGTCAATTCTCGCGGTCGGGCCCCCGCGCGGCAATGAGCAGTTGGCGCCACTGACCGATTTACGTTGGTGCGCGTTCTAAAATCCCGGCCGCCCACGCACACCCCGCCACCCGCCGACGGCGCCGGCGGGTGCCCGTCACCCCTGCACGGCGAGAACCAGCGGCAGCACCTCGCCCGCCCCGGCCCGCCGGAGCAGCCGGGCGGCGACAGCCATGGTCCAGCCGGTGTCCGAGAGATCGTCCACCAGCAGCACCGGGCCCTTGGCTTCGGCGAGGGCCTCCGACAGCGCGGGCGGCACCGTCAGCGCTCCGTGCAACGCACGGAGTCGCTGTGCGCTGTTCGTACGCGGCACCCGGGTGTCCACCTCTCCGTCGCGGTAGGCGATGGTGCCCAGCAGGGGCATCCGGCCGATTCCGGCGATCCGCTCGCCGAGTGTCTGGATCAGCTGCGGCCGGGTGCGGGAGGCGATGGTGACCACTCCCACCGGTCGGGCCGGTGCGTCCGGCGCCCCCGACGCCCATCCGCCCGGCCCCCTGGCCCAGTCGGCCAGCACCGTGACCACCGCTTCCGCCACATCGTCGGGCACAGGCCCGTCCGCGCTCTGCGGGGCGAGCAGTGGCCGCAGCCGGTTTCCCCAGCCGATGTCGGAGAGTCGGCCCAGGGCCCGGCCGGGAGCGGCCTGCTCGCCCGCCGGGATCCGGCCCTTGAGATCGACGCCCACCGCCGGGAGACCCGTCGGCCACATCCGGCGTGGCTCCACCTCCACACCGGGCCGCCCCAGCTCCCCGCGCGCCGCGTCCAGCGTGGCCGCGGACACCTCGGCGGTGAACCGGGCCCCGGCGCAGTTGTCACAGCGGCCGCAGGGCGCCGCCTTTTCGTCATCCAGCTGTCGGCGCAGGAACTCCATCCGGCAGTCGGCCGACGAGG
This sequence comes from Streptomyces sp. NPDC045899, assembly GCF_056431485.1. NCBI lineage: Bacteria > Bacillati > Actinomycetota > Actinomycetes > Kitasatosporales > Streptomycetaceae > Streptomyces > Streptomyces sp. NPDC045899. Next base: position 75,968 of record NZ_JBWKKP010000003.1, read on the forward strand.
CGTAGGTGCGCATCGCCTGCTGCTCCGCCTCCCGCTGCCGCGCCACCCAGGCGTACCGCTCGGCGTCGTAGACCCAGGGCTGCCCGGTCGCGGTCCAGCCACCGCGGACCCGGTGGACCGCGCCGTCCACATCGAGCACCTTGAGCATGATCTCCAGACGGGAGCGCCGCAGCTCGACCTGCGGCTCGAGCGCCGGCAGCGAGACCGGTCGGTCCGCGGCCGCCAGCACGTCCAGGGTGCGGCGTACCTGCTCCTCGGGCGGAAAGGCGAGCGAGGCGAAATACCGCCAGATCGCCTCGTCCTCACGGCCGGGCAACAGCAGCACCTCGGCGTGCTCCACACCGCGTCCGGCGCGGCCGACCTGCTGGTAGTAGGCGATGGGGGAGGAGGGCGAACCGAGGTGCACCACGAAGCCCAGATCGGGCTTGTCGAACCCCATGCCCAGCGCCGAGGTGGCGACCAGTGCCTTGACCCGGTTGGCGAGCAGATCCTCCTCGGCCTGCTGCCGGTCGGCGTTCTCGGTCTTGCCGGTGTAGGAGGCGACGGTGTGCCCGCGCTGCCGCAGAAACGCGGTCACCTCCTCGGCCGCGGCCACGGTGAGGGTGTAGATGATCCCCGACCCCGGCAGCTCTTCGAGGTGGTCGGCGAGCCACGCGAGCCGGTGGGCGGCGTCCGGCAGCTGGAGCACCCCGAGGCTCAGACTCTCCCGGTCCAGCGGGCCGCGCAGCACCAGGGCCCGCATGGTCTCCTCGCCGCTGTCCTGCCCCTGCCTCCCCGTCCCCAACTGCTCGGCGACATCGGCGGTGACCCGGGCGTTCGCCGTGGCCGTCGTGGCCAGCACGGGGACGCCCCGGGGCAGATCGGCGAGCATGGTGCGCAGCCTGCGGTAGTCGGGCCGGAAGTCATGGCCCCAGTCGGAGATGCAATGCGCCTCGTCGACGACAAGCAGACCCGTGGCAGCGGCCAGCTTGGGAAGCACTTGATCCCGGAAATCGGGGTTGTTCAACCGCTCCGGACTCACCAGCAGCACATCCACCTCTCCCGCGGCCACCTCCGCCTGGATGGTGTCCCACTCCTCGGTGTTGGCCGAGTTGATGGTGCGGGCGTGGATACCGGCGCGCGCGGCCGCCTCGACCTGGTTGCGCATCAGCGCCAGCAGCGGAGAGACGATCACGGTCGGACCGCTGCCGCGCTCGCGCAGCAGCGCGGTGGCGACGAAATACACCGCGGACTTGCCCCAGCCGGTGCGCTGCACGACCAGCGCTCTGCGGCGCTCGGCCACCAGCGCCTCGATCGCGCGCCACTGATCTTCTCGCAGCCGCGCCGAGCCGGTGGGGTCGCCGACGAGGCGGGCCAGGACGCGGTCGGCCGAGATACGCAGGTCTTCGTCGCTCATGCCCCCCATGCAACCCGATCCCCCCGACAATGCGCGAACGGGCCGGGCAGCCTGTGGATAACGTTATCCACAGGCCTGGCGGGGTCGGCCCGGCTGAGAGACCGTCTGGTCATGACTCGACACGACGAAACGGCCGGGATCTCCGGCCAGGACCAGGTCACCCTGCGCAGCCCGGCGGAGCTCGCCGACGCCCTGCCCTATGTTCTGGGCTTCCACCCCGACGACAGCATCGTGATGATCGCGCTGCACGGCCCCCGCGGCCGGTTCGGGGGACGGCTGCGGCTCGGTATCCCCGGCGCGCCCGAGGAATGGCCGGAGATCTGCGACCAGCTCGCCGAATGCCTGATCACCAGCAGTCAGCGACGTGGCGAGCGTCCCGACGGGATCGTCCTGTTCCTGTGCCAGGATCCGGCCGCGGGCGAGTCGGGGCTGGACACGATGGAGCGGTTACGACCCCTCGCCCAGCGCCTGCGCGTCGCGTGCGGGGCGATGGAGGTGCCCGTCTACGAGGCGCTGTGCCTGTCCGACGGCAGGTTCTGGTCCTACGTCTGCCCCGACCAGCGGTGCTGCCCGAAGGAGGGCGTGCCGCTCGCCCTGCCCGGCACCTCGGTCATGGCCGCCGCCGCGACCTTCGCGGGTGTGCAGGTGCGCGGTTCGCTGCGGGAGATGGAGGCGCGGCTGGCACCGCTGGTCGGCCCCCGGGCCCAAGGGCAGGAGCATGCGCTGGACGTGGCCGCGGGCGAACTGGTGCCGCGGATCCTGGAGCGCGCCGACTGCGCCACGGTCCGGGCGGAGACTCTCATCCTGGTGGGGCGGATGCTCGACCGGCTGCGCTCGGCTCCACCCGCCGCCGACCCCTGCGCCGCCGACCTGCGGGACGACCGCCTGCTCAGGGACGATGAGGCGGCGGCGGTGATCATCGGTCTCCAGGACCGGGTGACACGGGACTGGGCCGCGCGATGGATGGAAGGACCGGACACCGAGGCGGCCCTGCGTCTGTGGCGGGCGCTGGCGCGCCGCTGCGTCGGCTCCTATGAGGAGCATGCCGCGGCGCCGCTCACCCTCGCGGGCTGGGTCGCGTGGTCGGGAGGCGATGAGCCCGCCGCCCGGGTGGCGCTCAGCCTGGCGCTCAAGGCCGATCCCGAGTACCTCTTCGCCCGGCTGCTCCACCAGGCGTGCAACGAGGGACTCAACCCGGAGCTGCTGCGCCGCTGCCTTCGACAGGGCGGAGTGGACCGAGCCGTGCACGCCGCGGTCCAGGAGGAGTTGGCTCGGGCCGGCGCCAAGGAGCCATGGGGGCCCGGCGGGGCGGCGGACGCGGCACATACGGCGGACGCGAATGGCGCGCCGGACATGGCGAGCACGGTGGCAGCGGTGGATGCGGGGGAAGCGGGGGAGAGCCCGTACGGCACGGCGGGAGTGATGAGCGCGACGACGGAAGCGGAGCGGCACGAGGAGGCGCAGGACGAGGAGAGGTCCGGACGGCGGGGAAGCGAGACGAACCGGGTGGACGAGACGAACCGGGCGGGCGGGACGGAGCGGCCGCCGGAGCAGCGGGGGACGGACGGGAGGACCGGACCCGGCGGACCCGCCGCGGCGACGGCTCCGGGAGGCAGGCGTCGTCCGGAGGGCAGGCCGCGCACCCGACGCCGTACCGGGGGCCGGGGGACGCACAGCCGACGCTGAGCGCGGCGGCGTTCCGGAGTGCGCGGCATTCGGAGACAGTTGCGAGAATCGCGCGAGGATACGGGGGAGAGAGCGATCTCAGGAACATCCACGATCATGCTGAAGACCCTGTTTATCGTCAGGCAGACGACTATGATCGCGTCATGCCCTACGACCCTTCGGCCTTTCCGGCGTTCGCCGTCACCGTGGACCTGGTCGTGCTCACCGTGCGGCGGCACGCGCTGTGTGCGCTGGCCGTCCGCCGCGGAGAGCCGCCCTTCAAGGGGCGATGGGCGCTCCCGGGGGGATTCGTGCGGGCCGATGAGGACTTGGCGATGGCGGCGGCCAGGGAACTGGCCGAGGAGACCGGGCTGCTCGCTCACGATCCGGCCCTCCCGGCCCCGCCGAACGCCGCGCACCTCGAGCAACTCGCCACCTACGGCGACCCGAAGCGCGATCCCAGGATGCGCGTGGTCAGCGTCGCGCATCTCGCGCTCGCTCCCGATCTGCCCGCGCCCCGGCCGGGTGGGGATGCGCACAGCGTGCGCTGGGCTCCGGTGGAGACGCTCCTCGACCAGGAGGGAGCGTTCGGCCGGGACGGCGAGTCGGCCCCGCTCGCCTTCGACCACGCCCGGATCCTGGCGGACGGGGTGGAACGCGCCCGCTCCAAGATCGAGTACTCCTCCCTGGCCACAGCCTTCTGCCCGCAGGAGTTCACGGTCGGCGAGCTGCGCCGGGTCTACGAGGCGGTGTGGGGCGTGGCCCTGGACCCGCGCAATTTCCACCGCAAGGTCACCGGCACCCCGGGATTCCTGGTGCCCACCGGGGGGACGACGACCCGTCAGGGCGGTCGGCCCGCCCAGCTGTTCCGGGCCGGGGGCGCGACGCTCCTCAATCCGCCCATGCTCCGCCCCGAAGTGTGACGGCCCATGACACGACGACTCGTCAGAGGGTGAGGTTCCGACGAAATAGGACATAGCGGGTTACCGTGCTCCGGTACGTCACCAGTCCCCACGTGCCACCGAGCGGTTCCACGCCCCGCGGGAGAAGGAATGATTCAGGCCACCGGACTGACCAGCACCCCCCGCCGCAACCACCCGCCCGTCATCGACGATCTCACCTTCGAGGCTCCACCGGGCCGTGTCACCGTCCTCCTCGGTGGCTCCGGCGCGGGGAAGACCAGTGCGCTGCGCCTGCTGTTGCAGCTCGACCGAGGCCATGGCTCCGCCTTCTTCCGGGGGCGGCCCCTGCACCGCATCAGGCGCCCGGCCCGTGAGATCGGCGTCCTGCTCGAGGACGTGCCCGGCCACCCGGGCCGCACGGCGCGCAACCATCTGAGGATGCTGGGAGCAGCGGTCGGGGTGCCCTCCTCCCGCGCCGATGTGGTGCTCGATGTCGTCGGCCTCACCGACCTGGCCGACGAGCGCATCGGGGATCTCGCCGCCGGGATGGAGCGTCGCCTCGGCATCGCCGCCGCGCTGCTCGGGGACCCGCACACCCTGATCCTCGACAACCCCGCGCGGGGTCTGTCCCGCCGCGAGACCGCCTGGCTCCACGGGCTGCTGCGCGGGTTCGCCGCACAGGGCGGTGCTGTCCTCGTCACCTCCGACGACCCCGAGGGCGTCGTCCGCCTCGCCGACCAGGTGCTGACCCTGGAGGGCGGACGGCTGATCGCCGATCAGCCGGTCGAGGAGTTCGCCCGGACCCGGCTGCGGCCCCGGGTGGTGGTCCGCTCCCCGCTGGCCGGACGACTCGCCGCCGTGCTCGAGGACGAGGCACACGCCATTCGGCAGGCCGCCGAGGCGGAGGCGGCGGCCAAGGCGGCGGCCAAGGCCGCGCTCGCGGCCAGGGCAGCCGAAGCCGCGGAGGCCGCCGCCAAGGCGGGCGAACCCGCGACCACGGGCTCGGCGGCCGGAGCCGCCAACGGTTCGGCCAAGAAGGTCAGGACAACGAAGGCGGCCAAGGCGCAGAAGGCGACGGAGTCGAAGAGCCGGTTCAGATTCCGGTTCCGTACCCGAGCGGCGGCCGAGGCGACAGCCCCCGCCGAGCGCGCCGCCCGAGCCGCGGAAGCCACCTCGGCCACCGCGGTGATGGCCTCGGCCACCCCGGGGGCCCAGGCAGCCCCTGCCGGCACCACCGGCTCTGCCTCCACCGCTTCCTCCACCGCCACTGCTTCCACGGTCTCCGCCACGGCGCCCACCGTCGCGCTCGCGGCCACCGCGCCCACGGCGGCCACCGCGAAGATCCCGGCCGTCGGGGCCGAGGGCGCTGCCGGCCGTAACGGCAAGGGCGTCGTCGGCGGGTCCGGCACCGCGAGCGCCGCTGACACCGCCGCCGACGCCGACACGGAGCTCGACACGGAGGCCGGCGCGCTCGCCGATCCGTTCTCCGTGGTGCACGACGACGAGGTGCACATCTCGGTCTACGGCCTCCCCACCGCCTCCGTCGGGGAGGCCGCCTACCGCCACGGCATCGTGGTGCACCGGCTGGTCGAGGAGACCGCCGACATGGGGCCGGCGACCTCCGCGGGCGCCCGCGCCCGTGACCCCGAGGCTCCGCCGCCCCGCTTCCTGCCCCGGCTCCGCCTCCCCGGCCCCGCCTGGCCGATGCGTTACGAACTGCGCCGCGCCACGGGTGTGCGGACCGGCTGGATGATCGTCGTCGCGTCGATCGTCACCTCGCTCCTCGCCTCCGTGCTGCTGGCTCGCGCGGGTATCACCGGTGAGCTCCACCGGGTCACCGGCTGGCCCGTCGACCTGCCGCTGCCGCCGATCGCCATCGGCGCCGGGCTCCTCGGCGCGCTCGCCTTCGGGGAGGAGTTCCGCTATCCGGCGCTGGCTCCCGCCCGTGACACCGTGCCCCGCCGACTCGGCCTGCTCTCCGCGAAGTTCGTGGTCTGCGCCGCCGCGGCGATCATGCTGTCGATCGGCGTGGTGGTCCTCGACAGCGCGGCCCTCCTGCTCCTCGTCGGCGGTGACGCCGTCCCGCTGCCGGGGGACTGGCCCGAGCTGACCGCCAGTCTCATCGGGCTCACCGTCGGTTCGGCCTGGGCCGGACTGCTCGCCGCCGGAGTGTTCCGCTCCACGGCGCTCGGGCTGGCGACCCTGCTCGCCGTGCCGGTCCTGGCGGTGCCCGTCGTGCGGCGTGTTCTGCGGGAGCCGGAGCTGCGCTCGCTGGCCATGCTTCCGCACCGGCTGCGCGCCGAGGCACTCGAACGTCCGACCTCTGAATTCGACCGGATGTTCGCGGTGCTGATGCGGCTCGCCGGTCAGCCCATGGGGCAGGCGCTGATGCTGTCGGTGGCCGTCCTGTTGTGCGCGTATGCCCTCACCGGGTTGCGTGGCAGGAGTACGCGCCAGTAGTGCGCCGCGGGCCGGTCTTCCGGCCCGCGCTCCGGCCCGGTCGCCTCTCGTTCTCCGTGCGGCGGCGCCCCACCGGACCAGGTCGGGGGCCGTTTCGCAGGTCCATCGCACGAAGTGCTCGCAACTCCGCGAAGGGTGCTGCTTTCTGTCCGATTGAGCGTCAATTATGAGGTAATGGGCGATCACCCTTTCGTGTGCTTTTCACCAAAGACCTCAAGGGGCTTCGGAGCGTCGCCGACAAAGGATGCGTGAGTACCCTTGCGCACACCACGATGACCGCGGCTCGTCCCGCCGACTCCGGCCTGGCCGGCTCGGGCGAGCTTGACCGCTACTCCTACGCCGACGCCCCCGGCGCCGACCGCGGCAGCGTTCCCTCCTGGGACGGCGCCGACGCGGAAATCGGGCGGGTGGGCCGACGCGCGGCCGGCAACCGGGGCCGTGGGCTGCACGGCCAACTCGTCCAGCAGCTGGGCCAGATGATCGTTTCCGGCGACCTGGGTGCGGACCGCCCCCTCGTCCCCGAGGAGATCGGCCAGCGCTTCGAGGTCTCCCGCACCGTCGTTCGGGAGTCCCTGCGCGTCCTCGAGGCCAAGGGCCTGGTCAGCGCGCGCCCCAACGTCGGCACCCGGGTCCGCCCGGTCAGCGACTGGAACCTCCTCGACCCCGACATCATCGAATGGCGCGCCTTCGGCCCGCAGCGTGACGACCAGCGCCGTGAGCTGTGTGAGCTGCGCTGGACGATCGAGCCGCTGGCCGCCCGCCTCGCCGCCGGCCACGGCCGCGAGGACGTCCAGCAGCGGCTCGCCGACATGGCCGAGATCATGGGCCATGCCCTGACCCAGGGCGACGCCCTCACCTTCTCCCGCGCCGACGCCGAGTTCCACGCCCTGCTCCTCCAGGTCGGCGGTAACCGGATGCTGGAGCACCTGGCGGGGATCGTCGGCGCCGCGCTGCACGTCTCCGGTGCGCCCAGCACCGGCTGCGAGCGCCTCACCGAGGCGAGCGTCGGCCACCACCGCCGGATCGTCGAGGCGATCGCCGCGGGCGATGCCGCGGCGGCCGAAGGCGCCATGCGTCAGCTGCTGACCGTCCACCCGGATCTCGATCACGCCGAGGTCGGGGTGCCCGCGCCGCGCGAGCACTGATCCCACGGCGCGTTCCGCGCGCCCCCGGATGTCGCGCGTCCGCCGGATATCGGCGCCCGTATACGGCCCCCACCCCGTGTGGTGCCGGACCGGAGCGCACGGCGGACCGGATGGACGGGCGGACGGGTGGACGTGCCGATGTGCGGACGTGCGCGGTGTCCGGAAGCCGCAGGGCGGGCGGCGGGCGGCGGGCGCGAACGCACGGAGGACGTACGGCGTACGGTGTCGAAGCCGGGCGGACCGCGAGCGGTGAGCGAGGGTCCGGCGGGCGGGCGAGGGCCTGGTGGATGCCGTACGGCGTATGCGGGCCGCGCCGCCGAATCCGTGTCGTGGGTTCGGCGGCGCGGCGCGCGCGGGATCGTGACTGACGCGATCCCGCGGGCGGGCGCATCGGTGTGACGGGTGCCATGTGCGGAATCCGCACGTGATCAACTCGGAGTTATCTGTCCGGTTAGGTGGGTATTAATACCGCTATGGGGTGTGACTCGGGCCACGACGATTGGGCGTAACGCTCTTTGGGGCAGAGCGATGATTAAAGAGGTGGCAGCCGCGGAGGGAATATGGATGTCGCTCGCAACGCTGTACACCTCCGCACTCCGCTCCGCGCCGTCGGTTCATCCCTGCCGGCGGTCGTCGGCTCCCGTCCTCCTCGGACGGAGCCGGAAGCCGTTTCCAACGTTCCGAGAGGTTGTTCGTGTCGGCCAGCACATCCCGTACGCTCCCGCCGGAGATCGCCGAGTCCGAGTCTGTGATGGCGCTCATCGAGCGGGGAAAGGCTGAGGGGCAGATCGCCGGCGATGACGTGCGTCGGGCCTTCGAGGCTGACCAGATTCCGCCAACCCAGTGGAAGAACGTACTGCGCAGCCTCAACCAAATCCTCGACGAGGAGGGTGTGACGCTGATGGTCAGTGCCGCAGAAGCGCCTAAGCGCACCCGCAAGAGCGTCGCAGCGAAGAGCCCGGCCAAGCGCACCGCCACTAAATCCGTCGCGGCCAAGACGGTTGCCGCCAAGAAGGCCCCCGCCGCTCCGGCCGCTCCCGCGGGCGCGGGCGCCGACGAGTCCGCCGAGGGCCCGGCGAAGAAGGCCGCCGCGAAGAAGACCACGGCGAAGAAGGCCGCGGCGAAGAAGACCACCGCGGTCAAGAAGACCGCGGCGAAGAAGACCACCGCCAAGAAGGACGCCGCCGACGAGCTCCTCGAGGGCGAGGACGTGCTGGAAGAGGCGCCGACGGGCAAGCCCGGCGGCCCCGAGGGTGCCGAGGGCGAGCCCGAGAACCAGGGCTTCGTACTCTCCGACGAGGACGAGGACGACGCCCCCGCGCAGCAGGTCGCGGCGGCCGGTGCCACCGCCGACCCGGTCAAGGACTACCTCAAGCAGATCGGTAAGGTCCCGCTGCTCAACGCCGAGCAGGAGGTCGAGCTCGCCAAGCGCATCGAGGCGGGGCTGTTCGCCGAGGACAAGCTGGCCAACTCGGACAAGCTCGCCCCCAAGCTCAAGCGTGAGCTGGAGATCATCGCCGAGGACGGCCGCCGCGCCAAGAACCACCTCCTGGAGGCCAACCTCCGACTGGTGGTCTCGCTGGCCAAGCGCTACACCGGCCGCGGCATGCTCTTCCTGGACCTGATCCAGGAGGGCAACCTGGGTCTGATCCGCGCGGTCGAGAAGTTCGACTACACCAAGGGCTACAAGTTCTCCACGTACGCCACCTGGTGGATCCGTCAGGCGATCACCCGCGCCATGGCCGACCAGGCCCGCACCATCCGTATCCCGGTGCACATGGTCGAGGTCATCAACAAGCTCGCGCGCGTCCAGCGCCAGATGCTCCAGGACCTGGGCCGTGAGCCCACCCCGGAGGAGCTGGCCAAGGAGCTCGACATGACCCCCGAGAAGGTCATCGAGGTCCAGAAGTACGGCCGTGAGCCGATCTCCCTGCACACCCCGCTGGGCGAGGACGGCGACAGCGAGTTCGGTGACCTCATCGAGGACTCCGAGGCCGTGGTCCCGGCCGACGCCGTCAGCTTCACGCTGCTCCAGGAGCAGCTCCACTCGGTGCTCGACACCCTCAGCGAGCGCGAGGCGGGCGTGGTCTCCATGCGCTTCGGCCTCACCGACGGGCAGCCGAAGACGCTGGACGAGATCGGCAAGGTCTACGGCGTGACGCGTGAGCGCATCCGTCAGATCGAGTCCAAGACGATGTCGAAGCTGCGCCACCCGTCCCGCTCTCAGGTGCTGCGCGACTACCTCGACTGATCCTTCCATGGCCGCAGGCGGCCGTGGCGGATGAAACCGGCACCACGAAGGCCGGATCCCGGGCAGGGGTCCGGCCTTCGCGCTGTCCGCGTTCGCGTCTGTGTCCGCGACCCCGACCGCGACCGCGGGGGCCGTCCGTGGCCGGGCACCCCGGACGGCCCACCACCGGATGCGGTCTCCCTCGCGGTGGGTGACGCTGGGTGTGCGCCACGCTCCGCACGGTCAGGAGGCTGTATGCGTAGGTCGTTCCGCTCACTCCTCGCCGTTCTCGCGGTGCCGCTGTCCGCCGCCCTCGCCCTGGTACTGATCTCTCCGGCACCGGCGACGGCCGACCGCGGGGTGGTGGGTGGCCAGGCGGTCCGTACGATCGAGGCACCGTGGGTAGTGGCCCTGTCCAGCCGCGCGGTGTTCGGTGCCACCCGCTCCGGTCAGTTCTGCGGCGGTGCGGTGGTCACTCCGACGACGGTCCTCACGGCGGCCCACTGTCTGAGCCGGGCGGTGCTCGGCCGGAGCTGGCAGGAGGTGCGGGACCTCCGGGTCATCGTCGGACGCAACGATCTGCGGGGGACCGCAGGGGTGGAGTACCCGGCGACCCAGGTGTGGGTGAATCCGGCCTACGCGGCGGATGGACGGGCCGGTGATGTCGCGGTGATCACGCTGAGCCGCCCGCTGCCGTCCGCCTACGTCCTCCCCATGGCGCGGCAGGGGGATCCGGCGTACCAGCCCGGTACCCGGGCGGCGGTGTACGGCTGGGGCGATACGGAGGGTGACGGCAGTTATGCCTCGACCTTGCGGATGGCCACGGTCCGGGTGCTGGACGACGCGACCTGCGCGGCGGCCTATCCGGGCAGTGCCGAGGGGCAGTACCATCCGGACTCGATGGTCTGCGCGGGGCTGCCGAGCGGCGGGCACGACGCCTGCCAGGGCGACAGCGGAGGGCCGCTGGTGGCCGGGGGACGGCTGGTGGGCCTGGTGTCCTGGGGGAGCGGCTGTGCGGTGGCGGGCCAGCCCGGTGTGTACACGAGGATCTCAGCGGTGGCACCGCTGGTGGCCGCCCATGGATGAGCCGGTGACGGCTCCTGGCGCGAGCGCTGACACGAGCGCGGGCGGCCGCCCCCTGGTGGGGGCGAGCCGCCCGGGTTCCGGCCCTGGGCCGGCGTCGCTCGTCGTCGTGGGTGGCGCGAAGCGTCAGCGTTCGTCCTCGGACGCGGACGCCGGAGCGGCGGTCAGCCGCTCGGTCTCGTCCTGTATCTCAGCGGCGATCTTCTTGAGTTCCGGCTCGAACTTGCGCCCGTGGTGGGCACAGAAGAGCAGTTCACCGCCGCTCATCAGCACGACGCGCAGGTAAGCCTGGGCGCCGCAGCGGTCGCAGCGGTCAGCGGCCGTCAGTGGGCTCGCGGGTGTCAGAACAGTAGTCACGTCGCCTCTTCTCTAGCTCGACGAGCTGTCGTACCAGGGTCAACATCCAACCAGCCCGAAATCGTTCCCGCTCGTGGCTTTTCCCCAAAGATTGCTTCTGAGTAGGCCGGATGGTGACGGTTGGCGGCGAATGAGCCGTATTGCGATGGTTTACAGATTCACGTCGTTTGGTCGGTTGTGTCCAACCGACTGGGTTGCCGGTTGTTCATGAGGACGTGCCCGGAGCCTAAATGGTTCATGCCTGAAAGGGAACGTGATGTGTGCGTCACCCCAACGGGCTATCGAACGTACGAGCGAAACACGTGATGGCTGGACTAGGGTGGACGTTTCACGGGTGGCGGCACAAAGGCTCTATCAAGCCTCGGTACCCTCTGACGGGCGACCCAGCCACACCGTGCCCACAGTCGGGCCAACCAAGAAATTCAGCGAGGAGCGAACCGCGTGACCGCCGACACGTCCGTGCCGTCCACTGCGCTGCTGACCGGAGCAGACCGGGGCGGCTCCAACTACACCGCGCGGCACCTTCTCGTCCTCGAGGGCCTCGAGGCCGTGCGCAAGCGCCCCGGTATGTACATCGGGTCCACCGACAGCCGCGGTCTGATGCACTGCCTCTGGGAGATCATCGACAACTCGGTGGACGAGGCCCTCGGCGGCTACTGCGACCGCATCGAGGTGATCCTCCACGACGACGGCTCGGTGGAGGTCCGGGACAACGGCCGGGGCATCCCGGTCGACGTCGAGCCGAAGACCGGGCTGTCCGGCGTCGAGGTCGTGATGACCAAGCTGCACGCGGGCGGCAAGTTCGGAGGCGGCTCCTACGCGGCCTCCGGCGGTCTGCACGGCGTCGGCGCCTCCGTGGTCAACGCGCTCTCCAGCCGTCTGGACGTCGAGGTGGACCGCGACGCCAAGACCCACGCGATCAGCTTCCGGCGCGGGGTGCCCGGGATCTTCACCGAATCCGGCCCCGATGCGCCCTTCGACCCCTCCAGCGGCCTCCTCAAGGGCAAGCGGGTCCCCAAGGCGCGCACCGGCACCCGTATCCGTTACTGGGCGGACCGGCAGATCTTCCTCAAGGACGCCAAGCTCTCCCTGGACACCCTGTACGCCCGCGCCCGGCAGACCGCCTTCCTGGTCCCCGGCCTCACCCTGGTCGTCCGGGACGAGCGGGGTCTCGACGGGGAGACCGGACCGGTCGAGGAGACCTTCCGCTACGACGGCGGCATCAGCGAGTTCTGTGAGTACCTCGCCCAGGACAAGGCGGTCTGCGATGTGCAGCGTCTCTCCGGACAGGGCACCTTCAAGGAGACCGTGCCGGTCCTGGACGAGCGCGGCCATATGACGCCCACCGAGGTCACCCGTGAGCTCGGTGTCGACATCGCGCTGCGCTGGGGCACCGGCTACGACGCCACGGTCAAGTCCTTCGTCAACATCATCGCCACTCCCAAGGGCGGTACCCACGTCTCCGGGTTCGAGCGTTCGATCACCAAGACCGTCAACGAGGCGCTGCGCAGCACCAAGACACTGCGCGTCGCCGAGGACGACGTCGTCAAGGACGACGCCATGGAAGGCCTGACGGCGGTGGTGACCGTGCGGCTGGCCGAGCCGCAGTTCGAGGGCCAGACCAAGGAGGTGCTGGGTACCTCGGCCGCCTCCCGGATCGTGGCCAATGTCGTCGCCAAGGAGCTGAAGGCGTTCCTGACCTCCACCAAGCGGGACGCCAAGGCACAGGCCCGGGCCATCCTGGAGAAGGTCGCCGCCGCGGCGCGCACCCGGATCGCGGCCCGTCAGCACAAGGAGGCGCAGCGCCGTAAGACCGCGCTGGAGTCCTCCTCGCTGCCCGCGAAGCTGGCCGACTGCCGCAGCGACGACGTGGACCGCAGCGAACTGTTCATCGTCGAGGGCGACTCGGCTCTGGGTACGGCCAAGCTGGCGCGGAACTCGGAGTTCCAGGCACTGCTGCCGATCCGTGGCAAGATCCTGAACGTTCAGAAGGCGTCGATCTCCGACATGCTGAAGAACGCCGAGTGCGGTGCGATCATCCAGGTGATAGGAGCCGGTTCGGGTCGCACCTTCGACATCGACCAGGCCCGCTACGGCAAGGTGATCTTCCTCGCGGACGCCGATGTCGACGGCGCCCACATCCGGATCCTGCTGCTCACCCTCTTCCAGCGCTATATGCGGCCGATGGTCGAGCAGGGGCGGGTCTTCTCGGCCGTGCCGCCGCTGCACCGGGTCGAGCTGGTCAATCCCAAGCGGGGCCAGTCGAAGTACATCTACACCTACTCCGACAACGAGCTCCGGGAGACGCTGCTGGACCTCCAGCGCCGCGGTGTGCGCTACAAGGACGGCATCCAGCGCTACAAGGGTCTCGGTGAGATGGACGCCGACCAGCTCGCGGAGACCACCATGGACCCGCGCCACCGCACTCTGCGGCGTATCAACATCAGCGACCTGGAGGCGGCGGAGCAGGTGTTCGACCTGCTCATGGGTAACGAGGTCGCTCCGCGCAAGGAGTTCATCACCAACTCCGCGGCGACCCTGGACCGTTCGCGCATCGACGCCTGAGCGATACCCGGTCCGATCGTCGGGGGCTCTCCACCCGCGGGTGGAGAGCCCCCAGCCATCAGCGTCCCCGGGATCCACCCCGGCTCCGATCCGCACCCGCCCCGCCGGTCCGTAGCGTCCCCGGGAGTAGTGATGTCCCTCCCGGAGGCTCTGTGTGATGTCCGGATTTCCTCATGCCGTCGTGATCGCCGCGGTGATCGTCGCCGTGATCGTCCGTCAGTTCCGCCCGCGGAGGGTGGCCGAGGACGTACGGCGCTGGTGGGCGCTGCCGGTCGTGCTCGGCGGGCTGGCGCTGCGCGAACCGGGGCTGATCGACCACCGTCACCACCTGGCGTCCGTGGCGCTGCTGGTGGCGGATCTGCTCGTCGGTGCACTCACCGGGGCCGCCTGGGCCTGGACCAGCCGGGTCTGGACGGATGAGTCCGGCGCGGTCTGGGCACAAGGGGGGAAGGCCACCGCGGCGGTCTGGGCCGGTGGTCTGGCGCTCCGGCTGGCCCTGGCCGGAGCGGGCGCGCTCGCGGGGGTGCGCCAGGAGAACGATGCGATCATGCTGACCCTTGCGGTGTCGCTGCTGCTGAGCGGTGCCGTCGCCGTTCTGCGGACCGTCGGCCCGGACGGGATGACGCACGGTGTGGAGAAGGGCGCGTTCGGTCGATGAGAGCGGCGACGCGATGGCCGTCACGGCAGGCGCTGTCGGGTCAGGGCCTGCCCAGGATCCGGCGGGTGCTCGACATCTGCGGCTGGACGACCGCGGTGTGCTGGCTGGTCCGGGGGCTGTTCCGCGACGAGGGCCTCCCGGGGTGGGAACGGGCGGCGCTGATCGGCGTGCTGGCCGGGTGCACGGTCGCGCTGTTCGTCTTCCGCCGGGTCACCCTGGACCACCGGCTGCGGCCCGCCGTGGCGCTGATGGGCCTGCTGATCGGCGCGGGGGCGGGTATGCGCGCGGCCGGTGCCGACCACGCGGCGGACGTGCTCTGGGGCGCCGTCGCGATCCTCGCGATGGAGCGGCTGCCGCTGCTCACGGGGGTGGTCTGCGGTGGCACCGCGATGGTGTCCTCGGTACTCACCAGCGCCGATCCCTCGGCGGGCGGTGTCATCACCGGCGCCGGGCTGCTGCTCATCGGCTACACCCTCCGCCTCGACAACGAGGCCCGGGGCAACGGCTACCGGCTGCTCGACCAGGAGCGGGCCGCCCGGCGCGCAGAGGCCGAGACGGCGGCGCTGGCCGAACGGGCCCGGTTCGCCCGCGAGATCCACGATGTGCTGGCGCACAGCCTGTCCGCCCAACTGGTCCACCTGGAGGCGGCGCGGCTGATGATCGAGCACGGAGAGGATTCCGCCAAGGTCCTGGACCGAGTGGTGGCCGCGCGGGGGATGGCCCGCGAGGGGCTCACCGAGACCCGGCAGGCGCTGTCGGCGCTGCGCGGCGAGATGGTGCCGGTCGAGGACTTCCTGCGGGAGTCCGCGGCGGCCGAAGGGGCCGGGTTCGCGGCCGAGGGGGAGCGGAGGCGGCTGGGCGCCGAGGCGGGGCTCGCGGTGCGCCGGGTCGCGCAGGAGGCGCTGACCAACGTCCGCAAGCACGCGCCGGGCGCGCGGGTGCGGCTGCGGCTGGTCTACGGGGAGCGTGAGCTGTCGCTCGAGGTGAGCGACGACGGCGCCCGCGAGACCTCGCCGACCGCCGGTCTGGCCGCGACGGGCTCCGGGTACGGTCTGCTGGGGATGCGCGAACGCGCCGAACTCCTCGGCGGCACCCTGGAGGCGGGGCCGGAGGGACAAGGGTTCACCGTGCGGCTGACGGTGCCACTGTGAACGGGGCGGGAGCGGTGAGCGAGGTGGCTAGGGCTCGCGGGGGCGCGTGACGCGCGGGAGGTTTGAGGGGGCGTGGGCGCAGAAGCCGACGGCCCGGGGCGGAGGAGGTGCCGCCGGGTACGGCCGCGGCAACGGAGGGGACGGTGGACGGGTGAGGGACGACGGCACGGCAGGGGCACCGCCGGTGACCGCGCGGGTGGTGGTGGCCGACGACCAGACCGTGGTGCGCGAGGGCATCGTGATGCTGCTCGGCCTCCTCCCCGGTATCGAGGTCGTCGGAGCGGCCGGTGACGGCGAGGAGGCGCTGCGGCTGGTGGCCGAACTGGCCCCCGACGTCGTCCTGATGGATCTGCGGATGCCGCGCTGCGATGGGGTCGAGGCCACCCGCCGGGTGCGTGCCGCCCATCCGGACACCCAGGTCGTCGTGCTGACCACCTACGCCGACGACGACTCGCTCTTCCCCGCGCTGCGCGCCGGGGCCCGTGGCTATCTCACCAAGGACGCCGACGCGGACGAGATCCTGCGGGCCGTCCAGGGCGTGATGTCCGGGGACGCCGGGCTCTCCCCGAAGGTGCAGCGGCTGCTGCTGGAGCGGCTCGCCGAGCGCGACCGGCTCGCTCCCGTACCCCGGCCGTCCGGTGCCGTGACCGGTGTGCCCGGCGCGCTGCCCGACGGCCTCACCCCACGCGAGGCGGAGGTTCTGGCACTGGTCGCGGAGGGGTTCTCCAACGCGGAGATCGCAAGCGCTCTGCACGTCGCCCCCGCGACCGTGAAGACCCACATCAACAACCTCTTCTCCAAGAGCGGTGTACGCGACCGGGCCCAGGCCGTCCGCTACGCCTACCGGCACGGCATCGCCCGGCCACCAGGGGACGCTTCCGAGCCGTTCGTCACCTGAGTCACCTGATGGGGTGAACGTCCGGTATTGAAGGGTCCGGGATCTTCCCTGTCTGTCCATCCTTGGGCACGCGGCCAATGCGGCAGTGAACAAGGAGTTTTCGGGTGGACATGCACAACGCGCGCGATACGGGAGCGGCCCGGCTGGACGATCCCTGGTACGACGCGCTCGCGTCCGGCTGGGGAGAGCCGGACGACACCGACAGCAGACCCCGGCGGGTGAGCCCGCCGGCCGCGGAGGACGTGTACACGGAGGTGCACGGCAGCGCCGCGTTCCAGGAAGTGCGCAGGCGCTACCGTCGGTTCGTGTTCCCCGCGGCCGCCGCGTTCCTCCTGTGGTACCTGGTCTATGTCGTCGCGGCGACCACGGCCCCCGATCTGATGGCCCGCCCCGTGGTCGGCGCCCTCAATGTCGCGATGGTCGCCGGGCTCGCCCAGTTCGCCACCACCTTCCTCCTCACCTGGGCGTACGCCCGCCACGCACGGCTGCGCAGGGACCGGGTCGCGCTCGAACTGCGCTGGGTGACCCAGGAGATGATGCGGGGGCACGGGCGGTGACCGGCAACCAACAGAGCCTGGCGCTGCTGCTCTTCGGCGTCTTCGTGGCCGCCACCCTCGGGATCACCACCTGGGCGGGGCGCCGGCGGCACGGCTCACCGGAGGAGTTCTACGCGGGCGGACGGCTCTTCTCGCCCATGGAGAACGGTTTCGCGATCGCCGGTGACTACATGTCGGCCGCGTCCTTCCTCGGCGTCTCCGGGCTGATCGCGCTCTTCGGCTACGACGGGGTCCTCTACTGCGTCGGCTTCTTCGTGGCCTGGCTGGTGGTACTCCTCCTCGTGGCCGAACTGGTCCGCAACTGCGGCCGGTTCACCCTCGCCGATGTCCTGGCCGCCCGGATGCGCGAACGCCCGGTCCGGATCGCCGCGGGCATCTCCTCGGTCACGGTCTGCGTGCTCTACCTCGTCGCCCAGATGGTCGGCGCGGGCAGCCTGGTCGCACTGTTGCTCGGTGAGACCGGCACCCATGCCCGCACCTGGACGGTCATCGGCGTGGGCACCCTGATGGTGGTCTTCGTGGCGCTCGGCGGGATGCGCGCCACGACCTGGATCCAGATCGTCAAGGCCGCGCTGCTCATGGGCGGGGCGGTCGCGCTGACCGTCCTCGTCCTCATCCGCTTCCACGGCGACATCGACGCGCTGCTGAGCTCGGCGGCGCGCCGCAGCGGGCACGGCTCCGACTTCCTCGCCCCCGGCCTCAAGTACGGCGGCGACTGGACCGCGCGGCTGGACTTCGTGAGCCTGGGGCTGGCCCTGGTGCTGGGCACCGCGGGGCTGCCGCACATCCTCTCGCGCTTCTACACGGTGCCCACCGCCCGTGCCGCGCGCCGCTCGGTCATCTGGTCCATCGGCCTGATCGGCGGCTTCTACCTGATGACGATCGTGCTCGGCTTCGGCGCGGCCGCGGTGCTGGGCACCGACGCCGTACGGTCCTCCAACGCGGCCGGGAACACCGCCGTTCCGCTGCTCGCGCTGGACCTCGGCGGCGGCGCCGGGTCGACCGGGGGCACGGTGTTGTTCGCGGTCGTCGCCGCGATCGCCTTCGCCACCATCCTCGCCGTCGTCGCGGGCATCACCCTCGCCTCCTCCGCCTCCGTCGCCCATGACCTCTACGCCTCGCTCAGCCGCCGGGCGGACCGCACCCCGCGCAGCGAGGTCGCGGTCGCGCGGCTCGCGGCGGTGGGCATCGGCGCCGTGGCGATCGGTCTCGGACTGCTCGCCCAGGACCTCAACGTGGCCTTCCTGGTGGGGCTCGCCTTCGCCGCCGCCGCGTCCGCGAACCTGCCGGTGCTGCTGTACTCGCTGTTCTGGCGGCGCTTCACCACCCGGGGCGCGGTGTGGTCGGTCTACGGAGGGCTGGTTCCGGCGGTGGTGCTGGTGGTGCTGTCCCCGGTGGTCTCCGGCAGTCCGGGCGCGATCTTCCCCGGGCTGGACTTCCAGCTCTTCCCGCTGGAGAACCCGGGACTGATCTCCGTGCCGCTGGGCTTCCTCGCGGGCTGGCTCGGCACGGTCACCTCACGCACGACCGCGGACACCGCCGGACACGCGGCCAAGCACGCGGAGACCGAGGTGCGGGCGCTCACCGGGGCCGGGGCGGCATGAGGGCCGCAGCCGGGTCCCTGCGGCCCGTTCAGACCCACACATAGCGGTGCTCGGGGCGGCCGGTCTCGCCGTACTTGAGACTGAGCCGCACCCGCCCCGTCCGCTCCAGCAGCTTGAGATAGCGCTGTGCGGTCTGTCTGCTCAGCGACGAGCGCTCGGCCACCTCCTGGGCCGACAGCGGTCCTTCGGCGTCGCGCAGCACCTCACGGACGAGATCGGCGGTGAGCGCGGAGTGGCCCTTGGGCAGCTCCGCGGGGCCCGCCGAGGCGCCGCCCAGCGCGCCGAAGATCCGGTCCACCTGGTCCTGGCCCGCCTCGCCGCCGCCCTCCAGCGCACGGCGCAGCGCGGCGTACCCCGTCAGCTTGGCGCGCAGCCCGGCGAAGGTGAACGGTTTGACCAGGTACTGGAGGGCGCCGTGGCGCATGGCGTCCTGGACGGTCGCGATGTCGCGGGCGGCGGTCACCATGATGATGTCGGTGTGGTGGCCGAGCCGACGCAACTGCCCCACCAGCGCGAGCCCCGTCCCGTCCGGCAGGTAGTGGTCCAGCAGGACCAGATCGGCGTGGCCGCCGCCCTCCAGGAAGGCCAGCGCCTCGGCGGCGGAGTGGGCCTGGCCCGTCACCTGGAAGCCCGGCACCTTGCCGACATAGGCCGCGTTCACCCGGGCCACGCGCACGTCGTCGTCCACGACCAGCACGTCGACGATGGGCGCGGTCGCGCCGGGTCCGTCGGTCATCGTGGCTCTCCTGTCGCCGTCAGCGGTGCCCCGCCCGGTTCCTCGGTCAGTGCCTCGGGGAGGACGACGGTGAACTCCGCGCCACCGCCCGCACGGTCGGACACCTGTGCGCTGCCACCCTGGCGTTCGGCGAGCCGTCGCACCAGGGCGAGACCGATACCGCGCTTCCGGTGCGCGGGTGGTTCCTTGGTCGACCAGCCCTCGGTGAAGACCAGGTCGCGCCGGTCGGCCGGAACGCCGGGGCCGGTGTCCGATACGCGCAGGCGCACGGTACGCGTCCCCTCGTCGGCGCGGAGCGCCACCTCGACGCGCGGATCGGGCGAGCCCGTGGCCGCGTCCAGGGCGTTGTCGATGAGGTTGCCGACGATCGTCACCAGACCGGGCGGATCCACCAGCCGGTCCGGCAGCAGGGTGTCCTCACCGAGGACCAGGGAGACCCCGCGTTCGGTGGCGACCGTGGCCTTGCCCACCAGGAGCGCGGCGAGCAGCGGATCGTGGACCTTCTCGGTGACCTGCTCGGCGGTGGCGCGGTGCACCCCGACCGCCTCGGTGATGAAGTCCGTCGCCTCCTCGTGCAGCCCCAGTTCGAGCAGGCCCAGGAGGGTGTGCATCCGGTTGGCGTGCTCGTGGTCCTGGGCGCGCAGGGCGTCGATCAGCCCACGGGTGCCGTCCAGTTCGCGGCCGAGCCGCTCCAGCTCGGTGCGGTCGCGGAGGGTGGCCACCGCACCGCCGTCGTCCGTCGGCATCCGGTTGGCGACCAGGACGCGTCCGCCGGAGACGGTCAGCAGATCGGCGCCGGTGACCCGCCCGGTGAGCACATCGGCCGTACGGCCCGGAGGCAGCACCGACTCCAGCGGCTGTCCGGTGTCCTCGGCGCGCAGGTCCAGCAGCCGCTGCGCCTCGTCGTTCAGCAGCCGGACGCGGCCCCGCGCGTCGAGGGCTACCACCCCCTCGCGGATGCCGTGCAGCATCGCCTCACGCTCGGCGAGCAGCGCCGAGATATCGGAGAACGCCAGGTCATGGGTGCGTCGCTGCAGTCGGCGGGAGACCAGGTACGCCGCGAGCGCGCCGACGGCGAGCGCCCCGCCCGCGTACGCGAGCATCCCCGGCACCGCGCCGACCAGCCGTCCGCGCACCGTCTCGTACGCGATGCCCACCGACACGGCGCCCACGACACGGCCGTCCGCGTCGCGCAGCGGCACCTTGCCGCGTGCGGAGCGGCCGAGGGTGCCCTGATCGATCTGCATGACCTCGCGGCCCGCGAGGGCCTCACTGGGGTCGGTCGAGACATGCCTGCCGATCTCGCGCGGTGAGGTGTGCGACCAGCGGACCCCGTTCCGGTCCATGATCACGACGTACTCGGCCCCGGTCGCGCGGCGGATCCGCTCCGCCTCGGTCTGCACCGGTCCGCCGGGGGAGGGGCGGGTGTCCTGGAGCGCCCCGGCCAGCCCGGGCCGGGCGGCCGTGGTCTGCGCGATGGCGAGGGCGCGGCGCATAGCCTGGTCGTCCAGCTGTGAGCCGAGCGGGGCGAGGAAGAGGCCGGTCGCGAGCACGGTGACGCCCGTGGCGATGGCCAGCTGCATCAGCAGGACCTGGGAGAAGACGCGTCGGGGCCATCCGATGCGCCACCTGGTGGCCGCGAGCCGCGGCCGCGGCGGTATCGCGGCGCTCATGGCAACGAAGGGTAACCAAGGGCGCGGGGCGGGGACCGGGCCGGGAGACCCGGGCCGTGCCGGGACCAACGGCCCGGCACCCCCGGCAGGCGCCGCTCACGGCCCCGGTACGGGCCGGGGCGGCGGGGTCAGCGGCGGGCCGCCGCCACGGTCCGCGCTCCGGGGGCCGCGGTGTGCGTCGCGCGGATGCCCACGACCTCCATCCGGGCCGGGGAGCCCAGCGCCGAGCCGCAGCTCTCCGGGCGCGGCGGGGCGGACGCGACCTGGGCGACGCTCACCCGCCACTCCCGGCCGTCGCGGTGCGCCACGGTCACCGTCCAGGCGGGGGCCGCGCCCTCGGTGCGTGCCACGGTCAGCGTGTCGACGCCGTACTCGCCCGTGATGGCGCGGACCGCCAGCTCCGCCGCCTGCCCCGGCCGCTCCCAGGCCGAGCGGCCGCGGCAGCCCTCGGTCATGACGCGGCCGCCGCGCAGCGCTTCGAGTACGTCGTGCACGCTCCGCGCGGTGGCGCGCCCGTAGGTGTATCCGTGCGGCAGGACGACCAGCGTCGGCGAGAAGCGGTGACCACCGATGTGGGTGACCTCCCAGGTGCCGTCGACCCCGGAGGCGGTGAGCTCGGCGGCGAGCGGGCGTCCGAGGACGGCGCAGCAGCGGTCCCGCTTGCCGTTGGTGCACACGAGCACCAGCGGATCCCCGCTGTACTCCTCCCACTGTCCGGGGGCGCCGTGGACGGTCGGCCGTCCGGCGGGTTCACCGTCGTCCGGTGCCGCCAGCGTCAGCCCGGCCGGGTCACCGGCGCCCAGCGCCGCGAAGTCGAGCGCGCGCAGCCGCCCGGGGTCGGTGAGGGCGGTGGTGCGGATCCAGGAGCGGCCGGGCCGGGTGTGGGCGACGAACACGCGGTGCCGCGCACCGGTGTGCAGATCGGCGTGCCGGCCGGGGCGGCGGATGAGCGCCACCCGTACACCGGTGTCCTTGGCGGCGCGCTCCAGCGCGCGTCCCACGGCCGGGTCGAGATGACTGGCCGTGAGGGCCTCGGTGCCCCACGGGCCGGGCTGTTCGACCAGCAGCCAGGTGGAGGCGGTTGCCGCCGTCCCGGCGAGCGGCTCGGACAGGTCGCGGGAAGCGGTCGCGCACGTGCTCACGAAGGTAAGCCTAACCTCTCTCGAACGGCACGGCGCGCCGGAGTTGGGACAGCCAGAGCCACATGAGTCACTTCACGCCCCATGCGCCCCACAGCCGGAAGATCACGGTCCGTATGCGGCACCGTACGCGCGGTTCCGCGATGCGGAAACAAACGGGAGAATGACGGACACGGGGGTGGGGAGGCGGGGCCGGGATGAGCGGTTTATGGGCGCGGTGGCGGGGGCGCCGGCGAAGACGCCAGGGACGACGGGGGCTGGATCCCGCCCTCGAGTCGATGGTGCGGGCGGCCTACCGCGACGGGCGGCCCCTGCCGGAGCCGCTCGCCCGCGAGGCGGCCCACACCGGTGATCCACAGGGCATGACGGTCTACGGCATCGGGCTCGGCAACCGGGGCGCGTACGCCGAGGCGGTGCACTGGCTGGGCAAGGCGGTCGCCGCGGGGGACACCTCGGCGATGGTGGTCCTGGGCACGCTCCACATGGACCTGGGCAACCTCGAGGAGGCGGAGCGGCACTTCCGCCGGGCGGCCGACCGCGGACACTCCGGTGCCCGCGTCGCCCTCCAGCAACTGCGCGCCCGCCGCAACGGCAGCGGACCCTGACCGCCGCACGAGCGGCGGCCACCGTGCCGCATGCTCGAGCGCCCCGTCGCACGGGGCGGCCCCGGCGAGCGCGGCCGCCCATGACCACGCGGCGTCACCGCTTGCGTGGCGCCCTCTGGGCGGCACGGACGAGCGCCCCCGCGGCCGCGCCGCTTCGACGCGCGCACGTGGCCCCGGAGTGGCCCCGGCGCGTGCGGTGTCCCAACCTCGCGGGGTCGCTCTGCCCGTCCGGCCCACGAAGCCCTGTTCCGCGCTCGCGCCCGGTCCCTGCACACAGGTGGGCCTCAGCCTCCGCGCGTCCTCGCGGATGCGCGGTCCCACGGACGGTGGCCCGCCCGGGCGAGCGGTTCCCGCGCGCGGCTTCCATGGGCGCCGGGTCCTCCCCGTGGGTGGCCCGGCATCTCTGGTCCCTTCGTGCGCACGTCGGCGATGTCCGCCCCGGACGGCGTCACGCTCGCGACGGCGGGGACGCCGGCGGGCGCGGCGGATCGCCTCCGCACGGTGGGGCCACGCCACGCACGGGGGCGCGGCACCCCGTGGTGCCGCGCCCCCGTCCGCTCGGAGCTTCGTCCGGGTCACACCGGTCCGGCCACCACCGTCACCGGCTTCGCGAGGGGCGTGCCCGAGCCGTCGCGGCGTGGGTCGGGCTCCGGCAGGGTCGCCGCCGCTCCGGTGGCCGTCGCCGCGCGGGCCGGTGTGGCGCCCGCCCAGGCGAACACGAGACAGTCCTCGCCCTTCAGGAACCGCTGGCAGCGCACACCGCCCGTGGCCCGTCCCTTGCGCGGGTACTGGTCGAGGGGGGTCAGCTTGGCCGACTGCTGTACCGAGTCGTCGAGCGTGCCGTGCGCGCCCGCCACCGTGAACACCACCGCGTCGGCCGCCGGATCCACGGCCGTGAACGAGATCACCTTCGCGCCGGAGGCCAGCTTGACGCCGGCCATACCGCCCGCCGGGCGGCCCTGCGGCCGCACCTGGCTCGCCGGGTAGCGCAGCAGCTGGGCGTCGTCGGTGATGAAGACCAGGTCCTCCTCACCGGTCCGCAGCTCCACCGCGCCCACGATCCGGTCGCCGTCCCGGAGCCCGATGACCTCCAGCTCCTCCTTGTTGGCCGGATAGTCGGGGACCACGCGTTTGACGACGCCCTGCTCCGTGCCGATGGCGAGCCCCGGCGAGGACTCGTCGAGGGTGGTGAGGCAGATCAGCTCCTCGCCCTCCTCCAGGGTCAGGAACTCCGCGATCGGCGCTCCGCCCGCCAGGCTGGCGGGACCCGATTTCTCCGGGAGCATCGGGAGGTCGATCACCGACAGCCGCAGCAGCCGCCCGGTGGAGGTCACCGCGCCCACATCGGCGCGGGCCGTGGCCGGGACCGCCGAGACGATCACATCGTGCTTGGTGCGCTTGGCCGCCTGCCCCTCGACCGGGAACGGCTCCCCGTTGGAGGTGCGGGCCAGCAGACCGGTGGAGGACAGCAGCACCCGGCAGGGGTCGTCCGCGACCTCCAGCGGCACCGCGGTGACCGGCGCGTTCGCCGACTCCAGGAGCACGGTCCGCCGGGGGGTGCCGAACTTCTTGGCCACCTGGGCCAGTTCGGCGGAGACCAGCTTGCGCAGCTCGGTGTCGGAGTCCAGGATCCGGGTCAGCTCCTCGATCTCCGCCTTGAGCCGGTCGCGCTCCGACTCCAGCTCGATGCGGTCGAACTTGGTCAGCCGGCGGAGCGGGGTGTCCAGGATGTACTGCGTCTGGATGTCGGAGAGTTCGAACCGCGCCATCAGGGCTTCCTTGGCCTGCGCCGCGTTATCGCTGGACCGGATCAGCCGGATGACCTCGTCGATGTCGAGCAGGGCGACCAGCAGGCCCTCGACCAGGTGCAGCCGGTCGCGCCGCTTGCCGCGCCGGAACTCGCTGCGCCGCCGCACCACCTCGAAGCGGTGGTCGAGGTAGACCTCCAGCAGCTCCTTCAGGCCCAGGGTGAGCGGCTGGCCGTCCACCAGCGCCACGTTGTTGATGCCGAAGGACTCCTCCATCGGCGTCAGCTTGTAGAGCTGCTCCAGCACGGCCTCGGGGTTGAAGCCGTTCTTCACCTCGATCACCAGACGCAGACCGTGCTGGCGGTCGGTGAGGTCCTTGACGTCCGCGATGCCCTGGAGCTTCTTGGAGCCGACCAGGTCCTTGATCTTGGAGATGACCTTCTCGGGGCCCACGGTGAAGGGCAGTTCGGTGACGACCAGGCCCTTGCGGCGGGCCGTCACGTCCTCCACCGCCACCGTGGCGCGGATCTTGAAGGTGCCGCGGCCGTTCTCATAGGCGTCCCGGACGCCGCCGAGTCCGACGATCCGGCCACCGGTCGGCAGATCGGGGCCGGGCACGAACCGCATCAGCGTGTCCAGATCGGCGCCGGGGTGCTTGATCAGATGGCGGGCAGCGGCGATCACCTCGCCCAGATTGTGCGGGGGCATGTTCGTCGCCATGCCGACCGCGATCCCGGACGTGCCGTTGACCAGCAGGTTCGGATACGCGGCGGGCAGGGTGACCGGCTCCTGCTCACTGCCGTCGTAGTTCGGCGCGAAGTCGACCGTGTCCTCGTCGATGGACTCGGTCATCAGCGACGTGGCCGAGGCCATCCGGCACTCGGTGTAACGCATCGCCGCGGGCGGGTCGTCATTGCCCAGCGAGCCGAAGTTCCCGTGGCCGTCGACCATCGGCAGCCGCATCGAGAACGGCTGCGCCATACGCACCAGGGCGTCATAGATCGAGGCGTCACCGTGCGGGTGGAGCTTGCCCATCACCTCACCGACGACGCGGGCGCACTTCACGAAGCCGCGCTCGGGGCGCAGCCCCATCTCGTTCATCTGGTAGAGGATGCGCCGGTGCACGGGCTTGAGCCCGTCGCGGGCGTCGGGCAGCGCACGCGAATAGATGACCGAGTAGGCGTACTCGAGGAAGGAGCCCTGCATCTCGTCGACGACGTCGATGTCGAGGATGCGCTCCTCGAAGTCGTCCGGCGGCGGGGTCTTCGTGCTGCGGCGGGCCATCGCGCGTGCGGCTCCTTCAACTGCCGGGGCGGGATCTGACGGCGTCCATTGTGGCCCGCCCCGCCGACAACTGTGGAACGGGCCGTGCGTGAGCGTGGTCGCGTCCCGCTCCGGACCGGTCCAAAGGACGCCGCCGGCGCCGCCGGGAAGGGGCCGCGCCAGGGGTCACGGAGGTGGTCCGCGCGCAGCCCGTGCGGTCGAACGGGACCGGAACTTCGCCAGATGTCCATGCGCTTGCATACAGTGACAGGAGCGCTCATCACGCGGCTCGCACCGCCTCCATCACGCGATCGAAGGGACGTACATGCCCATGGGTCACACGGCCACGCAACAGGCCGGCTCCGGCGGCCTGAAAGCGACCGAGCACCGTCTGGCCAACGGACTGCGGGTGGTGCTCTCCGAGGACCACCTGACCCCGGTCGCAGCGATCTGCCTCTGGTACGACGTCGGCTCGCGCCACGAAGTCAAGGGGCGCACCGGTCTGGCTCACCTCTTCGAGCACCTGATGTTCCAGGGCTCGGCCCAGGTGACGGGCAACGGGCACTTCGAGCTGGTGCAGGGTGCCGGCGGCTCGCTCAACGGCACGACCAGCTTCGAGCGCACCAACTACTTCGAGACGATGCCCACCCACCAGGTGGAGCTGGCGCTGTGGCTGGAGGCGGACCGGATGGGGTCCCTCCTGACCGCGCTGGACGAGGAGAGCCTGGAGAACCAGCGGGACGTCGTCAAGAACGAGCGCCGTCAGCGCTACGACAACGTGCCGTACGGCACGGCCTTCGAGAAGCTGGTCGCCATGGCCTACCCCGAGGGCCACCCGTACCACCACACCCCCATCGGCTCGATGGCCGACCTGGACGCGGCGTCCCTGGAGGACGCGCGCGCCTTCTTCCGCACCTACTACGCGCCGAACAACGCGGTGCTGTCGGTCGTCGGGGACATCGACCCCGAGCAGACCCTCGCCTGGATCGAGAAGTACTTCGGCTCGATCCCCTCCCACGACGGCAAGCAGCCGCCGCGTGACGGCAGCCTGCCGGAGGTGATCGGCGAGCAGCTGCGCGAGGTCGTGGAGGAGGAGGTCCCCGCCCGCGCCCTGATGGCCGCCTACCGGCTGCCGCACGACGGCTCCCGCGAGGCCGACGCGGCCGACCTGGCGCTGACCGTCCTCGGCGGCGGTGAGTCCTCCCGGCTCCACAACCGCCTGGTGCGCCGTGACCGCACCGCCGTCGCGGCCGGATTCGGGCTGCTGCGGCTGTCGGGCGCGCCCTCGCTCGGCTGGCTGGACGTGAAGACCTCCGCTGGCGTCGAGGTGCCCGCCATCGAGACCGCGGTCGACGAGGAGCTGGCCCGCTTCGCCGAGGAGGGGCCGACCCCGCAGGAGATGGAGCGCGCCCAGGCACAGATCGAGCGCGAGTGGCTGGACCGGCTGGCCACCGTGGGCGGCCGGGCCGACGAGCTGTGCCGCTTCGCCGTGCTCCACGGCGATCCGCAGCTGGCGCTGACCGCCGTGGAACGGGTGCTCGACATCACCCCCGAGGAGGTGCGGGCCGTGGCCGCCGCGCGGCTGCGCCCGGACAACCGGGCCGTGCTGGTCTACGAGCCCGTCGAGGGCGCCGAGTCCGCCGATGACGCCGACGACACCGACGCAGAAGGGGAGGCGGCCCAGTGAGCGACGCCGTCACCGCGACCATGACCTTCCACCCGCAGCCCAGCGGAGGTGCCCCCAGGCCGTGGGCCTTCCCGGCGCCCGAGCGCGGTGAACTCCCCAACGGGCTCACGGTGCTGCGCTGCCACCGCCCCGGCCAGCAGGTGGTGGCCGTCGAGATCAACCTGGACGCCCCGCTGGACGCCGAGCCCGTCGGCCTCGACGGCGTGGCCACCATCATGGCGCGCGCCCTGTCGGAGGGCACCGACAAGCACGACGCCGAGGAGTTCGCCGCCGAGCTCGAGCGCTGCGGCGCCACCCTGGACGCCCACGCCGACCACCCGGGTGTACGGGTCGCCCTGGAGGTCCCGGTCTCCCGGCTGCCCAAGGCGCTGGGGCTGCTCGCCGACGCGCTGCGCGCCCCCGCCTTCCCCGACGGCGAGGTCGAGCGGCTGGTGCGCAACCGGCTGGACGAGATCCCGCACGAGCTGGCCAATCCGGCCCGCCGCGCCTCCATGGCCCTGGCCAAGGAGCTGTTCCCGGCCGAGTCGCGGATGTCCCGGCCCCGCCAGGGCACCGAGAAGACGGTCGAGGGCATCGACGCGGCGGCCGTGCGGGCCTTCTACGAGGCCCATATCCGTCCGTCCACCGCGACCGCCGTCGTGGTCGGCGACCTCACCGGGGTCGACCTCGACAAGGCACTCGCCGACACCCTCGGCGCCTGGACCGGCGGCGCGGCCGTGCCCCGCCCGGTCCCGCCGATCGTGGCCGACGACACCGGCCGGGTGGTGATCGTCGACCGGCCCGGCGCGGTCCAGACCCAGCTCCTGATCGGCCGGATCGGGGCCGACCGCCACGACCGCGTCTGGCCCGCCCAGGTGCTCGGTACCTACTGCCTGGGCGGCACCCTCACCTCCCGGCTCGACCGCGTGCTGCGAGAGGAGAAGGGCTACACCTACGGTGTGCGCTCCTTCTGCCAGGTGCTGCGGTCCACGGCCCCCTCGCCGTCCGGCGGCTCCGCGGGCGCCGCGATGCTGGCGATCAGCGGCTCGGTGGCCACCGAGGTCACCGGCCCCGCGCTGGAGGACCTCTGGAAGGTGCTGCGCACCGTGAAGGAGGAGGGGCTGACGGACACCGAGCGCGATGTCGCCGTGCAGAACCTGGTGGGCGTCGCCCCGTTGAAGTACGAGACCGCGGCCGCTGTCGCGGGCACCCTGGCCGACCAGGTCGAGCAGCACCTTCCGGACGACTTCCAGGCGCAGGTGTACGCCCGGCTCGCCGAGGCCGGGACGGTGGAGGCCACCGCCGCGGTGGTGAGCGCCTTCCCGGCGGACCGGCTGGTCACCGTGCTGGTCGGGGACGCCTCGCAGATCGCGGAGCCGGTCCGGCAGCTGGGCATCGGCGAGGTGACCGTCGTCTCGGGCTGACCCGGCGCGACCTCCGGCCGTCCGACGGGCCGTCAGCGGAAGGACCCTGGCATCGTGTGCGATGTCAGGGTCCTTCCGAATGCCCGTTTTATAGGGAGGTTGGGTGTTTGGTTTGTGGGGAGAGCAACAAAAATCAGGATCTGTTTGGTGATCCAAAGACGCCCCGTTTAGCGTCGGTCCGGCTGTTCGCCATCACCACGCCGCGCCCGCGGCACGGGCAGCCATCGCCGAGTCCCCGTACGGCGCGAGCCAGGGGAGCCGGGGACCCAATGTCCCCAGGGGTGAATCGGACGCCTTGTCCTGAAGGACGAGGGGGCCGTAGGAGACCTTCCTGCTCCGAACCCGTCAGCTAACCCGGTAGGCGAGAAGGAAGGAAAGGAGTGCGCCACAGCATGGCGTTCACCCGTGCCACCGGGAAACACCGCCGTCCCCGACGGTCCGTCCGCACCGGCGCGAACATCGCGGGAGTCACCACCGTCGCCTCCGGTGTGGTCGCCGGTATCGCCGGTCCCGCCCTCGCCGCCGAGCAGGCTCCCGCTCCCGCGCAGACGGGGCTGCAGCAGGCGATCGTGATCGACGAGGGTCTGGCCGACCAGATCCAGGCCCAGGCGCAGTCCCAGGAGACCGCCGCCGCGGAGGCCGCGGCCAAGGCACGGGCCGAGACCATCGCCCGCCAGGAGGCGGCCAGGAAGGCCGAGGCGGCCGCGAAGAAGGCCAAGGCGGAGCGGGAGGCCAAGGAGCGCGCCGCGCGCGAGGCCGAGCGCAAGCGCCTCAACACCTTCGTCTCGCCGGTCTCCGGCTCCTACGTCTCCACCGCCTACCAGGCGTCCAGCGGTCTGTGGTCCTCCGGCAGCCACACCGGTATCGACTTCCACGCCGCCTCGGGCACCTCGGTGCACGCCGTCGGTTCCGGCGAGGTCGTCGAGGCGGGTTGGGGCGGCTCCTACGGCAACAACATCGTCATCAAGATGAAGGACGGCACGTACACCCAGTACGGCCACCTGTCCTCGCTCAACGTCTCGGTCGGCCAGCAGGTCACCCCGGGGCAGCAGATCGGCCTGTCGGGCGCCACCGGCAACGTCACCGGCCCGCATCTGCACTTCGAGGCGCGCACCGGCGCCGACTACGGTTCGGACATCGACCCCGTGGCGTACCTGCGCTCGCACGGCGTCAACCTCTGACCCACCGCACGGCGCCCCGGGCGCCGCGCACACCAGCCCGTGGCCGAAGGCCCCGTCCGCCGAGCGGACGGGGCCTTCGCCGTGGGGCGCCCCGGCTGACCAAAAATATCCATGAATTCAGGCTCGCCATCGGAAATTCCCTCGTTTTGGAATAGGGTTGTCGAACACCCGTCAGCCGGGTGCGTTTCGCTGGGATTAAGGCGGAGGTTCGACAGTGCGGGACCGGAAATGAACGGGGATACCACCGCGATCCCGAGTGGTCGGCGGATTTCGGCGCACGCGGTGTGCAGGGCCATTCGCGAGGACATCGTCTCCGGTGTCCATCCGCCCGGCAGCAGGCTCACCGAGGAACTGCTCGCGCGCCGCTACGGCGTCTCGCGGGTGCCCGTCCGGGAAGCCCTGCGCACCCTGGAGTCCGAGGGGTTCGTGACCACCCGGCGCCATGCGGGGGCTTGTGTCGCACAGCCGTCCGAGCGGGAGGCCGCCGATCTTCTCGACATCCGCGGGCTGCTGGAGCCGCTGGGCGCCGCCCGTGCCGCGCAGCGCCGCACCGAGGCGCATCTGAAGGTGCTGCGCGGTCTGGTCCGGCTCGGCCAGGAGCGGGCCCGCCGCGGCAGCCTGGGTGAACTCGCCCCGCTGGGCGACTGGTTCCATGAGACGCTGGCCCAGGCGTCGGGCAGTCCGAGTCTGGCCGGGCTCCTGGTCCAGGTCCGGCGCAAGATCGCCTGGGTCTACGCGGACGGTCCCGCGCGCTGGTCGGACCAGTCGTCGCGGCGGACCGCGCCGGGCGGCGGTGGCGCGTGGCCGGACCCCGCGGGGCGGGCGGTGGAGTCCTGGGCGGAGCACGGCGCGCTGGTGGACGCGGTCGCGCGCGGCGACGCCGACCGTGCCCGGACGCTGGCCGCCGCGCACACCGAGCGCTCGCTCTCCGCGTACCGGCGCCGTCCGGCGCCGGTGAGAACTTCGAAACACTCCGTCAACACGGCGAGCGGCGGGAATTAACACGGCCCCCATATACAGGTTTTCTCACCGTTTCCTGACCACTTTTCTGATGGCTTTCCCGGCCGCCTATTTCCGGGACGTGGGAAATCGGAAACAGCAGAGCCGCGATGACCGGAATGGTCACCGCGGCCCTGTGCGCGTAGAAAAGGCCCGGCGGATCGCCGGAGCCGGATCGCCGGAGTCGCCGGACGCGTCAGACGGTCTCCGGAAGCTCCTCCAGGCCCTCCGCCACCAGCTTGGCCAGACGGTCGAGGGCGACCTCCGCGACCTCGGCGTCATCCGCGTTGGTGGCCAGGACGACCTCCTCGCCGCCCTGCGCGCCCAGGCCGAGCACGGCCAGCATGGAAGCGGCGTTGACCGGGGTGCCGTCGCCCTTGGCGATCGTGATGGGGACGCCCGCGGCGGTGGCCGCCCGGACGAAGATCGACGCAGGGCGGGCGTGCAGGCCCTCGGCCCAGCCGATGGTGACGCGGCGCTCAGCCATGGTGTTGCCCTTCAGATGTGGCGGGTGCTGTTGTCTAGACCAAAATCATACGGTGCCCGGGTTCACCCGAACGATGTCCGAGTGGGTCCGGCCATGCCCGGACCGGTCCGATACGGACCTTCCCCCGACACCCGGCCCCCACGCAAGGGCGTCCACCATTCGGACCCGCCCACCAATCCGGACGGGACCGTTCGAACCTGCTCCCGACGGTCTCCCGGCCCGTACGCTTGCCCCATGCCGACGCCGCCGGACCAGCACGCCTACCCGACCCACTGGGAGGCCGACGTGGTGCTCCGGGACGGTGGCACCGCCCAGATCCGCCCCATCACCGCCGATGACGCGCAGCGGCTGGTCAGCTTCTATGAGCATGTCTCCGACGAGTCGAAGTACTACCGCTTCTTCGCCCCCTATCCGCGTCTGTCCGACCGCGATGTCCACCGCTTCACGCACCACGACTACGTCGACCGCGTGGGTCTCGCGGCCATCGTGGGCGGCGAGTTCATCGCCACCGTGCGCTACGACCGCATCGACAGCCGGGGCCGGTCGGCCAGCGCGCCCGCCGACGAGGCCGAGGTCGCCTTCCTGGTCCAGGACGCCCATCAGGGCCGGGGCGTCGCCTCCGCTCTCCTGGAGCACATCGCCGCGGTCGCGCGCGAACGCGGCATCCGCCGCTTCGCCGCCGAGGTGCTGCCCGCCAACACCAAGATGATCAAGGTGTTCACGGACGCGGGCTACACCCAGCAGCGCAGCTTCGAGGACGGCGTCGTCCGCCTCGAGTTCGACCTCGAACCCACCGACCGCTCGCTGGCCGTGATGCGCGCCCGCGAGCAGCGGGCCGAGGCCCGCTCCGTACAGCGGCTGCTCGCCCCCGGCTCCGTCGCCGTCATCGGCACCGGCCGTGCTCCCGGCGGGGTCGGCCGCACGGTGCTGCGCAACCTCCTCTACGGGGGCTTCACCGGGCAGCTCCACGCCGTGAACCGGGCCTTCCCCGAAGGCGGCGGGCCCCTCGATCCCGAGGGCGTCCCCGGCCACCGCTCGTTGCGTGACATCGACGGCCCGGTGGACCTCGCCGTCGTCGCCGTCCCCGCCGCCCAGGTGCCCTCCGTGGTGGCCGACTGCGGTGAGCACGGCGTGCAGGGCCTGGTCGTCCTCTCCGCCGGATACGCCGAGAGCGGGGCCGAGGGCCGGGCCCGCCAGCGCGATCTGCTCCGCCAGGCGCGCGGCTACGGCATGCGCGTCATCGGCCCCAACGCCTTCGGCGTCATCAACACCGCCGACGGGGTGCGGCTGAACGCCTCGCTCTCCCCGCAACTGCCCATCCCCGGGCGGCTCGGGCTGTTCACCCAGTCCGGGGCGATCGGCATCGCGCTGCTGGCCGGGCTGCACCGGCGCGGTGCGGGGCTGTCCGGACTGCCCGGGATCGCCGGGATATCGACCTTCGTCTCCGCGGGCAACCGCGCCGACGTCTCGGGCAACGACCTCCTCCAGTACTGGTACGACGACCCGCAGACCGACGTGGCCCTGATGTACCTGGAGTCCATCGGCAACCCGCGGAAGTTCACCCGGCTCGCCAAGCGCACCGCCGCCGTCAAGCCGGTGGTGGTGGTCAAGGGCGCCCGGCACAGCGGCAGCGCCCCCACCGGCCACGCCGTGCCCACCACCCGGATCCCCGACGCCACCGTCTCCGCCCTGCTGCGGCAGGCGGGCGTCATCCGCGTCGACACCGTGACCGAACTCGCCGACGTGGGCGTCCTGCTGGCCTCCCAGCCGCTTCCGGCCGGACCGCGCGTCGCCATCCTCGGCAACTCCGAGTCCCTGGGGCTGCTCACCTACGACGCCTGCCTCACCGAGGGGCTGTGCCCGCTGCCGCCCCGCGACCTGACCACCGCCGCCGAGCCCGGCGACTTCCGCGCGGCCCTCACCGAGGCGCTCGCCGACGACGGGTGCGACGCGGTCGTCGTCACCGCCATCCCCTGGGTCGGTGACACCTGCGCCGCCGATCTCGCCGCCGCGGTGCGCGAGGCGGCCGGCGCGGCCCCCGCGCCCGGCGGCGCCAAGCCCGTGGCCGTCGTCCACCTGGAGATCCCCGATCTGGTGGAGGCTCTGGCCGGGGTCGGCGACGGGGACGACGCCCCGCGGACCCGGCGGATCCCCGCCTACCCCGCGGCCGAGCGGGCGGTCCGGGCCCTCGCCGAGGCCGTGCGGTACGCGCACTGGCGCGAGGAGTCCGCCGACCCCGGCCGGGTGCCGGAGTACGACGACATCGACGAGTCCGGGGCGGCGGCCGATATCGAGGTCCTGCTCGCACCGGGCGACGGCACTCCCGCCGGGACCGCGCCCGCCGCCGGTGTCCCGGCCCCGGGCGTTCCGGCCGACGCCGGTCCGCACCCCGGCGCCCCGCCGCCGGACGACCCCGCCACCGTGACCGGTGTCGAACTGTCCGCCGCCGACACCCAGCGGCTGCTGGCCCGCTACGGGGTCAGTGTGCTGCCCGCCCTGCCCGCGCCCGGCCCCGACGCCGCCGTCCGGGCCGCCGGGCGGCTCGGCTTCCCGGTGGCCCTCAAGCCCACCGCACCCCATCTGCGCCACCGCACCGACCTGGGCGGGGTGCGGCTCGACCTCGGCGGTGAGGCGGAACTGCGCCGCGCCTACGCCGAGTTGACCGACTACCTCGGCCCGCCCGAGGAGCTGGGGCTGGTCGTCCAGCGGATGGCGCCGCGGGGGGTCGACACCGTGGTCCGCGCCGCGATCGATCCGGCGGCCGGGGCGGTGCTCTCCTTCGGTCTCGCCGGTGCCCCCTCCGAACTGCTCGGTGACACCGCCCACCGCCTCGTCCCGGCCACCGACCGGGACGCCGCCGAACTCATCCGGTCCATCCGGACCGCTCCCCTCCTCTTCGGCTGGCGCGGCTCCAAGCCCGTCGACACCGCGGCCCTGGAGGAGCTGCTGCTCCGGGTGTCCCGTCTGGTCGACGACCATCCCGAGATGGTCGCGGTCGATCTCGAACCGGTCGTGGTCGCTCAGCGCGGTCTGTCGGTGCTCGGGGCCTCCGCCCGGCTCGCTCCGCCGCCCGTCCGCACCGACCTCGGCCCCCGCCACCTGCCCGCCTACTGACCCGCGGAGGAGGTTCCGACGGTGGACAGCGCGTCCCCGTACCCGGCGCTCCGGCTGCCGGAGGGCTCCTGGTGGGACTGGGACGTCCTCGGCTGGGACTCCGGCGCCTTCCGGCTGGCCGCGGGGTACGACCTCACCTACCACCACGGCCTGGAGCTCGTCTTCGGCGATCCGGTCTTCGTCAGCTGCCCCGCGGCCTTCCACGATCCGGTCTTCCGGGCACCGACCGCCGGGGAGGTGGCGACGGTCCTCCGGCGGCTCGGCGAACGGCCGACCGTACTGGCCGCCTTCGAGGCGGACGCGGACGGTACGGAGCCGGTCTCCTGCCTCATCGCCGCGGGACGGCTGGAGATCGTGCACGGGCACACCCCGCGGTGACCGGCCGTCCGCCTTCTCGCCCGGGCGGACCGGCCGCACCCACGGACCAGTGCCGTGTCGGCCAAGGTCCGCCCGGTGGCGAGGCGTCCTGGTGCGGTCGGCCGCGAGGCGCCGGATCGGCCTCGTCGGGGGCCCACTCGGCCGGTTCGGCAACGCCGCAGATGGGCGTGGTAGGGCGGCGAGCGGGGCGAACCTTGGTTGACGCGGCACTAAGATGGTGCACATGGCGAAGACCGGTACGACGACCCAGGGGCTGCGCGCGGCGATCGAGCGCAGCGGCTATTACCCGGCACTCGTGGCCGAGGCGGTGGAGGCCGCCGTGGGCGGGGAACCGATCGTGTCATACCTCGTCCACCAGGAGACGACCTTCGACGCCAACGAGGTCCGCCGCCATGTCACGGTCCTCGTCCTCACCCGCAACCGCTTCATCGTCAGCCACACCGATGAGCAGGCCGCGGACGGCACCTCGCCGTCGCCGTACGCCACCACCTCCACCGAGTCGGTGAAGCTCCAGCGGATCTCCTCGGTCGTGGTCAGCCGGGTCGTCGCCAACCCCGAGTCGTACACCCCGGGCACCCTGCCGCGGGAAGTCGTGCTGACGATCGGCTGGGGCGCGGTCAGCCGGCTGGACCTGGAGCCCGCCGCATGCGGCGACCCCAACTGCGAGGCGGACCACGGCTACACGGGCTCCTCCACCGCCGACGACCTGAGCCTGCGGGTCAGCGAGGCGGGTGACGGCCCCGACAGCGTCCGCCAGACCCTCGCCTTCGCCCAGGCGCTCTCGGAGGCCACCGCGGCCACGCCGGACTCCAGCCGCTGATGTCCGGTTCCGCCACCGGCCCCGTCATCCCGGCCGGCTCCGCCTGGCCCGAGCCCGAAGCGCTGGACCCGCGTGCCGCGCCGCTGCCCCGGTACGGCTCCGCGTCGCTGGCCGATCTGCTGCCCGCCGTCACCGCGGGGCAGGAGGTCCCGGGCATCACCTCCGGGCTCGCCCTCGCCCCCGCCGACCGGGTCTGCGTCTTCCTGATCGACGGCCTGGGCTGGGAGCTGCTGCGCGCCCACCCCGCCGAGGCGCCGTTCCTGACCACGCTGCTGTCCAGCTCGCTGAACGGCACCGGGGCACCGCTGACCGCGGGCTTCCCGTCCACCACCGCGACCTCGCTGGCCTCGGTCGGCACCGGGCTGCCGCCGGGCGCGCACGGGCTGCCCGGCTACACGGTGGCGGACCCCGCCACCGGCCATCTGATGAACCAGCTGCGCTGGCAGCCCTGGACGGATCCGCACATCTGGCAGCCGTACCCCACGGTCTTCCAGCGCGCGGACGCCGCGGGTGTGCACACCTGCCAGGTCTCCGCGCCGACCTTCGCGGAGACCCCGCTCACCAAGGTCGCGCTGAGCGGCGGCACCTTCCACGGCCGGCTCTCCGGCGAGGAGCGGATGGACTTCGCGGCCGAGCAGCTGGCCGCCGGGGACCGCTCTCTCGTCTACACGTACTACAGCGAAGTGGACGGCAAGGGGCATCGCTTCGGAGTGGACTCCCCGGAGTGGCGTGACCAGCTGCGCTACGTGGACCGGCTCGCCCAGCGGCTGGCCGAACAACTCCCGCCGCGCGCCGCCCTCTACGTCACCGCCGACCACGGCATGATCGACATCCCCTTCGATCCGGAGTCCCGGATCGACTTCGACGAGGACTGGGAGCTGCGCGCCGGTGTCGCGCTCCTGGGCGGCGAGGGCCGCGCCCGGCATGTGTACGCGGTGCCCGGTGCCGCCGGTGACGTGCTGGCCGTCTGGCGCGAGGTGCTGGGCGACCGGATGTGGGTGGCCGGGCGCGACGAGGCCATCGAGGCGGGCTGGTTCGGACGCCCCGGGGACGGGGTGGACGAGCGGGTCCACCGGCGGATCGGCGATGTGGTGGCGGCTGCCGCCGCCGACGTCGCGATCGTCGCCTCGGAGACCGAGCCGAAGGAGTCCGCGATGGTGGGGCTGCACGGTTCGATGACCCCCGTGGAGCAGTTGGTCCCGCTCCTCGAAGTACGCTCCTGAAGCGCGTTCCGTCATCCGCCGTACGAAAGGCTCTGCCACCCTCATGCCCGAGCTGGTGTTCTTCTCCGGAACCATGGACTGCGGAAAGAGCACCCTCGCTCTGCAGATCGAGCACAACCGCTCGGCGCGCGGACTGCAAGGGATGATCTACACCCGGGACGACCGCGCGGGCGAGGGCAAGCTCTCCTCGCGGCTCGGCCTGGTCACCGAGGCGGTCGAGGCCGCCGCGGACCTGGACTTCTACGCACATGTGGTGGGGGTGCTGACGGCCGGGGGCCGCGCCGACTACG
This sequence comes from Streptomyces sp. NPDC045899, assembly GCF_056431485.1. Lineage (NCBI taxonomy): Bacteria > Bacillati > Actinomycetota > Actinomycetes > Kitasatosporales > Streptomycetaceae > Streptomyces > Streptomyces sp. NPDC045899. The sequence goes on from NZ_JBWKKP010000003.1 coordinate 113,385, forward strand.
TCATCGTGGACGAGGCGCAGTTCCTCGCCCCGGCGCAGATCGACCAACTCGCCCGGATCGTCGACGACCTGGGCGTGGACGTCTTCGCCTTCGGCATCACCACCGACTTCCGCAGCAAGCTCTTCCCCGGTTCGCAGCGGCTGGTGGAACTCGCCGACCGGGTGCAGGTGCTGCAGGTCGAGGCGTTGTGCTGGTGCGGGGCGCGGGCCACGCACAACGCCCGTACCGTCGGCGGACGGATGGTCGTCGAGGGCGCGCAGGTCGTCGTGGGCGACGTCAACCAGCCCGAGGGCGCGATCGGTTACGAGGTGCTGTGCCGCCGTCATCACCGGCGCCGGATGACGGCCGCCACCGCCCACGCCGCGACCCTGTCACCGGACGTACTGCCGGTCGACGCGCCCTCCGGACCGCGCGGCGCCGGTGTGGAGCCCGGATCCGCGGAGCCCCGGCGGCAGCACGACACGGCGCACACCTCCGCCTGAGGCCCCGGGCGATGGCGGTCGGCGTACCGTCAGCGGCCGCCGGCGGCCAGGACGACGGTGAAGGCGGCGCCCTCGGGGTCGGTCACCGTGGCCGACCGCCCGGCGTCGTCCCACGACGGCGGACGCACCACCCGGCCGCCGGACGCGGTCACCCGGCCCACCGCCTCGTCCACGTCCGCCACCGCGAAGTGCGTGGTCCAGTACGGCCCCCGGTCACGCGGCAGCGTGCCGCCCGCGCTCTGGATCGCGCACACCGGCCGGTCGTCCAGGAACAGGGTGCGGCAGCCGGAGTCGGCCGGGTCGGCGGGCTCCGGCCGGTATCCGAAGACCATCTGGTAGAACTTGGCGACTCCGGTGGCCGAACGGGTCATCAGCTCATGCCAGACGGGGGTGCCCGGCGTTACCGTCGCCGGGGTCTCCGGCTGGTGCACCTCCTGCCACACCCCGAACACCGCGCCCTCCGGATCGGCCGCCAGCAGCATCCGCCCGGCCTCGTCGGCGTCGAGCGGGCCCACCGCCACGGTGCCGCCGCAGGCCCGGATCATCTCGGCGGTCTCATCGGCGTCGTCCGAGGCCAGATAGGTCATCCAGGCCACCGGAAGATGACGGTCCGGAGGCAGTTCGCCCAGTCCGGCGACCGGCCGGCCGTCCCGCAGCGCGCGGACGTACGCGCCCAGCTGCTGTGGGCCCGGTGTGAACTCCCAGCCGAACACGGCGTGGTAGAAGTCCTGTGTCGCGGCAAGGTCGTGCACCATCAGACTCGTCCAGCAGGGCGTGCCCGGTGTGCGCCGAGTCGCAGCCTCGGTCATACGTCAATCTCTCCTCGGACCATGTGTCGTGGCCGTACGGCCCCGGGCGCCGGTCGGCGGTGCGGGGCGGTGGTGCGGAGGTGCTGCCGTGGGGGTGCGGAAGATATTTGCACTCCTGGCCGCGGGGCGACCCCCGGCCGCGCCGCAATTCACGGGTTCCCACTGGAGAATGCCCGAAATCACACGGTGCATCCGTTTCAGCTTCCGTGGGGCCCTGTGGCCATGAGCTGTACGTCGGGTGACTCGATAGTCCAAAAGTCGCAAGGATCTCTACGTAAGGAGGGTTCCTATGAATCCCCTCATCACCGCATCTGAACTCATGGGCGAGATGGCGGGGGACCGTCCGCCGCTGCTGCTCGATGTGCGCTGGCAGCTCGGTGGCCCTCCGGGGCGACCGGAGTACGAAGCGGGGCATCTGCCCGGCGCCGTCTACGTCGACCTCGACAGCGACCTCGCGGGGCCGGCCGGGCCCGCCGGACGTCATCCGCTGCCCGAACTGTCCGTCTTCGCAGCCGCGATGCGCCGGGCCGGTGTCGGCCGGGACCGGCGCGTGGTGGTGTACGACGGCGGTCAGGGGTGGGCCGCGGCGCGTGCGTGGTGGCTGCTGCGCTGGGCGGGCCATCCGTCCGTGCGGGTGCTGGACGGCGGTCTGTCCGCCTGGAAGGCGGGGGACGGTGCGCTGACCACCGACGTTCCCGCCGTGGCCGAGGGGGACTTCGCGCCCGAGCCGGGTGCCGTTCCGGTGCTGGAGGCGGACGGCGCGGCGGCGCTCGCCCGGCGCGGTGTGCTGCTGGACGCGCGGGCGGGCGAGCGCTATCGCGGTGAGGTCGAGCCCATCGACCCGGTCGGCGGCCATATCCCCGGGGCGGTCTCCGCCCCCACGGCCGGGAACGTCGCCGACGACGGCCTGTTCCTGCCTCCGGAGCGGCTGGCCGAGCGCTTCGCGGGACTGGGTGTCACCGAAGCCACCGAGGTGGGGGTGTACTGCGGTTCGGGCGTCTCCGCCGCGCACCAGGTGCTGGCCCTGGCGTCGGTGGGCGTCCCGGCGGCGCTGTACGTCGGCTCCTGGAGCGAGTGGTCCGCCTCCGGCGACCGCCCGGTGGCCACGGGACCGCAGCCGGGCTGAACGCGCCGGTGGGCCCCGCCGTCCCGGACCGGGACGGCGGGGCCCACCGTGGGAGCGCTTCGCGGTGCCGAGGGGCGCCCGGCGGCTACTCCTGCTTCTTGCGCCGGGTACCGAAGACGATCTCGTCCCAGCTGGGTACCGCGGCCCGGCGGCCCGGACGGACACCGTCCGCCTCCGCCTGACGGTCCGTGGTCCCGGTCAGCCGGTCCCGGTGGCCCGCCACCGACCGCGGCATCAGTACATCCGCGTAGGCCGAACCCGCGCTCGCCGCCGGGGCGGGCGGCTCCACGGCCTCCGGCTCCTCATCGGGCTCGTCCTGCTGGGCGGCCGACGCGACGGGAGCCTCGGGTACGACCATGTCCCCCCGGAAGTTGGGCACGGCCTCCAGCAGGCTGGTGAGCGAGTCCCGCTCGCCGCCGAGGCCCTCGTCCGCCGAGGCGGACGCCGACACCGGCGCCGCGCTGTCGGAATCCTCGCCGCCCCGCTCGGCCGATGTGCGGTCCCGGTCCCTGTCGCGGTCCCTGTCCCGGTCACGCGGCAGCCGCGCGATCCTCGGCACGAACGGGAAGCTGGGCTCGGGGGTGTCGTCCGCCTCGCCGATCAGCGACCGCGCCTCGTCGTCGACGGCCTGGACCAGCCGCCGGGGCGGGTCATAGGTCCAGCTCGCCGAATGCGGCTCACCGGCGACCCGGTAGACCAGCAGCACCTCCCAGGTGCCGTCGTCACGCCGCCAGGAGTCCCACTGGGTGGTGTCCTTCTCGGCGCCGCGCAGCAGCAGCCGCTCCGCGACCGCCTCGCCGAGCTGCGGTCCGGTGTTCTCGCCGGGACGGCGCACAGGTGTCTTCCGGGCGCGCTCGGCCATGAACGCACGCTCCGCGAGGACCGGGCCCTCGAAGCGGCGCACGCGGTCCACGGGGATGCCCGCCAGCTGCGCGACCTCTTCGGCGGAGGCTCCGGCGCGTATACGGGCCTGGATGTCACGGGGCCGCAGATGGCTCTCGACCTCGATCTCGATCTGGCCGAGCCGAGCGCGGTCATTGCGCACCGCGGCGCGCAGTCGCTCGTCGATGGGAAGTGTGTACTCCGTGCTGTCCGCAGCCTTGAGCACCAGCCGTGTGCCGTCGTTGCTGACGGCCACGACACGCAGTTCGGGCATGGGGACCTCCCGGGTGGTGCCTGCCGACGTCACGGTTGCGTCGCTGCTCTCCCGCTAGACGAGTGTGGCCTGCCCGGGTGCAGCCTGCCACAACTTTGCCGAGTTGCCCGGCGTGTCGGGCATGGGCCCCGATCCGCCGTTATGGCACGGTGACCTGTTTGCAACCCACAGTGACGGCGCTGTCACCTCGGGCGGCGATCCCCATGTCATGTCGCGGCGGCGCCGGTTGAGTTGCCGCCTTCCGGCCCCTCCCGCCGGGCCCGGACAAGCCGGGTGGAAGAGGGGGGCCAGGGCTCGCCACAGTACTCCATTCGGGCCGCTCGGGTGGAGCGGCGCGCCAGCCGAGTTCGGCCGTGGCACGGTGATCGGACCCTCAACGCGTCGAAGTGGGCTCGGATGTGGGTGGCAAGTTTCACAGAATCGCCAGAATCGGAACGATCTGCTTCGTTTATCGGTCACTTCTCCTTGCAGGCTGGAACGAATGTCCAAGCAAGGGCGAGAGATGGACAGCAGGACCGAGACCGACGGACAACAGAAGAGCAGGCGCCTGGAGCTGAGTGCGGCACAGGTGGCCGGAAGCGCGCTGGCGGCGGTGGCCGCCGCGGTGCTCGCCTCCAAGCTCGGTGTGTACGGGACGATCCTCGGTGCCGGTCTGGTGAGCGTGGTGGCGACCGCGGGCGGCAGCCTCTTCCAGCACGCCTTCCGGCGTACCGGTGAGCAGATCAAGGAGGCGCGGGACCAGACGCGGCCGCCGCGCCGGGGCGGCCGCGGCGCGACGGCGCCTTCCATGGAGCACGGTGTGTGGAACGCGCCCAGCACGCACGGGACCCGGCTGCGCGGCGGGCGGCGGCCCGCGCTCGCGGCGGTGGCCGTGTTCGCCGTCGCGATGGTCGCGATCACCGGGATCGAGTGGGCGTCGGGCGGCCCGGTCTCCAACGTCTGGGGTGGTGACCGGGGCGGGACGACGGTCGGGGAGAGCTTCCACCGCCCCCAGGGGTCCTCGGGGCCGGAAGACGACCGCCGCCCCTCGGACACCCGTTCCGGCGATCCGTCCCGGGACCGCGGTCCGGACCGCGGTCCGTCCTCGCCGAGCCCGTCGCCCGAGCGCGGCGGTGACGGTGACACCGGACGTCCGGACACCCCGTCGCCCGGCCCCTCCCGGTCCTCGGGCGGGGGCGGCGAGGACGGTGACACCACCCCCGGCACCTCCGACCCCACCCCGTCTTCCTCGGGGTCCCCGTCACAGAGCGCTCCGGCGGACGGCAGCGACGAGGACGCCGGGACGACCACGCCCGAGCCGGACTCCTCCGCCGGTGAGTGACTCCGCAGGGGCCCGCACCGCGACCGAGGGGTCCGGAGCCGGACGTCAGTCGCCGAGCACCCGCCGCAGATAGTCGTTGCCGAACAGCCGGTCGGGGTCCAGCCGGTCCCGGAGCGCGGTGAACTCGCCGAACCGCGGATAGACCCCGGCCAGATAGGCGGCGTCGCGGCTGTGCAGCTTGCCCCAGTGCGGACGGCCGCCGTGCGCGGTCAAGATCTGCTCGGCGGCGGTGAAGTAGGCCCGGTGCGGAGTGCCCCGGTACAGGTGCACCGCGATGTACGCGGTGTCCCGGCCCGAGGCGGTGGACAGCGGGATGTCGTCGGCGGGCGCGGTGCGCACCTCCACCGGGAAGCTGATCCGCAGATCCGAGCGGTCGACGGTCCGCTTCAGCTCGCGCAGCGCGTCGGGCGCGGCCTCGCGCGGCAGGGCGTACTCCATCTCCAGGAAGCGCACCCGGCGCGGACTGGTGAAGACTTTGTAAGGGATGTCCGTGTAGCTGCGGGCGGACAGCGCCCGGCTGGAGATCCTGGCGATTCCGGGGATGGCCGAGGGCACCGCCCGTCCCACCGAACAGGCCACCTGGAAGACACCGTTGGACAGCAGCTCGTCGTCGACCCAGCCGCTGACCCGGCCCACCGGGGCGGCGGGGCCCGGGCTGCGGTTGTTCCGCTTGGTGTTGCAGTTCCCGGTGTGCGGGAACCAGTAGAACTCGAAGTGCTCGTTCTCGCCGACCAGCTGCGGAAAGTCGGCCAGCACCCGGTCGAAGGGCATCGGCTCCTCCCGCGCGGTGAGCAGGAACTCGGGCTCCACCCGGAAGGTGATCGCGCTGACCACGCCCAGCGCGCCCAGGCCCACCCGGGCCGCCGCGAAGACCTCCGGATGCTCCTGCGCCGAGCAGCGCAGCACCGAGCCGTCCGCCGTGACCAGCTCCAGCCCGGCGATCTGGGCGGAGATCGAGGCACTGTCCCGGCCGGTGCCGTGGGTGCCGGTGGAGGTGGCCCCGGCGACCGTCTGCTCCATGATGTCGCCCATGTTGGTCAGCGACAGACCATGGGCCGACAGCGTCTCGTTGAGCTGCTTGAGCGGGGTCCCCGCGGCCACCGTCACGGTCCCGCCCTCGCGGTCCAGGTCCCGCACCCCGACCAGCCGGTCCGGGCGTATCAGCAGCCCGTCCGTGGCGGCGGCGGTGCTGAAGGAGTGGCCGGTGCCCACCGCCTTCACCGGCAGCCCCTCGGCCGCCGCCCCGCGCACCGCCTCGACGAGGTCCTGGGTGGACGACGGGCTCACACTCCGCACCGGCCGGGCCGCCACATTGCCCGCCCAGTTACGCCACACGCTGCTCCGACCGGTCCTGACGGTCATCCGCACCCGACCCCTCCCGCTCTGGCGCCGGCCGCAGCCGGCGGTATCCGAGGAACGCCACCGCCGCCGCGAGCGCCCCGGCCACGGCCGGCACCAGGTACCCCGCCCCGGCTCCGGCGGCGTCGACCACCGCACCGGCGGACGACGAGCCGAGCGCCACCCCGACCGCGAGCCCGGTGGTGGTCCAGGTCATGCCCTCGGTCAGGTTCGCGCGCGGTACGTGCCGTTCGACGAGGGCCATGGTGGTGACCATGGTCGGAGCCACCGACAGGCCCGCGACGAAGAGCGCCCCGGCCAGAACCGGCAGGTTCCCGACCAGTAGGAGGGGGATCATACTCACGGCCATCGCACAAATACCCACCAGCCACTGGCGGGACACCGCCCCGCGCGGACCCTTCATGCCGAACACCGCGCCCGCCAGGCAGGAGCCCAGCGCGTACACCGCCAGCACCAGACTGGCCGCGGCCTTGTGGCCCTCCTCCTCGGCGAAGGCCACCGTCACGACGTCGATCGACCCGAAGATGGCGCCGGTCGCCATGAAGGTGATCATCAGCACCCGCAGTCCGGGGGAGCGCAGCGCCGAACCGCCGGTGTGCTGCCCGCGCGGATGCGGCACCGGCTCGGTGCCGTGCTGGAGGGTCAGCGAGAAGACGCCGACGGCCAGGAAGCAGGCCGCCATCAGCATGCCCGCCTCCGGGAACCAGGCCGTGGACAGGCCGATCGAGATCACCGGCCCGACGATGAAGCACACCTCGTCGACGATCGACTCCCAGGCGTACGCGGCGTGCAGCTGCCGCGGCGCGTCCTGGTGGAGCGCTGCCCAGCGGGCCCGCACCATCGCCCCCACGCTCGGTACGCATCCGGCCGCCACGGCCCAGCAGAACAGCGTCCAGTCCGGCCAGCCCCGGCGCGCGGTGAGCAGCAGCCCCGCGACGCCGGTCAGCGCCACGAGGGTCGCCGGGCGCAGCACCCTGCGCTGGCCGTGCCGGTCGACGAGCCGGGAGATCTGCGGTCCGGCGACCGCGGCGGACAGCGCGACGGTGGCCGAGAGCGCGCCCGCCAGCCCGTACCGGCCGGTGAGCTGGGAGATCATCGTGACGATGCCGACGCCCTCCATGGCGATCGGCAGCCGCCCGACGAATCCGGCGGCGGAGAACGCCTTGGCACCGGGGGCGGCGAAGAGCGCGCGGTAAGTGGAACGGGACACGACAGAGGCTCCGCCGGTGAGCAGGACCGGACGGTGGGACCGGCCGGCCGGGTAAGGAATGTGAGAGCTGATACAGCTTACGGCCGCCGCCGTATCGCCGCAGGGGTATTTCCTGCCCGTCAGGGGCTGGTGGCAGGATCGGGAGCATGCCGGATCAGTCAGAACTGCCATCTCCCGCCCCGTACGACGCCCTGCTCCTGCTCTCCTTCGGCGGGCCGGAAGGGCCGGAGGACGTCGTTCCGTTCCTGGAGAACGTGACCCGCGGGAGGGGCATCCCGCGCGAGCGGCTGAAGGAGGTGGGCCGGCACTACTTCCTCTTCGGCGGCGTCAGCCCGATCAACGCGCAGAACCGCGAACTGCTGCAGGCGCTCCGCAAGGACTTCGCCGAGCACGGCCTGGACCTGCCGGTCTACTGGGGCAACCGCAACTGGGCGCCGTATCTGACCGACACCCTGCGCGAGATGGTCACCGACGGCCACCGCCGCATCCTGGTGCTGGCCACCAGCGCCTACGCCTCCTACTCCGGCTGCCGCCAGTACCGGGAGAACCTGGCGGACGCGCTCGCCGCGCTGGAGGCGGAGGGGCTGCCGCTGCCGCGCGTCGACAAGCTGCGGCACTACTTCAACCACTCCGGCTTCGTGGACCCCATGGTGGGCGCCACGCTCACCGCGCTCGGCGAGCTGCCGGAGGGGCTGCGTGCCGGGGCCCAGCTGGCCTTCACCACCCACTCCATCCCGACCGCCGCCGCGGACACCTCCGGGCCCCCGGCGGACCACGGCGAGGGCGGCGCGTACGTGGCCGAGCACCTGGAGGTGGCCCGGCTGGTCGCCGCGGCGGTGCGCGAGCGCACCGGTGTGGAGCGCCCCTGGCGCCTGGTCTACCAGTCGCGCAGCGGCGCGCCGCACATCCCGTGGCTGGAGCCGGACATCTGCGACCACCTGGAGGCGCTGCACGGCGAGGGCGCGCCCGCCGCGGTCATGGTCCCCATCGGCTTCGTCTCGGACCACATGGAGGTCAAGTACGACCTCGACACGGAGGCCGCGGCCAAGGCGGCGGAGCTCGGTCTGCCGGTATCCCGCGCCTCGACCGTCGGCGCCGATCCGCGGTTCGCGGCGGCGGTCCGCGATCTGGTGCTGGAGCGCGCGGCCACCGAGCGCTTCACCGAGGGCCGGGCGGCCACCGCCCCCGAGCGGTGCGCGCTGGGCGCCCTCGGCCCCAGCCACGACCGCTGCCCTGTGGGCTGCTGTCCGGCCCGCTCCCCGCGGCCCGCGGTCGCGGGGGCCGACTGAACCCCCACCGGTGTCCACGGCCCGTCGGCGCCGCCGCCCGCGCCCCACGGGCACATCCGCGAAGGAGCACAAGGAGCACGATGACCGACCCGCTCACCACCGAACTGCTCGACCTGGCACTGGAGGTCGCCCGCCGCGCCGGGGACCTGCTGAGGGACGGCCGTCCGGCCGATCTCGGCGTGGCCGCCACCAAGTCCAGCCCGATCGATGTCGTCACCGAGATGGACATCGCCTCCGAGAAGCTGATCACCGACTTCCTGGCGCGGCACCGTCCGGACGACGGTGTGCTGGGGGAGGAGGGCGCGAGCCACGAGGGCAGCAGCGGTGTCCGCTGGGTGATCGACCCGATCGACGGCACGGTGAACTACCTGTACGGCCTGCCCGCGTGGGCGGTCAGCATCGCCGCCCAGAAGGACGGCGAGACGGTGGTCGGGGTGGTGGCCGCCCCGGTCCGCGGGGAGACCTACCACGCGGCGCTCGGCCAGGGCGCGTATGCCGACGGTGAGCCGGTGCGCTGCCGCCCGGCGCCCGAGCTGGCGCGGTCGCTGATCGGCACCGGCTTCGGCTATGTGCGGGAGCGGCGTGTCGGCCAGGCCAGGGTGCTCCACGAGCTGCTGCCCGAGGTGCGCGACATCCGCCGCGGCGGTTCGGCAGCCATCGATCTGTGCGACGTGGCCTGCGGGCGGCTCGACGGCTACTACGAGCGCGGGCTCAACCCCTGGGACTACGCGGCCGGAGAGCTGATAGCCCGCGAGGCGGGGGCGCTGACCGGCGGAAGGCCGGGCATCCCGGGTTCCGGGGAGCTGATGGTCGCCGCCGCCCCCGGCCTCTTCGAGACGCTCCGGGACCGTCTGGACGAGCTGGGCGCCTGGCACGACTGACGCGCGGGTCCGCGGGCGGCTGTCCGCGGACGCCGAAGCGCCCCGGTGCCGGGACGGCAGCGGGGCGCTCGGGCGTGGGACCGGAAAACAGCCGCTGGATCGACGACGCGTTTTCCGCTTCCAACCGGATCTGTGAACCTGGATCTGTATCTGGATCTTCAAACAGCGGATCTGTATCCCCGGAGGGATCAGGCGACGGCGCTGACCTCCACGCCATGCTCGGCAGCCAGCCGACGGAGGTCCTCCAGCTCCGCCTGCTCCACATCGGCGAGGAATTCGTCGCCCGTCTCACGGGCGCGGGTGAGGTCGGACTGGGTGGTCTCTATACGCTGCAGAATGCCTGCGGTGAACGCGTCCATGGTGCGCCCCCTCGTCGTGGGTCGGTGGCACGGGGGTGTGCCGACGGCGGGGCGATCACGTGCGTAGTCCCTGTAGATGACAGCAAGATCGTGGGATGCCAAAAGACAGGGCGTGATCGCGGGTGTGCAGTCGTCCTCCCCACCCCGTTGTGAGCGGAAACCTCCGGCGCGAAAAGAATCTGAATTCCCTGTTCCGGCGCTTCCGTCCCGCGCCGGTGGCGGTGCCGTGGTCCCCCCGCTCCCCCTTACCGCCGGTTTATGCGACTTCGAGGCAGGATGGAGGGCGCCGAACGCTGATCCGGTTTGGCGAGATCACGCCCGCTGTGGCCATGACGGAAGGACTAACGACGTGCGTGTACTCGTCGTCGAGGACGAGCAGCTGCTCGCCGACGCGGTGGCCACCGGTCTGCGCCGGGAGGCCATGGCCGTCGACGTCGTGTATGACGGAGCGGCCGCCCTGGAGCGCATCGCCGTCAACGACTACGACGTCGTCGTCCTCGACCGGGACCTGCCCCTCGTCCACGGCGACGACGTCTGCCGCAAGCTGGTCGAGCTGGGGATGCCCACCCGGGTGCTGATGCTCACCGCCTCCGGCGACGTCAGCGACCGCGTCGAGGGCCTGGAGATCGGCGCCGACGACTACCTGCCCAAGCCCTTCGCCTTCAGCGAGCTGATCGCGCGGGTGCGGGCGCTCGGCCGCCGCACCACCGTCGCCCTGCCGCCGGTGCTGGAGCGCGCCGGGATCAAGCTGGACCCCAACCGCCGTGAGGTGTTCCGCAACGGCAAGGAGATCCAGCTGGCGCCGAAGGAGTTCGCGGTACTGGAGGTGCTGATGCGCAGCGAGGGCGCCGTGGTCTCCGCCGAGCAGCTGCTGGAGAAGGCGTGGGACGAGAACACCGACCCCTTCACCAACGTCGTCCGGGTGACCGTGATGACGCTGCGCCGCAAGCTGGGCGAGCCCGCGGTGATCGTCACCGTTCCCGGCTCCGGTTACCGGATCTGACCGGGCATGGCGACGACCCCGCTCCCGCCCGCGGCACCACCGAAACCCAGCTGGGACCCGCCGCACGGCTCGCAGCCCAACCCGTGGCTGCGCCCGACCATCCGGATACGGCTCACCCTGCTCTACGGCGGGATGTTCCTGATCGCCGGCGTGGTGCTGCTGACGATCATCTATCTGCTGGCGGCCGACGCGATCCGCCGCGGCAGTGAGTTCCCGCTGGAGATCGTGCGGATCGACTACAAGCCGACCGACACCTGTCACCTCCCCAGTCAGGGCAACAACGACGCGTTCAACCGCGCGGTGGCCCAGTGCATGAAGCAGCAGCGCAACTTCGCCCTGGACGGGCTGCTGCGGCGCTCGCTGATCGCGCTCCTGGGGCTGGCCGTGGTCGCCTTCGCGTTCGGCTACGCCATGGCCGGGCGGGTGCTCTCGCCGCTGGGCCGGATCACCCGGACCGCGCGCCAGGTGGCGGGCTCGGACCTGTCCCGCCGGATCGAGCTCGACGGCCCGGATGACGAGCTGAAGGAGCTGGCCGACACCTTCGACGAGATGCTGGAGCGGCTGGACCGGGCATTCACCGCCCAGCAGCGGTTCGTCGCCAACGCCTCGCACGAGCTGCGCACCCCGCTGGCGATCAACCGCACCCTGCTGGAGGTCCACCTCTCCGATCCGCAGGCGTCCCCGGAGCTGGTCCAGCTGGGCAAGACCCTGCTGGCCACCAATGAGCGCAGCGAACAGCTGGTGGAGGGACTGCTGCTGCTCGCCCGCAGCGACAACGAGATCGTCGACCGCAAGCCGGTGGACCTGGCCGAGGTCGCCTCCCAGGCGATGGACCAGGTCCGGACCGAGGCGGACGCCAAGGGCGTGGAGCTGCGCGGCCGGCGGGAGCCCGCGGTGGTCCAGGGCAACGGTGTGCTGCTGGAGCGGATCGCGCTGAACCTGGTACAGAACGCGGTGCGGTACAACGTGGCGGAGGGCGGCTGGGTGCAGGTCATCACCGGCGTCGAGCAGGGCCAGGCGGTGCTGGTGGTGGAGAACACCGGCCCGGTGGTCCCCGCCTACGAGCTGGACAACATCTTCGAGCCCTTCCGGCGGCTGCGTACCGAGCGCACCGGCAGCGACAAGGGTGTCGGCCTCGGTCTTTCGATCGCGCGCTCCGTGGCGCGCGCCCACGGCGGCAGGATCGCCGCGGAGCCCCGGGAGGGAGGCGGCCTTGTCATGCGGGTGGTGCTGCCGCTCTGAGCGGGCAGACGGGCCGGGAAACGGAAGCTGCGGTACCGTCGGGGAGGTGTTCGCTTTGGGCGGAATTTTCGTGATCCGACCCACACCTGTATGGTGTGTGATCGATCACATGGGCGATTTTCGATCCATATACTCTGCGTGATCGTCACGGTTGACGGAAAGCCTGGAAAATCCGGGTTTTCGGGGGCCGTGATCACGGGAAGTACACGTCATGGCGCATGCGAGTGCGACAGTCGGACCGTGTACGGTCCCGATGGCCATCCAACCCGATCACCTCTTCAGGGGTGCGGTTGGGTGTCGATTGAGTAACAGACCTTGATGTGAGGCAAAATCTCCGCCTCGGGTCGGGCACAAGTCCGGCCTCTCACGCGTTACGTGCGCTGGAGACACCGCAGACACCCAGAGGGGGAGAGGGACATGGCAACGGACTACGACACCCCACGCAAGACCGACGATGACGTCAACGAGGACAGCATCGAGGAACTCAAGGCCAGGCGGAACGACAAGTCCGCGTCGACCGTCGACGTGGATGAGTTCGAGCAGGCCGAGGGCCTGGAGCTGCCCGGCGCGGACCTCTCCAACGAGGAGCTGTCCGTGCGGGTGCTGCCCCGTCAGGCGGACGAGTTCACCTGCATGACCTGCTTCCTCGTGCACCACCGCAGCCAGCTGGCCAACGAGACCAAGAACGGCCAGCCGATCTGCCGCGACTGCGCGGCCTGAGCCACGGCGCAGGCGTGGACGCGGAGCACGGCGGCGTGACCCAGGTGCACCCCGAGCGAGGCCGGACGGCCTCGCTCGTGAGCGCCCTGGGCCGTGGTGTCCGCAAAGGCGGCGAGCGTGCGAGAGCGGGGGTTTACGCGGTCGCCGAACGGATCATCGCGAACGCTCCACGGATCCCGGTCCGGGACCTGGAGACACTGCGCAGGCAGTTCCCCGGCCTCGGCCCGGAGGAGATCGCGGACAAGCTGGTGGCGGGTGCCGCACACGGCACCTCCACCGTGGGTGCGGGCGTCGGCGCAGCGGCCATGCTGCCCGCCCCGCCCGCCATGCCCACCGAACTGGCCGCCGAGATCATCGGCGTGGCCACCATAGAGATCAAGCTCATCGCCGAGCTGCACGAGGTCTACGGACTGCGGGCGCCCGGCGGTGTGCGCCAGCGCGCCAGCGCCTACCTCGGGGCGTGGGCCCAGGAGCGGGGCATCGACGTCACCGCCCCGGCCACCGTCAACGCCGCGCTGGGCGTCCAGATGAAGCGCGAGCTGCGCCAGCAGGTGCTCAGGCGCAGCTTCCGGAACCTGCCGGTGCTGGCCCCCTTCATGGTGGGCGCGGCCATCGGGGCCGCCATGAACCGGCGCGACACCAGGAAGCTGGCCCGCAAGGTCCGCAAGGACCTGCGCACCAAGCAGATCCCCTGGAGCGATCTGGTCCCCCTGGCCGAATGAGCCACCGGGGCGCGGCCCCCGGCAGGACGGGGCCTAGGCGGCGTCCGAGCGCACCGCCGCGAGCGCGGCCGCGAGCGCCTCGGGATCCCTGGTCGACAGATACACATACGGCGTCGGGTCCTGTGGATCGGTGACCTCCACCCGCAGCGCGGTGGGGATGTAGCTGCGCAGCAGCATGAACGCCCGGGGATCGGCCTTGTGGGTGCGCCAGGCGACCGCCTCGCCGGCGTCCAGCGCCTCGGCGGTCCCGAGGGCCGACACCGGGATCCTCGCGTCTCCCGCGACCAGTGAGCCCGCCACCACCCGCACCCGCGCCGAGCCGTACGTGCTGACCCCGACGGCGGCCAGCGCCGCCCCGCCGATCAGGCCGCCGAGCATCGGCAGGGTGCCGAACGGCAGCATGATCAGCCCCATGGCCACCCCGGTCATCAGGGCGATGAACCACCAGGAACGGGGCGCGGTGAGGCGTTCGTCGTAAGGCTGCATGCCTATCAGCTTGGCATGGCCGCCGAACCGGGCTGTCCGCGCGGGTAAGGTCAGCCGTTGTGAGTGGAACAACGACAGCGCTGAGGCCGCCGGAGGGCGCCCGGGCACCCGTACGCCACCCCGACGCCCCGGCGTCCGGTGAGCTCCTTGAGGTCCACAACGACCAGTGTTTCGGCTGCGGCGACCAAGTGGACGGTCTGCGGCTCCGGGCCCGCGCCGGCGAGGGCGTCGGCGTCACCGCCGAGTTCGAGGTGCGCCCGGCCCATCAGGGCGGGCCGGGCCTGGCCCACGGCGGGCTGCTGAGCGCGGCGCTGGACGAGACGCTGGGGGCGCTCAACTGGATGCAGCGGGTGATCGCGGTGACCGGGCGGCTGGAGACGGACTTCGTCCGCCCCGTTCCGGTCGGCACGGTGCTGTATCTGGAGGCACGGGTGACCGCCGTGCACGGGCGGAAGATCTACTGCGCGGCCACCGGCCGGATCGGCGCCCCCGACGGCCCCGTCGCCGTACGCGCGGAGGCCCTCTTCATAGAGGTGCGGGTGGAGCACTTCATCGAGAACGGACGGGCGGAGGAGATCGACGCCGCGCTGGCCGACCCCGACCAGGCCAAGCTGGCGCGCGTATGCGAGGTGAACGCGTGAGCACCGAACCGCTCGAGGTGCGGATCCGCCGGGTCGACCCCGAGGTGCCGCTGCCCGGGTACGCCCACCCCGGCGACGCGGGCGCGGATCTCGTGACCACACAGGCCGCGGAGCTCGCCCCGGGGGAGCGCGCGGTCCTGCCCACCGGGGTGTCCATCGCGCTCCCCGAGGGGTATGCCGCCTTCGTGCATCCGAGGTCCGGACTGGCCGCCCGCTGTGGCATCGCCATGGTGAATGCCCCGGGGACCATCGATGCCGGGTACCGTGGAGAGATCAAGGTGATCGTGGTCAATCTCGATCCGCGCGAGAGCGTGCGGTTCGAGCGCTACGACCGGATCGCCCAATTGGTCGTCCAGCAGGTCGAGAAGGTGCGCTTCCACGAGGTGGCGGAGCTTCCCGGGTCGGCGCGGGCCGAAGGGGGCTTCGGGTCCACCGGCGGTCACGCCGCCGTGGACGGCACAAAGGGTGGGAATGGATACGCTTCGGTCGGTTCCGACCGGGAAGGACGATGACGTGTTCGGACGTCGCCGCAAGCACAGCGAGGAGGACGTCGAGTCGCTCGACGTGGCCTCCGAGGAGTTGGCCGAGGACGCGGAGGACGGGGAGGACCTCTCCGAGGCGGTGGAGGCCGCCCGGGTGAGCCTGCCGCCCGCGCCGCGCCCCGACGGCCCGTGGGACGTTTCCGAGGTGCGTGAGCCCGGCGAGGGCCGGGTGGACCTGGGGGGCATGTTCGTCCCCGGTGTCGAGGGCATGGAGCTGCGGGTGGAGGTCGCGGGGGACGCGATCGTCGCCGCCACCGTGGTGCTGCGGGACAGCGCCGTGCAGCTCCAGGCGTTCGCCGCGCCCAAGAAGGAAGGCATCTGGGGCGAGGTCCGCGACGAGATCGCCACCGGGATCACCCAGCAGGGTGGCGTGGTGGACGAGGTCGAGGGACCGCTCGGCTGGGAGCTGCGCGCCCAGGTGCCGGTGCAGCTGCCGGACGGGAAGAACGGCGTGCAGGTGGTCCGCTTCATCGGTGTCGACGGACCGCGCTGGTTCCTGCGCGGAGTGATCTCCGGGCAGGGCGCGGTGCAGCCCGAGACCGGCAGCCTGCTGGAAGCGATCTTCCAGGACACGGTCGTGGTGCGCGGCGAGGGCCCGATGGCTCCCCGCGATCCGATCGTGCTCAAGCTGCCGAACGATGCGCAGATGGTCCCCGACGGGGTGCAGCAGGACGAGGCGCAGGGCTCGCGGTTCGCGGGTGGCGCCGACCGGCTCCAGCGCGGCCCGGAGATCAGCGAGGTGCGCTGAGCCTCCCGCCGCGTACCGTCTCCCGAACCATCCGGAGAAGGCCAGGTCCGAAGGGGCCCGGGGCAATGCCCCGGGCCCCTTCGGCATTTTCCCCGGGGGACGTTGAACACCGGCGCCCCACGGCCCGTATTCCTGGGTGACCGGGCGCGCACGTCGCGCTCACCGACTCCCGCCAGGGCGTGACCGCCCCCTCCGGTCTCGGCGCCTTGGCGGGCCGCTCGCTCGGATCAGGCCGGGCCCTTGGCGTAAGGCGTGGCCTGATGTGGGCGTTCACGGGTGGGCCGTACTCTTCTCTGCGGAGTACGGCCCACCGCTTTTCGCAGGTGGGGGCGGTCGGCGTCAGGGATGCGTCAAAAGCGCGCCAATGGCCGTAAGGGAGCCGTCAACGGGTGTCGTCGGATGCCCTGGGCGGGGTTTTGCTCTAGGGGTCCGTTCGTAATCCGAGCCCCTAGGAGCCCACGATGGCCGATCTGGCCTTCGTCGTCGCCACGATCGCGGTGTTCGCGGTGGTGGCCGTCGTCGCCAGAGGGGTGACGAAGCTGTGACCGCCGAGAACGTCGTCGGCCTGGTCGTGGCCGTCGCCCTGCTGGGGTATCTGGTCCTCGCGCTGATCTTCCCGGAGAGGTTCTGAGGTCCCGCACATGAGCCCCGAACTCGCTGGGGTGCTCCAGCTGGCCGCGCTGATCGGCGCGCTCGCCCTGGTGTACCGACCGCTCGGCGACCACATGGCCGCCGTCTACAGCTCCGAAAAGCATCTGCGCCCCGAGAAGTGGATCTACCGCTGCATAGGCGCCGACCCTTCCAGCCAGATGCGCTGGCCCGCCTATCTGCGTGGGGTCCTCGCGTTCTCCCTGGTGGGCGTGGTGTTCCTGTATCTGCTGCAGCGCCTCCAGGGCAGCCTGCCGCTCTCGCTCGGGTTCACCGCGATCAGTCCCGACCAGGCGTTCAACACCGCCGCGTCCTTCGTCGCCAACACCAACTGGCAGTCGTACGCGGGCGAGCAGTCCATGGGGCACGCCGTCCAGACGGCCGGGCTCGCGGTGCAGAACTTCGTCTCCGCCGCCGTCGGCATGGCCGTGGCCATCGCACTGGTGCGGGGCTTCGCCCGCTCCCGCACCGGTGAACTCGGCAACTTCTGGGCCGACCTGGTACGCGGCACCGTCCGTATCCTGCTCCCGCTGTCGGTGGTGGGCGCGCTGGTGCTGGTCGCCTGCGGCGCGATCCAGAACTTCGCGGGCATCCACGAGGTCGGACAGCTCACCGGCGGCAGCCGGCAGATGAACGGCGGTGCCGTGGCCTCGCAGGAGGTCATCAAGGAGCTGGGCACCAACGGCGGTGGCTACTTCAACGCCAACTCCGCCCACCCGTTCGAGAACCCGAGCGGTTTCACCAACCTCTTCGAGATCTTCCTGATCCTGGTCATCCCCTTCGCGCTGACCCGTACCTTCGGCAGGCTGGTGGGCAGCCTCCGGCAGGGCTACGCGATCCTCGCCGCCATGGGCGTGATCTGGCTCGGCTTCACGGCGCTGATGCTGTGGACCGAGTTCCACCACGGCGGCGCGGCGCTCCAGGAGGCGGGCGGCGCGATGGAGGGCAAGGAGCAGCGGTTCGGCGTCGGCGCCTCCGCGATCTTCGCCACCAGCACCACCCTGACCTCGACCGGCGCCGTGGACTCCTTCCACTCCTCCTTCACCGGCTTCGGCGGCGGGCTCACCCTGCTGGGCATGATGCTCGGTGAGATCGCACCCGGCGGTGTGGGCTCGGGCCTCTATGGCATGCTGATCATGGCGATCATCGCGGTCTTCATCGCGGGCCTGATGGTCGGCCGCACCCCCGAGTACCTCGGGAAGAAGATCGGCTCCCGCGAGATCAAGCTCGCGGCCTGCTACATCCTGATCACTCCGACGCTGGTGCTCGGCTTCACCGCCGTGTCGATGGTGCTGGCCACCCCGCCGGACTCGATCCTCAACACCGCCGGGGACTCGGTGCACCGCAGCGGCGCCCACGGCTTCTCCGAGGTGCTCTACGCCTTCACCTCCGGCGCCAACAACAACGGCTCCGCCTTCGCCGGACTCAACGCGAACACCCAGTGGTACAACACCACGATCGGCCTGGCCATGCTGCTCGGCCGCTTCCTCCCCATGGTGTTCGTCCTGGCGCTGGCCGGCTCGCTGGCCGAGCAGAAGCCCGTCCCCGAGACCGCGGGGACCCTGCGCACCGAGAAGCCGCTCTTCGCGGGGCTGCTGGTCGGCGCGATCCTCATCATCACCGGTCTGACCTACTTTCCGGCCCTGGCCCTTGGCCCGATGGCGGAGGGACTCTCATGAGCACAGCCACCACTCCCGTACGCACCGCACCCGAGGGCGGGCACCCCCACGGTCCCGAGGGCTCAGGCGGCCGGGTCCCGGGCGGTCTGTTCGACCCCCGGCAGCTGGTGAAGTCGATGCCGGACGCCTTCCGCAAGCTGGACCCGCGGATCATGGCGAAGTCCCCGGTCATGTTCGTGGTCGAGATCGGCTCCGTGCTCACCACCGTGCTCGCTGTCCTCGACCCCGGCGACTGGTTCGGCTGGGCCATCACCGCCTGGCTGTGGCTGACCGTGGTCTTCGCCAATCTGGCCGAGGCCGTGGCCGAGGGGCGTGGCAAGGCGCAGGCCGACACCCTGCGCAAGGCCAAGACCGACACCGTGGCGCGCCGGCTGGCCGGCTCCACCGAGGAGCGGGTGCCCGGCACCGAGCTGCGCATCGGCGATCTGGTGGTCTGCGAGGCGGGCGACATCATCCCGGGCGACGGCGATGTCGTCGAGGGCGTGGCCTCCGTGGACGAATCCGCCATCACCGGTGAATCGGCCCCGGTCATCCGGGAGTCCGGCGGCGACCGGTCCGCGGTCACCGGCGGCACCAAGGTGCTGTCCGACCGCATCGTCATCAAGATCACCACCAGGCCGGGCGAGACCTTCATCGACCGGATGATCAACCTCGTCGAGGGCGCCGCCCGGCAGAAGACCCCGAACGAGATCGCGCTGAACATCCTGCTCGCCTCGCTCACCATCGTCTTCCTGCTGGCGGTGGTGACCCTCCAGCCGTTCGCGATCCACGCGGGTGCCGAGCAGACGATGATCGTGCTCACCGCGCTGCTGGTCTGCCTCATCCCGACCACCATCGGGGCACTGCTCTCGGCCATCGGCATCGCGGGCATGGACCGGCTGGTCCAGCGCAATGTGCTGGCCATGTCCGGCCGCGCGGTCGAGGCGGCGGGCGATGTGTCCACCCTGCTGCTGGACAAGACCGGCACCATCACCCTCGGCAACCGGCAGGCGGCGGAGTTCGTCCCGGTGACGGGTGTGTCCGAGGCGGAGCTCGCCGACGCCGCCCAGCTGTCCTCGCTGGCCGACGAGACCCCCGAGGGCCGCTCGATCGTCGTCCTCGCCAAGGAGCGCTACGGGCTCCGGGCCCGGGACGAGGGCGAGCTGAGCCACGCCGAGTTCGTACCCTTCACCGCCCAGACCCGGATGTCCGGCGTCGACGTGGACGGCGTCACGGTGCGCAAGGGCGCCGCGGGCTCCATCGTCGCCTGGGTCGGCCGGCGCGGCGGGAAGGTCTCCTCCGACGCGCAGGAGAAGGTCGACGCGATATCGGCGGCCGGCGGCACCCCGCTGCTGGTCGCGGTCGAGGACGCCGACGGACCGCGGGTGCTCGGTGTGATCCACCTCAAGGACGTGGTCAAGGAGGGCATGCGGGAGCGGTTCGACGAACTGCGCCGGATGGGCATCAAGACCGTGATGATCACCGGGGACAACCCGCTGACCGCGAAGGCCATCGCCGACGAGGCGGGGGTGGACGACTTCCTGGCGGAGGCCACACCCGAGGACAAGATGGCGCTCATCAAGCGGGAGCAGGCGGGCGGCAAGCTGGTCGCGATGACCGGTGACGGCACCAACGACGCCCCCGCGCTGGCCCAGGCCGATGTCGGCGTCGCCATGAACACCGGTACCTCGGCGGCCAAGGAGGCCGGGAACATGGTGGACCTGGACTCCAACCCGACCAAGCTGAT
Source organism: Streptomyces sp. NPDC045899 (assembly GCF_056431485.1). NCBI lineage: Bacteria > Bacillati > Actinomycetota > Actinomycetes > Kitasatosporales > Streptomycetaceae > Streptomyces > Streptomyces sp. NPDC045899. Next base: position 133,534 of record NZ_JBWKKP010000003.1, read on the forward strand.
CGAGATCGTGGAGATCGGCAAACAACTGCTCATCACCCGGGGCGCGCTGACCACCTTCTCGATCGCCAACGACGTCGCCAAGTACTTCGCGATCATCCCCGCGATGTTCGGCGCGGTGGCGGGCTACGAGGGCCTGGACACGCTCAACATCATGCGGCTGTCCTCGGCCGAGTCGGCCATCCTCTCGGCGGTGATCTTCAACGCGCTGATCATCGTGGCGCTGGTGCCGCTCGCCCTCAAGGGCGTGCGCTACCGCCCCATGAGCGCCGACCGGATGCTCCGCCGCAACCTCGGCCTCTACGGCCTCGGCGGCCTGATCGCCCCGTTCATCGGGATCAAACTCATCGACCTGCTCATCTCCCTCATCCCCGGGATCGGGTGACCACCACCATGACCTCCATGAACAACTCGGTCCGCGGTACGGCGCGGCTGATCGGCGCGGGGCTGCGCGCCCTGCTGGCCCTCACCGTCGTCTGCGGTGTGCTCTATCCCCTCGCGGTCACCGGGATCGCCCAGGCCGCCTTCCACGACCAGGCCAATGGCTCCGAGGTGCGGTCCGGCGGCCGGGTCGTCGGCTCCGGGATCATCGGCCAGCGCTTCGACCTCGACACCAAGGACGAGGACGGCAATCCGCTGCCGGATCCGCGCTACTTCCAGCCCCGGCCGTCCGCGGCGGGCACCAACGCCGTCAACACCCGGTACTCGATCGTCGTCTCCGGCGCGTCCAACCTCGCCGCGGACAGCGAAGTGTTCAAGCGGACCGTCATCGACCGGCGGCGGCAGGTGGCCGACTTCAACCACGTCTCCCCGGCCCGGGTGCCGGTGGACGCGCTCACCGCCTCCGCCTCCGGTCTCGACCCGGACATCTCCCCGGCCTACGCCGAGCTCCAGGTGAACCGGGTGGCCAAGGCCAACGGGCTGCCGCGCGAGAAGGTCGCCCGGCTGGTGGAGGACCACACCCGGGGCCGCCGGCTCGGCTTCATCGGCGAGCCGCGGGTCAACGTGCTGAAACTGAACATCGCGCTCACGCGGCTGAGCCGGACTTGAGAACTCGGACCAGCGGGGAAAATGGGGTCATGGGACGCGGCAAGCTACGGATCTACCTCGGCGCGGCCCCGGGAGTCGGCAAGACCTACGCCATGCTCTCCGAGGGGCACCGCCGGGTCGAGCGGGGCACCGACCTCGTGGTCGGTTTCGTCGAGCACCACGGCCGCCGCCGCACCGAGGTGATGCTGCACGGGCTGGAGGCGGTGCCCCGCCGGGAGCTGGAGTACCGGGGCGCCGTCTTCACCGAGATGGACGTGGACGCGGTGCTGGCCCGCCGCCCCGCCGTCGCCCTCGTCGACGAGCTCGCCCACACCAACGTCCCCGGCTCCCGGAACGCCAAGCGCTGGCAGGACGTCGAGGAGCTGCTGCGGGCGGGCATCGACGTCGTCTCCACCGTCAACATCCAGCACCTGGAGTCGCTGGGCGACGTGGTGGAGTCGATAACGGGCGTCCGGCAGCGGGAGACCGTGCCCGACGAGGTGGTGCGCCGCGCCGACCAGATCGAACTGGTCGACATGTCGCCCCAGGCCCTGCGCCGCCGGATGGCGCACGGCAACATCTACGCCTCCGACAAGGTCGACGCGGCGCTGTCCAACTACTTCCGGCCCGGGAACCTGACCGCGCTGCGCGAACTGGCCCTGCTGTGGACCGCCGACCGGGTCGACGAGTACCTCCAGCAGTACCGCTCCGATCACAGCATCCGCACCACCTGGCAGGCGCGCGAGCGCATCGTCGTCGGCCTCACCGGCGGCCCCGAGGGCCGCACGCTGATCCGCCGGGCCGCCCGGATGGCGGCCAAGGGCTCCGGCAGCGAGATCCTCGCCGTCTACATCGCCCGCAGCGACGGGCTGACCTCTGCCTCCCCCAAGGAGCTGGCGGTCCAGCGCACCCTGGTCGAGGACCTGGGCGGCACCTTCCACCACGTCATCGGGGAGGACATCCCCGGGGCGCTGCTGGAGTTCGCCCGCGGGGTCAACGCCACCCAGATCGTGCTCGGCTCCAGCCGCCGCAAGGCGTGGCAGTACGTCTTCGGACCCGGGGTGGGCGCCACCGTCGCCCGCGACTCCGGTCCGGACCTCGACGTCCACATCGTCACGCACGGCGAGGTCGCCAAGGGCCGCGGACTGCCGGTGGCCCGCGGCGCCCGGCTCGGCCGCTCCCGGCTGATCGCGGGCTGGGCGGTGGGCGTGGGCGGACCGGCGCTGCTCACCCTGCTGCTGACCACCAGCGGAGCCACCCTCGCCTCCGACGCCGGACCCGGCTTCGCCAACGAGGTGCTGCTCTTCCTGTTCCTGAACGTGCTGGCCGCGCTGCTGGGCGGGATGCTGCCCGCCCTCGCCTCGGCGGCCGTGGGATCGCTGCTGCTGAACTACTACTTCACCCCGCCCACCCACACCCTCACCATCGCCGACCCCGAGAACATCGTCGCCATAACGATCTTCGTGGCGGTGGCCGTCAGCGTCGCCTCGGTCGTCGACCTGGCCGCGCGCCGCACCCATCAGGCCGCTCGGCTGCGCGCCGAGTCCGAGGTGCTGTCCTTCCTCGCGGGCAGTGTGCTGCGCGGTGAGACCAGCCTGGAAGCGCTGCTGGAGCGGGTCCGCGAGACCTTCGGCATGGACACCGTGGCGCTGCTGGAGCGGGAGAGCGATGTCGCCCCCTGGACCTGCGCGGGCAGTGTGGGCGACAGCGGCGGGGGAGCCGCACCGCCCGGGCGGCCCGAGGACGCGGACGTGGACATGCCGGTCGGCGACCATATGGCGCTCGCGCTCTCCGGCCGGGTGCTGCCCGCCGAGGACCGCCGGGTGCTCGCCGCCTTCGCCGCCCAGGCCGCGGTGGTCCTGGACCGGCAGCGGCTGACCCTCGAGGCCGAACGGGCCACCGAGCTGGCCGAGGGCAACCGCATACGGACCGCGCTGCTGGCCGCGGTCAGCCACGATCTGCGCACCCCGCTCGCGGCCATCAAGGCCGCCGTGAGCTCCCTGCGCTCCGATGACGTCGCCTGGTCCCAGGAGGACGAGGCCGAGCTGCTGGAGGGCATCGAGGACGGCGCCGACCGGCTGGACCACCTGGTGGGGAACCTGCTGGACATGTCCCGGCTGCAGACCGGCACCGTGACCCCGCTCATCCGCGAGATCGACCTCGACGAGGTGGTGCCGATGGCGCTCGGCGGCGTCCCGGAGGCCAGCGTCACCCTCGACATCCCCGAGGAGCTGCCCATGGTCGCCGTCGACCCCGGACTGCTGGAGCGCGCCGTCGCCAACATCGTGGAGAACGCCGTGAAGTACAGCCCGCCGGACTCCTCCGTGCTGGTATCGGCCAGCGCCCTCGGCGAACGGGTCGAGCTGCGGGTCGCCGACCGCGGCCCCGGAGTGCCCGACACCGCCAAGGACCGGATCTTCGAGCCCTTCCAGCGGTACGGTGACGCCCCGCGCGGCGCCGGGGTCGGCCTCGGGCTGGCCGTGGCCCGTGGCTTCGCCGAGGCGATGGGCGGCCGGCTGGCCGCCGAGGACACCCCGGGAGGCGGGATGACCATGGTGCTCACCCTGCGGGCCGCCCCCGGCCGCCCGCTGGTCCGCCCCGACCTCCCGGCACGGGCCGTGTCCTGACCGGCCCCGGAGCCGTGGCGGGGGCGGCCCGGGCGGAGGGGACGACAACACAGCGATGGAAGGCAGACCAGATGAACCGGGTGCTCGTGGTGGACGACGAGCCGCAGATCGTACGCGCCCTCGTGATCAACCTGAAGGCGCGCAAGTACGAGGTGGACGCCGCGTCGGACGGCGCGACCGCCCTGCGGCTGGCCGCCACCCGCCACCCCGACGTGGTCGTGCTCGACCTCGGACTGCCCGATATGGACGGTGTGGAGGTGATCAAGGGGCTGCGCGGCTGGACCCGGGTGCCGATCCTGGTGCTCTCCGCGCGCCAGACCTCCGACGAGAAGGTCGAGGCCCTGGACGCCGGCGCCGACGACTACGTCACCAAGCCCTTCGGCATGGACGAGCTGCTCGCCCGGCTGCGCGCCGCCGTCCGCCGGGCCGAGCCCACCGTGCAGTCGGAGGATCCGGTGACCGTCGAGACCCAGGCGTTCTCGGTCGACCTGGCGGCCAAGAAGGCCCACCGCGACGGCCGTGACGTGCGGCTGACGCCCACCGAATGGCACCTGCTGGAGGTGCTGGTGCGCAATCCCGGCCGGCTGGTCAGCCAGAAGCAGTTGCTCCAGGAGGTCTGGGGCCCCTCCTACGGCACCGAGACCAACTACCTGCGCGTCTACATGGCCCAGCTCCGCCGCAAGCTGGAAGTGGACCCCTCGCACCCGCGGCACTTCATCACGGAGCCGGGCATGGGCTACCGGTTCGAGCGGTGATCAGCGGACCGGGGTGCGCGGCCGGGGGTCCGGGGGTTGCCCCCGGGGGATGGGGTATCACGGAGCTGGGGATGGGCTACCGGTTCGAGCGGTGACGGCGTCGCGGTGTGGCCTCACCGGTACGCTGGCCGTATGAGTTCCGCACGCCAGCCCTCCGAGAAGGGTGACAAGCCGGTCGGCCGCTTCCGGCGGATGCTCGACCGGCTGTCGACTTCCCAGGAGGAGCTTCTATCCGCCGAGCTCCAGCAGGACGCGGAGGACGCGGGCTGTACCAAGATCGGTGACTGCGGTGACCGGCAGATCGTGAAGGTGACGGGTACGCTGCGCACGGTCACACTGCGGCCGAGGGCCGGAGTGCCCGCGCTGGAGGCGGAGCTCTTCGACGGCACCGCCGCGTTGGACGTGGTGTGGCTGGGCCGTCGCTCCATCATCGGTATAGAACCGGGCCGCAGGCTGATCGCCTCCGGCCGGATCTCCATGAGTCACGGGCGCCGGGTGCTGTTCAATCCGAAGTACGAACTCCGACCGCTCGGACAGGAGTAGCCGGTGACGTCAGACGACAAGCCGACCCCGACCGAAGACCACGAGGACGCCGCGCGGAGCAGGGCGGCGGCCGACACCGCGCTCCTGGAGGCGTTCGGCGGTGTACGGGGCATGGTGGACACCACCGTCCCCGGCCTGGTCTTCGTCCTGCTCTACACGATCAAGCGGGACATCCACCTCGCCGCCATCGCCGCGCTCGGGCTGACCGTGCTGCTGGCGCTGGCCCGGCTGGCGCGCAAGGAGACCCTGAAGCACGCCTTCAGCGGGGTCTTCGGGGTCGCGTTCGGCGCGATCTTCGCCATGATGTCCGGCGACGCCAAGAACTTCTATCTGCCGGGCATGCTCTACACGCTCGGCCTGGCGGTCGCCTACGTTCTGTCGGCGATCTTCCGCTATCCGCTGATCGGTGTGCTGCTCGGGCCGATGCTCAAGGAGAACCTCTCCTGGCGCACCCGCAATCCGGGCCGGTTCCGCGCGTACACCAAGGCCACCTGGGCATGGGGGCTGATCCTGCTGGCCAAGTCGGCGATCCTGTTCCCGCTCTACTGGTGGGGCGACGCCACCCAGCTGGGCTGGGTCAAGGTCGCGCTGGGCATTCCGCCGTTCCTGCTGTGCGTCTATCTGACCTGGATCTTCCTGGCCAAGGCCCCGCCGCCGATCGACGTCATCGCGGAGATGGAGGCCGAGGAGAAGGCCGAGCGGGAGCGTGAGCGCGCCACGGCAGAGCGCGGCCCGGTCGCCGAGCCGCCCCGCTTCCCCTGACGCGGCCCGCCCGCGCCGACGGCGTGAGCGACGACCGACAGCGCACCCACGACCGACGAGGGCCCCGGCAACCGCAAAGGTTCCCGGGGCCCTCGCCCGTGTCACGACCTGGGGATCAGCTCCCGGCGGACGGCTCCCGGCGGACCGACAGCAGGTCCTCCAGCTGCTCCTCGCGCGCCTGCGCCGCGACGAACAGCAGCTCGTCGCCCGCCTCCAGGACATCGTCCTTGTTCGGGGTCAGTACCCGGGTGCCGCGGATGATGGTGACCAGGCTGGTGTCCTCCGGCCACTCCACATCGCCGACCCGGGTCCCGGCCAGGGCCGCCTCCGGCGGCAGCGTCAGCTCGACCAGGTTGGCGTCGCCGTGGCTGAAGCGCAGCAGCCGGACCAGGTCGCCGACGCTCACCGCCTCCTCGACCAGCGCCGACATCAGCCGCGGCGTGGAGACGGCGACATCCACGCCCCACGCCTCGTTGAACAGCCACTCGTTCTTGGGGTTGTTGACCCGGGCGACCACCCGGGGCACCCCGTACTCGGTCTTGGCGAGCAGGGAGACGACCAGATTGACCTTGTCGTCACCGGTGGCCGCGATGACCACGTTGCAGCGCTGCAGCGCGGCCTCGTCCAGCGAGGTGATCTCACAGGCGTCCGCGAGCAGCCACTCGGCCTGCGGCACCCGCTCCACCGAGATGGCGGTGGGCGCCTTGTCGATGAGGAGCACCTCGTGGCCGTTCTCCAGCAGTTCGCCCGCGATGGAACGCCCCACGGCGCCCGCTCCGGCAATGGCGACCCTCATCGGTTGTTCCCCTCCTCGGGCCCCTCGTCGAAGGCCGCCTCGACCTTCTCGACCTCGTCGGTGCGCATCATCACATGGACGAGGTCGCCCTCCTGCAACACCGTCTGGGAGGTGGGCAGGATGGCCTCGCCGAGCCGGGTCAGGAACGCGACCCGTACCCCGGTCTCCTCCTGGAGCTTGCTGACCTTGTGCCCGACCCACGCGGGGGAGGTGTGCACCTCGGCCAGCTGCACCCCGCCGCTGGGGTCGCGCCACAGCGGCTCGGCGCCGGACGGCAGCAGCCGCCGCAGCATCTGGTCGGCGGTCCACCGGACGGTGGCCACGGTGGGGATGCCCAGGCGCTGGTAGACCTCGGCGCGCCGGGGGTCGTAGATCCGGGCCGCCACGTTCTCCACGCCGAACATCTCGCGCGCCACCCGGGCGGCGATGATGTTGGAGTTGTCGCCGCTGCTGACCGCGGCGAAGGCTCCGGCCTCCTCGATCCCCGCCTCACGCAGGGTGTCCTGGTCGAAGCCGACACCGGTCACCCGGCGCCCGCCGAAGCCCGCGCCGAGCCGGCGGAAGGCGGTGGGGTCCTGGTCGACGACCGCGACCGTGTGGCCCTGCTGCTCCAGGGTCTGGGCGAGCGCGGAGCCCACCCGGCCACAGCCCATGATCACGATATGCATGCGTCTTACCCCGCACTCCTGATGACCGTGCTGACCTGCACAAACACCCTGCTCACATCTTCCTTCCAGGACCTACGGGGCAACGGCGGGGACACGGCCCCCGCCGCTGGTGCTCCAGCGGGGACGGACTGGTGTCGCCGCGGCGCTAGTCCCCACCGTATCCGTACCGATGGGAAAGTTCCCCGGGGCGGTGGAGAGGGCGTCGGGCCCGGGTGGAATACTGATCATTTCCGATAGAGGCGATCTCGTGGAAATGGGTGAACGATCACATCGGTCCCCGTACCGAGAAGCCGCCCGGGGTTTTTCCCGAGTCGCATTCGCCTCATCTTCGCCCCGCATCCAGGACCTTCACTGAACCGTCACGGCAATTGGCAATAGAGTCCGCTGCGTTCGAACTGTGTTCCGTGCGTCGGACACTCGGTCATCCCGTGACTAAGATGATCGCCGTATTCCGTTTCCGGACGGGACATCAGGGCTCTGAATCGTTCCTTCCGCGCCCGCGTTCCCAGCACGAGGTTCCTGATGACTGATCACATATCGGAGGCGGTGAGCTGGTGCCTGGCCGTCGTCGCCCTCGTCGTTCTGGTGCTCCTGACGCGCCAGCGGCGGATCACCGCGGGCGTGCGCAGGCGCAACGCCGCGCTGGAGGAGAGCCTGCGGGCGCGGGACGAGGAGGTGCGCCATCTCGTCGACATCCGGATCCCGGCCGTCGCGGACGGGGTCAACCTGCCCACCCCGCTGCCGGGGCTGAAGGACGAGAAGCTGGCGGGCACCACCTTCGCGCAGAGCCTGCACGCCGTCATGGAGCAGTTCACCCGGGCGGTGGACAAGGCGCAGTCACGGGCCGACGCCTCGGCCAAGTCCGCGCTCAAGGCGTCGATGCGCGCCCTCCAGGGGCTCGCCCATGAGCAGCAGGTGTCCATCTCGCAGATGCAGGACCGGCACGACAACCCCGATGTGCTGCGGGACCTGCTGGAGATCGACCACGCCAACTCCCAGTTCGGCCGCCGCGCCCAGGCCATCGCCGTGCTCTGCGGTTCCTGGCCCGGACGCCAGCGGCTGGCCTCCTCGCTGACCGATGTCGTCCGCGGCTCCAAGTCACGCATCCGCGACTACCAGCGGGTGCAGGTGCACAGCCTGATCGACGTCGCCGTGGTGAGCCGGGCGGTGGAACCGGTGGTGCTCGCGGTCGCCGAACTGCTGGACAACGCCGCCCGCCACTCCCAGCCCAACACCAGCGTCGAGGTCAGCCTGCAGCCCGTGCACAACGGCGCCTGCATCGTGGTCGACGACGCGGGTGTCGGTATGGACGGTCTGGAGGTGCAGCGGGCCGCCACCCTGCTGTCCGGACAGCGCGCCGTGGACGTCTCCCGGCTCGGCGACCCGCCGCAGTTCGGCTTCGCCGTCGTCGGGCTGCTCGCGGCCCGCTACGGCTTCAGCGTCTCGGTGGACACCCGCTCGCCCTACGGCGGTGTGCGCGCCGTGCTGTTCCTTCCCTCGGCACTGCTCACCCATGTGGACGCCGGAGCTCCGAGCACCGCCGCGGCGCCGGAGGAGCGGAGCGCCCCGCCGCGCACGCTCCCCTCGCGCCGCCGCGCCGAACCCCAGGCTCCCGCAGCGGCCACCGCCGGGATCCCGGCGCAGGCCCGGGCCGTCGAGCCCGCCGCCACCCCTGCCCCCAGTCCCACCCCCGAACCCGCGCCCGCGGCGGCCCCACCCGCCGTGGACGACGAGGCCGCGCGCAGCTTCGGCGTGACGGTCGGCGGACTGCCCAAGCGCCGCCGCCGTCAGGCCACCGCCGCGCCCGGACCCCGGCCGGTCACCCAGACGGAGCCGGACACCGGCTCGCACCGGGTCCGCTCGGCCGAGGAAACCGCCCAGCGGATGGGCGCCTTCGCCCGGGGCACCCGCTCCGGCCGGGCGGCCCATCCGGACACCCCACAGGAAAGCGCACCCCGCCCCCAGGACGCCGCCCCCCACAGTGAAGAAGGGAATCGCCAGGCATGAACGACCACTTGAACAACGAGCTGGGCTGGATGCTCGACGAGGTCGTCAAGATGCCGGAGGCGCGGCACGCCATCCTGCTGTCCGCGGACGGGATGCTGCGGGCGCACTCCGCGGGCATCCCCCGCGACGAGGCGGAGCGTCAGGCAGCCGCGCTCTCCGGACTCCAGTCCATCAGCCGCAGCACCTCCGAGTTCTGCGATCCGCACGAGACCCCGTGGCAGCAGACCCTGGTGGAGTTCGTCGGGGGCTATGTCTTCCTGACCGCCGCCGGGCCGGGCGCCTACCTCGCGGTCTCCGCCACCGAGGCGGTGGACATGGAGGCGGTCAGCTACCGGATGCAGAAGCTGGTCGACCGGCTGGGCAAGGAACTCACCAGTCCGCCGCGGCAGGACCTCGGGCGACAGGGCTTCGGCAGCCCGGCATGAGCCCCGGCCGGCGCGAACGAGGACTGGTACGCCCGTATGTCGTGACCGACGGCCGTGCCTACCCGACCCGCAACACTTTCGACCTGGTGACCCTGGTCATGGCCCACCCCGACCGTCCGTTCGCCGGGCTCAGCCCGGAGAAGCGGCGGGTGATGGAGCTCTGCCTCGGCGGCGCGCTGTCCGTCGCCGAGGTCGCCGGCTATCTGGAACTGCCGGTGAGCGTCACCAAGGTCCTTCTCGGTGATCTCGTGGACAGCGGCCACATCACCACCCGGTCCCCGATTCCCCCCGCCGAACTCCCCGAGACGCAGCTGCTGCAGGAGGTGCTCGATGGACTCCGCGCTCGTCTCTGAGCGGGCGGTCTACCTGCCCGGTACCGTGCGGACGGCCGTCAAGCTGCTGGTGGTGGGTCATTTCGCGGTCGGCAAGACCACGTTCGTGGGCTCGCTGTCGGAAATCCGCCCGCTGCGCACCGAGGAGACGATGACGCAGGCCGGGGCGCTGGTCGACGATCTCGCCGGTTCCGAGCGGAAGACCACCACCACGGTGGCCATGGACTTCGGCCGGCTCACCCTCAGCGACTCCCTGGTGCTGTACCTGTTCGGCACCCCCGGTCAGCTCCGGTTCACCCGGCTGTGGAAGGACATGACCCAGGGCGCGATGGGCGCGCTCGTCCTCGCGGACACCCGGCGGCTGGAGCAGTCCTTCCCGGTGATGTCCGTCCTGGAGGAGCAGGGCCTGCCGTACGCGGTGGCCGTCAACCGCTTCGAGGGCGCCCCGGTCTTCGCCGAGGAGGAGATCAGGGAGGCCCTCGACCTGCTCCCGGAAACCCCCCTGGTGGTCTGTGACGCGCGCAACCGGATCTCCTCGACCCGCGCCCTGATCTCCCTCGTCCAGTACCTCCAGTCCCTCCACACCCGTACCCCGCAGGAGAACGTGTGACCTACCGCAAGGACGCCGGGGCCGACCCGGGAGCCGTACCGCCGCCGGGGTGCCCCGCGCACACCGGCGGACCGGCCCACGGAGGTCCCGCCGGTGTGCGCGGCGCGGCCGTGCCGCTGTACGGAGCCGACTTCGCCGCCGATCCGCACGCCTTCTACGCGCGGCTGCGGGCCATGGGCCCGATCGCCCCGGTCGAGCTCTCCCCCGGCGTCGGGGCGTATCTGGTCACCAGCTACACGCTGGCCCTGGAGGTCCAGCGCGACACCGAGCGGTTCGCCAAGGACCCGCGCAACTGGCGGGCCCTGAACGAGGGCGAGGTGCCCCAGGACTGCCCGGTGCTCCCGATGCTGATGTACCGGCCCAACGCCCTGTTCACCGACGGCGAGGAGCACGCCCGGTTCCGGGGCGCGATCAACGACAGCCTCGGCCGGGTGGATGTGCACGCGCTCAGCGAGTTCGTGGAGCGCAGCGCGGACATGCTCATCGACGCCTTCGCCGGGAGGGGCGAGGCCGATCTGCTGAGCGAGTACGCCGCGATCATCCCGCTGCTGGTGTTCAACCAGCTCTTCGGTTCCCCGCCGGAGAAGGGGCGGGAACTGGTCCGGACGGTCACCGCGCTGTTCGACGTCGGCCCCGAGTCGGCGCGGGCCAACGACCAGATGCTCGGCTACATGGCCGATCTGGTGGCCGTCAAGCGCCGTGAGCCGGGCCCGGACGTCACCTCGTGGATGATCGCCCATCCGTCCCGGCTGACCGACGAGGAGCTCATCGAACAGATGGGGCTGCTGCTGGCGGCCGGTACCGAACCCCAGCTGAACCTGATCGCCAACGCGCTGCGGCTGCTGCTCTCCGACGACCGGTTCGCCGGGGAGCTCTCCGGCGGCAGCCTCCCGGTCCAGGACGCCCTGGACGAGGTGCTGTGGTCCGACCCGCCGATGGCGAACTTCGGCACCCGGTTCGTCCGCTACGACGTGGAGGTCGGCGGGGTACGGCTGCGCAAGGGCGACGCCGTCCTCACCAGCTACGCCGCGGCCAACACCGACCCCCAGCTGACTTCCGGCGGCCGGCTGGGCAACCGCGCCCACCTGGCCTGGAGCGTGGGCTCCCACCGGTGCCCCGCCGAGAGCCCGTCCCGGGTGATCGCCTCGGTGGCGATCGAGAAGCTCCTGGACCGGCTGCCGGATCTGGAGCTGGCCGTTCCGCCCGAGCGGCTGGCCTGGCGTACCGGGCCCTTCCACCGGGCCCTGGTGGCGCTGCCGGTGCGGTTCCCGGTGGTGGCGGGCGCGGGGCCGGTGCCCGCGCCGATGCCGACCGGCGCCCCCGCACCGGCGTCCGCGCCCGCCGCGCCGCCGTCCGCCCCGCTCGATGGGACCGGGCGCCCGGAGCGGCCCGCGTCCGGCGCCAGTGGCCCGCGGCGGCTGTGGGGCGCCCTGGGCCAGTGGTGGCGCGGCCAGTAGGCGACCGGCAGGCGGCCGGTGATCCGGCGGCGGTCCGCGGGACGGACGTGAGCTGTCCCACGGACCGGGACGCGAGCTGTCCGAGGGGCGGCACGTGAGGTGTGCGACATCCCGTGATCGGCGCCCGCACCGCGTCCGGTGTGCGGGGTGTGCGTCGGAGCGCCTCCGTGCGCGCCCGAAAGCGGTCGGAACCGCCTCATTCCGGCCGCCACTGCGGGCTTGCTGCGCCGTTGTCCCCGACGGGCGTACGCCCGCCGCGCGCCCCCGGGAACGGAGCGGGGGCAGGCGGCTGGGCGGGGGCCGTGCCTACCGCATACGATCCTCTGCGTGTCCAAACTGACCGACCTCCCGAAACGGATCCTGATCGGGCGGGCGCTGCGCAGCGACAAGCTGGGGGAGACCCTTCTCCCGAAGCGCATCGCGCTCCCCGTCTTCGCCTCCGACCCGCTGTCCTCCGTCGCGTACGCGCCGGGACAGGTGATGATCGTGCTGTCCGTGGCGGGGGCGTCGGCCTACAGCTACAGCCCGTGGATCACGATCGCGATCATCGTGCTGATGTTCACCGTGGTCGCCTCGTACCGCCAGAACGTGCACGCGTATCCCAGCGGAGGCGGTGACTACGAGGTCGCCACCACCAACCTCGGCCCCAAGGCGGGCCTCACCGTCGCCAGCGCCCTGCTGGTCGACTACGTGCTGACGGTGGCGGTGTCGATCTCCTCGGGAGTGGAGAACCTCGGCTCGGCCGTGCCCTTCTTCGTCGAGCACAAGACGCTGTGCGCGGTCGCGATCATCCTGCTGCTGACGCTGATGAACCTGCGCGGGGTAAGGGAGTCGGGCAAGCTCTTCGCGATCCCCACCTACGTCTTCGTGGGCGGCGTCTTCGCGATGATCATCTGGGGTGCCTACCGGGGGCTGGTCCTCGGTGACGACATGAAGGCGCCCACCGCCGGTTACGAGGTCCACGCCGAACACACCGGGCTGGCCGGGTTCGCGCTGGTCTTCCTGCTGCTTCGGGCCTTCTCCGACGGCTGTGCCGCGCTGACCGGCGTCGAGGCGATCAGCAACGGCGTCCCGGCCTTCCGCAAGCCCAAGAGCCGGAACGCGGCCTCGACGCTGGCGCTGATGGGCGGCCTGGCCGTCACCATGTTCGTGGGCATCATCACGCTGGCCATCGTCACCGACGTCAAGATGGCCGAGAACCCGGCCCGGGACCTGCTGGACAAGGGCGTGGCGCTCGGGTCCGACTACACCCAGAACCCGGTGATCTCCCAGGTCGCCGCCGCCGTCTTCGGGGACGGCTCGATCCTCTTCGTGGTGCTGGCCGCGGCCACCGCGCTGGTGCTGTTCCTGGCCGCCAACACCGCGTACAACGGCTTCCCGCTGCTGGGCTCGATCCTGGCCCAGGACCGCTACCTGCCCCGTCAGCTGCACACCCGCGGCGACCGGCTCGCCTTCTCCAACGGCATCGTGCTGCTCGCCGGGGCCGCCGCGGTCCTCGTCTACATCTACGGCGCCGACTCGACCCGGCTGATCCAGCTCTACATCGTCGGCGTCTTCGTCTCCTTCACCCTCAGCCAGACCGGCATGGTGCGGCACTGGAACCGGCACCTGGCCACCGAGCGCGACCCGGCGGCCCGCCGCCGGATGGTCCGCGCCCGCGCCATCAACACCTTCGGTGCCTTCTTCACCGGTCTGGTCCTGGTCGTGGTGCTGCTGACCAAGTTCACCCACGGCGCCTGGGTCGCGCTGCTGGGCATGGTCATCTTCTACGTCACCATGACGGCGATCCGCCGCCACTACGACGGGGTCTCCGAGGAGCTCGCCGCCGCCACCGAGCAGCTCGACGAGGAGGAGGTGCGCCCCTCCCGGGTGCACTCCATCGTCCTGGTCTCCAAGGTCCACAAGCCGACGCTGCGCGCCCTGGCCTATGCCAAGCTGATGCGCTCGCACCGGCTGGAGGCCGTGAGCATCAGCGTCGACCCCGTCGAGACCAAGGCCCTCCAGGCGGTGTGGCACGAACGCGGTATCGACGTCCCGCTGAAGATCCTCGACTCCCCGTACCGCGAGATCACCCGGCCGGTCATCGAATACGTCAAGGGGCTGCGCCGGGAGAGCCCGCGCGATGTGGTCTCCGTCTACATCCCCGAGTACGTGGTCGGCCACTGGTACGAGCACCTGCTGCACAACCAGAGCGCGCTGCGGCTCAAGGGGCGTCTGCTGTTCACCCCGGGCGTCATGGTCACCTCCGTGCCCTGGCAGCTGGACTCCTCCGAGCTCGCCCGCAAGCGGGCGCGCAAGCGGGCCGAGTGGAACGCCCCCGGCGCGGTGCGGCGCGGTCCGGTGACCCCGCCCAAGAGCGAACGGACCGGTGCCAAGTCGCAGACCCCGGGGCGCTAGCCACCGTCCGGCCCGGGCCCGGGCCGGACGGAACGAGGGAGGGGCGGCGGCACGTAGACTGGTGGGCTGTTGTCCCACCGCCGGGCCGTGTCCCGCGGCCGGGCGCCGTCCCACCACCCCCTCACCCCACAGGAGCCGAGCCCGCCATGCACCGTGAACCCGAGGCGTCGCTGGTCGGCGAGGAGTACGAGGTCGAGGTCGGCCCGGTGGCCCACGGCGGTCACTGCATCGCCCGCACCGAGGAGGGCCAGGTCCTCTTCGTCCGGCACGCCCTGCCCGGTGAGCGGGTCGTGGTCCGGGTCACCGAGGGCGAGACCGGCGCCCGCTTCCTGCGCGCCGACGCGGTGCGGGTCCTGGAGGCGTCCAAGGACCGTGTCGAGGCGCCCTGCCCGTTCTCCGGACCGGGCCGCTGCGGCGGCTGCGACTGGCAGCACGCGGCCCCCGGCGCCCAGCGCAGGCTGAAGGCCGAAGTGATCACCGAGCAGCTGCACCGCCTGGCCGGACTCACCCCCGAGCAGGCGGGCTGGGACGGCACCGTCGAGCCCGCGCCGGGCGACAAGGTGGCCCGCGGCGAAGTCCCCGCCTGGCGCACCCGGGTGCAGTACGCCGTGGACGAGCAGGGCCGGCCCGGTCTGCGCCGCCACCGCTCGCACGAGGTGGAGCCGGTGGACCACTGTCTGATCGCGGCCCCCGGCGTCACCGAACTCGGTATCGAGAAGCGCGAGTGGCCGCAGATCGAAACGGTGGAGGCCATCGCCGCCACCGGTTCCTCCGACCGCCAGGTCGTCCTCACCCCGCGGCCCGGCGGCAGGCTGCCGATCGTCGAACTCGACCGTCCCGTCTCCGTGCTGCGCGCCGCCGAGTCGCGCGGCCGGGACCGGGTCCGCCTGGTGCACCGCGTCCACGGCCGCCCCTTCGTCCGCGAGCGCGCCGCGGGCCGCACCTGGCGGGTCGGCGAGGGCGGCTTCTGGCAGGTCCACCCCCAGGCGGCGGATCTGCTGGTCGAGGCCGTGATGCAGGGCCTGATGCCGCGCAAGGGACACACCGCGCTCGATCTGTACTGCGGTGTCGGACTGTTCGCGGGCGCGCTGGCCGAGCGGGTCGGGGAGACCGGGGCGGTGCTCGGCATCGAGTCCTCCAAGCGCGCTGTCGAGGACGCCCGTCACAACCTCCAGGACTTCGACCGGGTCCGCATCGAGCACGGCAAGGTCGAGCAGGTGCTGCCCCGCACCGGTATCACCGAGGCCGATCTGATCGTCCTGGACCCGCCCCGCGCGGGCGCGGGCAAGGAGACCGCGACCCGCCTCGCGGGCATGGGCCCGCGCCGTATCGCCTACGTCGCCTGCGACCCGGCGGCCCTCGCCCGAGACCTGACGTACTTCGCCGCGGCGGGCTATGTCCCGCGCCGGATGCGGGCGTTCGACCTCTTCCCGGTGACGCACCACGTGGAGTGCGTGATGATCCTGGAGCCGGCCACAAAGGGTGTCTGACCTGCCGGTCAGGTGAGGTCGGCGCAGGCACCGTTGGGTGCTGAGCGGCGGGTGCCCGCCGCCTCTGGCGGGCCGGAGAAGAGGGAGCTGCGGCTGAAGGGCGCCGGTCGAGGTCCGAGGAAATGCGCGATGGATCGTGCGCTGAGCCTCCTCTCCGGTGATTGGGGCTCGGGCCCGGGTGGCGGCGGCACCGCATCGGTGCCGGTGGCATGGCGGGGCCGTGGGTCCGATGCCGGCTGTTCGCCGGCGGGGGTTGGAGTCTTGCTGGTGACCGCGCCGGATGCCCTTCCGGCAGGGCTATGACAGGCAAGTAGGGATCTGGAGAACTCACCGGCGGTGCGTTCGCAGAGCGGCATGCTCCTCGTCAACGACTACAACGGTCAACTTGCTCTGCAAGCGGCTGGCCTGATGAATTCCGCGGCCTCATTCTGGAGAGCGCCAGACAATGCGGGTCCGGCTTGACCAAGGCGACGCGGTACGGGTGGACGCACCGCGGTGACGCGCGGGGAACTGCGGCGGATCCTGCTCGACTCGCTGCCGGCCCGGCACCGTCCAGTGGAGGGCACAAGGCCGACAGGACCGCACCCTCGGCGAGGGATGTCACGAGGTGACGTTCGCCGGCGGCAGCACCGTCGTCACCAGCCTGCTGGCCGGCGCGGACGGCGCCCGGTCGCGGAACGGTTGCGCTCCGGCTGCATCAATATCTGTGCCCGCAGGCTGAGATTTCAACGGAACATGCAGAAAGATTCTCTGCCGCATAATTGAACTGGTATTTTCACCGCACACATGCCGCTGCGGTGTGCTACTGTCGATATCAGTTGCAGTTGTGGTTCCCGAAACTTCAAGTGCTCTCCGGTCGGCTTCTGCGCCACTGGGAAGCGCTTTTGTATTTCCGGTCCTTTTCCGGGCGGGGTGATCATCGCGGCGACATGGTGTCCGCGCTGTGCGGATCCCGATGCACTGCCCCAAAGGAGAAATGGCATGGCTGCTGGTACCGTGAAGTGGTTCAATGCGGAAAAGGGCTTCGGCTTCATCGAGCAGGATGGTGGCGGCGCTGACGTTTTCGCCCACTACTCGAACATTGCCGCCCAGGGCTTCCGTGAGCTACTGGAGGGCCAGAAGGTGACCTTCGACATCGCGCAGGGCCAGAAGGGCCCGGCGGCCGAGAACATCGTTCTCGCCTGACACTGGCGCGCACTTCGTAGCTGGGGCCCGCATCCTCCGGGGTGCGGGCCCCAGCTGCTCGCATTTCCGCAGTGGTTTCACCTGTGGACGACGACAAGGAATCCGTTGGCTCAGTGCACGGATTCTCCTTCAGGGCATCGCAGTGGACGCCCCGAATATTGCGTCCCACATTGCGCCACTCATTTCAGCGACTGCGCCCGCACGGATCTTCGTCGGCCAGATCCGCTTTCGCGTACCACCGGCCCTTCTTGCGATTCTCCGTGCTGCTCATTGCTGCGGGAATTCCTTGATATGTGCCGCATCGAGGAAGGTTCCGCATGAACCGCACACGCACGAACGACCGCTTCACCCGCACCCGTAACGGCAGTGCCGACACAGGAAGGGGCGGCAGCCGAATCGGCTCGTCGACCCCGCGCCGGTCCGGCGGGCCGAGCCGCTCCGGTGATTACGGCCGCCGACCCGCCACGCTCCGAGGGGAGTTCGCCCTCCCCAAGACGATCACCCCCGCGCTTCCCGCCGTGGAGGGCTTCGCCGATCTCGACATGCCCCGGGAGCTGCTGGCCGCGCTCGGTTCGCAAGGCGTGACCGTGCCGTTCCCGATCCAGGCCGCGACGCTGCCGAACTCCCTCGCCGGCCGTGACGTCCTCGGCCGTGGCCGCACCGGCTCCGGCAAGACCCTCGCCTTCGGGCTGGCGCTGCTGGCCCGTACGGCCGGGCGGCGCGCCGAGGCCAGGCAGCCGCTGGGGCTGATCCTCGTACCGACGCGTGAGCTGGCGCAGCAGGTCGCCGACGCGCTGGCCCCGTACGCCCGCTCCGTGAAGCTGCGGCTGGCGACGGTGGTGGGCGGGATGCCGATCGGCAGGCAGGCGAGCGCGCTGCGCGGTGGCGCCGAGGTCGTCGTCGCCACACCGGGACGTCTCAAGGACCTCATCGACCGCGGCGACTGCCGGCTGGACCAGGTCTCCATCACCGTCCTCGACGAGGCCGACCAGATGGCCGACATGGGCTTCATGCCGCAGGTCACCGCCCTGCTCGACCAGGTCCGTCCCGAGGGCCAGCGCATGCTGTTCTCCGCGACCCTCGATCGTACGTCGACCTGCTAGTGCGGCGCTACCTGAGCGATCCCGTCGTGCACTCCGTCGACCCGTCGGTCGGCGCGGTCACGACGATGGAGCACCACGTGCTGCATGTCCACGGCGCCGACAAGCACACGGCCACCACCGAGATCGCCGCACGCGACGGCCGCGTGATCATGTTCCTCGACACCAAGCACGCCGTCGACCGCCTCACCGAGCATCTCCTGAACACCGGGGTACGGGCCGCCGCCCTGCACGGCGGGAAGTCGCAGCCCCAGCGCACCCGTACGCTGACGCAGTTCAAGTCGGGGCACGTCAACGTGCTGGTCGCGACCAACGTCGCGGCGCGCGGCATTCACGTCGACAACCTCGACCTTGTCGTCAACGTCGACCCGCCGACCGACCACAAGGACTACCTCCACCGCGGCGGCAGGACCGCCCGTGCAGGAGAGTCCGGCAGCGTCGTCACCCTGGTCGCCCCGAACCAGCGCCGCGGCATGACCCGCCTCATGGCAGCGGTCGGCATCGTCCCGCAGACCACCCAGGTCCGCGTCGGCGAGGAGGCCCTGCACCGTATCACCGGCGCCCAGGCCCCCTCCGGTATCCCGGTCGTCATCACGGCGCCGGTGGTCGAACGTCCCAAGAGGCGCAGCGCCACTTCACGCGGCCGGCGCAGCTCCGCTTCGGCGGCCCGTCGCGCTTCCGTACGGCAGTCCACGGCCGGGGCGGCCGCATAGGCCCTTCGTTCTCAGGAAGCCGACCCAACTCCTGAGGAGGCACCCTTTGGTGCTGGTACACGTGCAGAGCCGCCCGGCTGGCGCCAACCCGTGCCCGGCACGGTGGCCGACGCCATGGACGCGGCCGGACCGCGGGTCTGGGAGGACATGACCGTCGAGGTCGCACTGTCCGTGATGGCCGCCGCCCGTACGGGGCACCTGGTCGTCTGCGACGAGGACGGTCTGTGCACCGGCCTGGTCACCCGCGCCAGGCTCACGGCCGTTCGTGACGGCTCCGGATACACGGACAGGATCCGCCTGCGCGACATCGCCGACGTCATCGGGCCTTTTGCCTCGCCGCTGACCACGAGGGCCGAAGCCGAGCGGGCGATGCGCTGTCGCCGGCTCGGGGCCCTGCCCGTGGTCGACGAACACGGCAGCGCTGTGGGCGTCCTCGCCCCGACCCGCTGAACCGCTTCATGGCCGTCGGCCCCGTCTCTCCTTCCCCCTGTGAGGCATCATGCGCTGTGTCATCGCCCGCTTTCCGTTCGACCTGACCAAGAGCGGCGTGCTGGAATCGATGAAGGGCGTCAAGCCCGAACCGGTCACCGGCGAGTTTGTGATCATCGGACGACGCCACTATCCGGTCAAGCAGGTCGGCCAGGCCATCACCCGCCAGGACCGCCGCGATTTCAGCGCCGGCGAAGTCCTCCGGGCCATGTCCCGGCTCGGCTTCACCTGTCGCGCTCTCCCTGAGGTCGCACCCGCGCGCATCGAAAGCCCGTTGCAGCAGGCTTCCACAATGCTTGGCACCCCCCCTGTCCGTCTGACCGACGGGACAGGCACAGGCACGAGCCGAACAGAGCAGTGATGGGGGCCCTACCGGCGCGCGCCGATAGGGCCCCCGCTGCGTGCCGTGCCGCTCTCGACGCGGCGGCGGGTCAGTCGGTCAGTGGTCGGTGTAGCTGAAGTCGCCTACGGTCCAGGCATTGACGTCCTCGATCGCGACGCGGAACATCCCGCCCGTCTCCGGGACCCCCACCGTGCCCTGCAAGATCCGGGCGACATGAAAGTGCAGATGCGTGGGCGGCCCGTCCTTCTGCGCAGGGGCGTCGAAGACAGCGGAGAACTCGCCCAGGTCGGCGGAGTCTGTCAGAACCTCCGACACCCTCTGCCTCCACACGGCTTCGGGGGCCAGTCGACCGGTGATGACAGCACCATCGGTCACCACGGTCAGGGACATCCGATTGCTCTGCCCGGACTCCACACGGGCGGCGATGTCAATGATCAGCTCGTCAGGCTTCGACATGGGATCGGATTCTATGCACCGGCCCGTCCGGGTGGGCCTGGTGGTGGCACTACCGGGCAAGACGGGCGCACACGGCTCCCCCGGTGCCGCAACACAGGTCAGGGGTGCGCACGCGCGGCGCCTGCGGGCCAGGCTCGCGGACGGTCACTTCGAGGGTGAACGGGTGGGCCGTCGGTGCCGGTGTGCAGGTGCCCCGCCGTGGCGCAGGGGGTTGGTGACGAACTCGGACACGGTCAGGACCGCGGCGTCCGCGGCTCCCCGGGGTGATGGTCGGAGGCCGCAGGTCTTCGAGGAAGGCTCGTGCGGTATCGCGTGGGTCGACAATGGCCTGGTGAGACGGGCAGTTGGGGCGTTGACGGGCATCGTGCCCATCTGGCTCACCCTGGTGTCGACGAGCCGCGCCGGCCGCCGGCGTCATATGAAGTCCAGCGGGCGGCTCCGGGTCTCACCCGTGTGCCCCCTGCGCTGCGGGCGGCAAGCCTTCACAGACCGGACCAGGGATTACTTCACTGCTGAGTGCGCAAATCTATGCTTGCTGGAGTAGACATTCGCTGATCGTGTGCTTATGGTTTCTCTCGTAGTCGAGATCGAGCAAGGCCCGGCAGACACGAACTGCCGGGCAGCCGTACCCGCATGACGGTCCGGCGGTGGAGTGTCGAAGTCAGGTTGTTGCAGGACGACGACGGGGCTGACCACCGGACCGGGTGGCCCGCAGTAATGAGGGGCCGCCGCGAACAGGACCGCGGTTCACGCGGTTGCAGTACCAGCAGTGCTGTATCGAGCGGGCCCTCGGTGAAGGCGTCGAGCTGCGGACGCGCGTGCCGGGGAGTTCGGCAGTGGGGCTCCTGGCCAGAGCAGACGCAGGACGGTCGACGGGGCCGGCTGCCGGAGAGTGGCGCTGGGTGAGGCCACCAGCAGTTCGCGATATCAGCAGTACAAGCAGTACGCAGTCCCGTTTGCAAGTGATTGGCTCAGAGGGAGGAACGGAGGGGGCGAGCACCATCAGGATCGCCCGGGCGGAAGACGCGAGCCCGGGTACCGCAGGACATCGACGGTGGTCTCCGGTCACGCATCCGCGATCCCCGCACCCCCGTCGGAGTATGAGGCGGCCGGGCGGAAACAGAAGACCGGCGCAGCACTAAGGCCAGCAGATGGTGTTGCAGTTCCTTCGGGGCCTTGGTGCCGTACGGCACCAAGGCCCCTCCACACGTTCCACAGAGAGGTGAGATGGCAGCAGACGAGTCGCTGGGCCGTCTCGACGACGACTACCCCGCCTACACGATGAGCCGGGCCGCCGAGCTGCTCGGTACCACCCCCGGCTTTCTCCGTGCCATCGGCGAAGCGCGACTGATCACGCCACTGCGCTCAGAGGGCGGACACCGCCGCCACTCCCGCCACCAACCGCGCATGACGGCCCGCGCGCGAGCTCGTCGACCAGGGCACCCCGATCGAGGCCGCATACCGGATCATCATCCTTGAAGACCAGCTCGAAGAAGCCCGGCGCATCAACGCCCTATACCGCCGCGTCGCCGGATCGTCCGGTCCATCGGCCGCTGCCTGAGGTGAGCGTGCCCGCCGGTATCAGCGGGCCCTCACATCCGCGCGTGGCCGGGCCGTGGCGCGCAGGGATGGTCCATGTGTCCCAGCGGTTCCACTGGCATTTCGCTCGCCTCCGGCCCCGGCCGCGGCACGGCCGCAGTGGGTGAGGCTGCCGGCAGGCTCCCCCACCCCGGTGCCGCCTCTCCTCCAGGGCATCCCCATACGGCCGCAGTCGTTGATCGGGCCGCGAGTGCGGCGAGAACCGTGCCGCAGGAGTGAATGCGCGTGCTGTTGTGGTCAGCAGGCGGCGAGGGAGATGGTGAGATCTTCGCCGACACGACCGGGCCCACGGCTCACCCGCGGAAGGCGGCACCGCCTTCACCAGCCGCTGTCCCATCCGCCAGCGTCATCCCATCGATCCGGGGCGCCCGTCGTGGTGCCCCGGCTCCGTCGAGAGGAAGAGATCGAACACGTAATGGATCACCACGCCCCACTCTCCGGTAGCGTCGAGGTATGAGTCATCCGCACCCCGAGCTGAAAGCCGCCCCGCCCCTTCCCGAGGGAGGGCTGCGGGTCGTCGCCCTGGGCGGCCTCGGTGAGATCGGTCGCAACATGACCGTCTTCGAGTACGCCGGTAAACTGCTCATCGTCGACTGCGGCGTGCTCTTCCCCGAGGAGACCCAGCCCGGCGTGGACGTGATCCTGCCGGACTTCACCTCGATCCGGGACCGGCTGGACGACATCGTGGCCGTGGTACTGACCCACGGGCACGAGGACCATATCGGCGGCGTGCCGTACCTGCTCCGCGAGCGCTCCGACATTCCCGTCGTCGGCTCCAAGCTGACGCTGGCGTTCCTGGAGGCCAAGCTCAAGGAACACGGCATCCGACCGCGCACGGTGCGCGTGCGCGAGGGCGACCGGCGCGGCTTCGGGCCCTATGACTGCGAGTTCGTCGCGGTCAACCACTCCATCCCGGACAGTCTTGCGGTCGCGATCCGCACCGGCGCCGGGATGGTGCTGCACACCGGTGACTTCAAGATGGACCAGTTCCCCCTCGACGACCGCATCACCGATCTGCGGGCCTTCGCTCGTCTCGGTGAGGAGGGCGTGGACCTGTTCCTCACCGACTCCACCAATGCCGAGGTGCCCGGCTTCACCACTTCCGAGCGTGAGTTGAACCCGGCGATCGAGCAAGTGATGCGCACCGCGCCGCGCCGGGTCATCGTCTCCAGCTTCGCCAGCCATGTGCACCGCATCCAGCAGGTCCTGGACGCCGCCCACGAGCATGGCCGCAAGGTCGCCTTTGTGGGCCGGTCGATGGTTCGCAACATGGGCATCGCCCGTGACCTGGGCTATCTGAAGGTCCCGTCCGGTCTGGTCGTGAGCACGAAGGAGCTGGAGAAGCTCCCGGACCACAAGATCGCCCTGGTGTGCACCGGCTCCCAGGGCGAACCGATGGCCGCGCTGTCGCGGATGGCCAACCGCGACCACATGATCCGTATCGGCAAGGGCGACACGGTCCTGCTCGCCAGCTCACTCATCCCCGGCAACGAGAACGCCATCTACCGGGTGATCAACGGGCTTACCCGGTGGGGCGCGCACGTGGTCCACAAAGGCAACGCCAAGGTGCATGTCTCCGGGCACGCCAGCGCCGGCGAACTCGTCTACTGCTACAACATCGTCAAGCCCCGCAACGTCATGCCCGTGCACGGTGAGTGGCGCCACCTGCGGGCCAACGGCGACCTCGCCATCCGTACCGGCGTCGACCCCGACCGGGTCGTCATCGCCGAGGACGGCGTCGTCGTCGACCTCGTCGACGGACGCGCGTCCATCACCGGCAAGGTCCCCGCCGGCAACGTCTACGTGGACGGCATGGAAGTCGGCGGCGCCACCGAAGCGTCTCTCAAGGACCGCCTCACCCTCGCCGCCGAAGGCGTGGTCACGGTGGTGGCGATCGTGGACGCCGACACCGGCGCGCTCGCCGAGGCCCCTGACTTCCTGGCCCGCGGCTTCGTCCACGACGACGCCACCTTCGAACCGGTCGTTCCCGTCATCGAGAAAACCCTGGCCACCGCAGCCGAGGAAGGCGTCGGGGACGCGCGCCAACTCGAACAGCTCCTGGCCCGCGCCGTGGCGAACTGGGCGTTCCGCACTCACCGCCGCAAGCCCCTCATCATCCCCGTCATCATTGATGCCTGAGCCACAGCCCGGCAGGTGTCCGGGGCCGGACGCCGCCCGTACGCATCGCGCCGCCCGGATTTCGCCCGGACGTGTCCGGGGCGGCCCGATGGCGGGAGCGCTGCGCCGGGCATCTCGTGCAGCCCCTCCAGCGGCTGACCTGCCGCCCGAGCAGCAACATTTTTCTCAATGAAGGGAAGACGGGCGCGTGTCGCTCCTGGGTCTGCGCACGTCGTCGCAAGGCAGCCCTGACGCTCATGTGACGCTCGGCCTGATAGTGCGTCAGCTTGCGCATGAGGCCAGGGAGCGGTTTGTGTGTCGGGCCGCACGGAGCGCCCGCCGCCCCGGCACCCCTTCGTCTTAGGAGGGGCGCCTGTCGGGGTTGCGTCCGGTCGCCCAAGGTAACCCCCGACGCGTGGGTGGCGTCGGTGGGAACCGCTCTGCGAGGCTGGACGTACTGCTGATGGGGTTTCTCGGCGTCGAGGAGTTGGGCTGTGACGGGGACGGGCTCCGGAGAAGCAAGGCGGGTTGCGGGGCGGTATCGGTTGACGGGGGTGCTGGGCCGCGGCGGCATGGGGGTCGTGTGGCGGGCATCCGACGAGTTGATCGGCCGTACGGTCGCCGTGAAGGAGTTACGGGCCCCGCACGGTCTGTCCGGTCGGGAGCGGGAGGTCTTCAGTGAGAGGGCGCTGCGGGAGGCCCGTACCGCTGGAAGTCTCAGCCACCCTGCCGTCGTGGCCATCCACGACCTCATCCCCGTCGCCCCGGACGACGAAGCGGTCTACATCGTCATGGAGTTGGTCGACGCTCCCTCTCTGGCGCAGATCCTCGAACGGGAACGAGCCCTGCCCGAGTGGCGCGTGGCACGCTTGGGCCTCCGGGCGCTCGACGCGTTGAACGAGGCGCACGCCATCGGCCTGGTGCACCGCGACGTCAAGCCCAGCAACATCCTGGTCCTGCCCGGCGACAACGTGAAGCTGGTGGACTTCGGCATCGCGCATGCCGTCGACGACACCCGTCTCACCGGCCATGGGGTGGCCGGTTCCACCGGATACATGGCTCCCGAGCTGTTCCAAGGCGAGTCTCCTTCACCGGCCGCCGACCTGTGGTCGCTCGGCGCGACCCTGTTCCATGCCGTGGCGGGTACCGGCCCGTTCGATCGGGCCTCCACGGCGGCCACCCTCCACGCGATCCTCTACGACGACCCGCCGTCCCTCCGCGCGTACCCGTTGCTGGGACCGCTCATCGGTGGTCTGCTCACGCGCAGCAGGGAACACCGCCTGACCAGCGAGCAGGCCATGGCCGCTTTGACGACTGCCGCCGGCGCGGCGCCGTCCCGGCAGGGTGAGCCGGACGCCGTCACCGGGCCCGTGCCCCATCAGGCCGACGGAACCAGTGGAACCAACGGAACCAGTGACGCTTCCGGGGCGATCTGGCAGGTCCGTACCACCGGCGTCAGGCCGGCACCGTCACCGGAGCATGGCACGGACGGCCCGGAGAGCCCGCTTCCCATCCGTCACGGGGCCGCGACCTGGGAGTCCCACCCGACCACCGTCGGATCACAGGGGCGCAGTGAAACCCACACCCAGCGCGGCAACGTCGCCGACACGCGGACGGCCCGCAGGGAGGCCGCGAGGCGCCGGCGTCAAGCGCTGGCGAGTGGCGACGAGAGGTATCTCCCAGCCCGGGACAAGGGCCCGGTCCGCCGGTTCGCCCGGGACTGGGTGGACTCACGGTTCAACCTGGCTGAGCTCTTCCTGCCGCTCGCCCTGGTGATCCTCGTGCTGAGCGTGGTGCCGATGCCCCCGGTGCAGGGCTACCTGCTGCAAGGGTGGGTGATCTTGATAGCGCTGATGGCGCTGGACTCGGCCGTCAGCGGTATCCGGCTCGGGTCGCGGCTCAGGGAGAGTTTCCCGGGCGAGAACACGCGGGGCGCGGTGGCCTACGCCCTGACACGTTCCTTGCAGGTGCGTCCGCTCCGGATGCCGAGGCCGCAGGTCGCACGCGGGGAGCGGCTCTGAGCGCGCAGGCGCTTTCCCGGGTTCGGGCGGGCGGACCTGCGGCTGCTCGTCGAAGCCGCTCACAGCAGGTGCTGGGGGGCCGTGGCCAGGTGGAGGAGGATCGGGGCCCGGCCCGAGGAGAGGTATCCCCGGCCGGGTGGCGTAGTGAAGTACTGGTCCGGTTCCAGCGTGATGCTGTGTGCCACGGCGGCGGGGCGGCCGGCCGGGGTGAGCAGGAACCGGTGGCCCGTCGCCAGGACGGTGTTGACCAGGCGGGTCAGGGGGCTGGGGAAGCCGGTCAGGACGGGCGTCGCGTCGGCACTGAGGACGAGGGCGTGGCGGCCGCGTGCGGAGGGGCGGGCGATGTCGTCGAGCAGGGTGGGCGCGTCGGTGAATCCTTCCTGGGTGGGCACGATGACGATGTGGTCGGCGTCGTCGAGCACCAGGGCGTAGGGGCCGTCACCGAAGACCTCGGCGGCCTCACGGAGGTCGGAGTCCTTGTGCGAGATGCCGGTGAGGACGCGTACGCCCGGGTCGTCGGGGAGCAGGCCGGGCAGGGGCGAGCGGGGCGGGGCGACGGCGAGCACGCCGATGCTGGCTCGGCGTAGCGAGTGGGCGAGTGCGGCTGTCGCGGTGGTGCGGCCGGAGCCGGGCGGCCCGGACAGGAGCAGCAGATGGGCGCTCTCGAAGAGGTCGAGGCCCACTGTGCCGTGGTCGGGTCCGCCGACACCCAGGGGGATCCAGGTCGGGGAGGGCGGCGGCTCGGGCAGCGGCAGCTCGGCGAGCGTGATCCGGGTGGGCAACGCCGGGAATTGCCTGGGCAGACGGGCGGGGTCGGGATCGGTGAAGCGGGACGGCAGATCGGCGGGGAGTACGTCCGGCCGGCAGATCTGCACGTGCCGCCCGGTTGCGGCGTCGATCGCGCGACCTGGCAGTGCGGGGGGACTGGCCATGCGGGAGGTCAGGTGGGCTCGGCGGGTCTCCTCCTTGGGGAAGGGCAGCAGCAGGCGCCGGGTGTAGTAGGTGGGAAGCTTGTGGTTGAGCATGTCGTGACCGCCGAGCGGCACGATGTGCACGCCGAGCGGAGCGCCGGCCGCGACGATGTCGCGCAGCGTGGTCAGCACTGACGTCTCCGTGAAGGTGGGGTCGCCGTGGTCCTCGAAGTGCTCCCAGCCGTCGACGATCAGCACGATGCGGGGCCGGTCCGCCTGCTGGGCGGGGCCGGCCGTGGAGCGGCGTTGGACTTCTTCGCCCAGCCAGGTGACCAAGCGCCGGATGCGGTCCGGTTCTGCGGGTGAGAAGACGCCGCCGCAGTGCGGCAGTTCGGCGTAGTCCGTCAGACCGGCAGGGTGGTGCTCGATGAGGTAGAGGTGGGCCTGATCGGGCCGGAACCGGGTGACGAGGCCCGTGATGAGCGTCTTCGCGAAGGTGGTGCGGCCCGACTGGGGGCCGCCCGCGACCATGAGCCGGTCCGTACCGGCCAGATCGAGGTACTGGGCGGGCTGCGCCTGCTCCGCGGGCTCGTCCGCCAGACCGAAGGGCACGGCCGTGTCGGGCGCCGCGGCGGTCTGGCGGCCGGCCAGTCCCCCCATCGACAACACCGGCGGCAGGGGCGGCAGCAGGGGCCGGAAGGGGGCGGCGAGCCCCCGACGCCGGGCGGCTTCCTCGATGGCGGCGACCGCCAACTCCTGGTCGGTGGGCGCCTCCACGCGGGTCATGTGCTCGGCCGGGCGCGGTGCTCCGAACTGGTCCCAGCTCAGGGTACGGACGGTGACGGGCCGCGCCGCTCCGGAGGGCGGTGGGGAGCCGAGGTATCCGGACTGGAAGACCTGTGGGACGCGCGCCTCGTCGGTGGTGCACAGGATGAGGCCGCGTCCGCGCAGCGAGCCGGGGATCGCGGCGGCGTCAGGCACACCGAGCACCTCGGTACTGTCCGCGGCTTCGTTCTGCCGCAGGCTGACGCGCAGTGAGATGTTGTTCTTCAGCTCCGGCGACAGCTTTCCCTGCAGGGACTGGGTGGCCAGGACCAGGTGCATGCCGAGCGAACGGCCCTTGGCGGCGACGTTGACCAGTTCCTTGAGGAAGTCCGGCGAGGTCTCCAGGACGCGGGCGAACTCGTCGAAGACCATCACCAGGCGCGGCAGCGGCGGCAGAGTGGCGTCGGTGCGGCGCTTCTTCCAGTACCGGTCGATCTCCCCGTCGTACCGGGCGAGCAGGGACTCGCGACGGCTGACCTCGGCGCGTACGGAGGCCAGCACCCGGGTCGCGGCGGCGTCGTCGAAGACGTCGGCGGGGGTTTCCCCGGTGGAGCGGATCAGGGCGACCACGTGGGGGCAGTGCTGGAAGGGCAGGAAGGCGCTGCCTCCCTTGAAGTCCACGAGCACCAGGTTGAGTTCGTCGGGCCGGTTGGCCAGCAGCAAGGAGGTCACGAGGGTCTGCAGCAGGATGCTCTTCCCCGCTCCGGTGGCGCCGCCGAGCATGGTGTGCGGGCCCTGCCCGGCCAAGTCCACCGTCACCGGGCCCGCGGCGTCCGAGCCGAGCAACACCCGGGTGCGCGGTCCCTGCCCGTGCCCCCACAGGGGCAGGACGTCGTCGGCCGTCGGTGTGCCGAGACCGAGCAGATCGAGGAAGCGTACGTAATCCGGTACGGCGTTGCTCGACGAGCCGAGGGTGAGCCGGTCCCGCATGGGAGCGAGTGCCCGGGCGAGCGGCTCGACCGCGGCTTCGGCCAGGGGGTGAGGAGTGACGGTGACGGCGTACTCTTCGGGCGTGCGGGTGAGCCGGAGGGTGTCCCCGGTCATCTCGCACAGGCCGCGGCACTCGTTCATGCCGCGCCGGTCGGCGCACAGGAGGTAGACACCGACCGACGGCCCGTCCCGCAGCACCTCGTCCATGCCGGGCAGTTCGCGCAGGGCGAGAGCTCCGTCCAGAACGACCACGACCTCGTCAGCGAAGTGTGTGCGCGAGTCACGGGTGCGCTGCTCGCGGCGCGCGCCGACGAGCTGCCGCAACTCCTTCGCGCGCGCGGCGCGCGTTGTGCCGGTGTTGCCGATGACGCACGGAACATCGGCCGCTGGCCCTGCGTCCACGTGCGGCAGCCACCGGGTCCAGGCCAGTCCTTCGTGCCCGTCGGCCGCGATCACTACGATGCGCAGATCGTCCGGCCCGCGCAGGGCGGCCACCTGCATCACCAGCCAGCCCGTCAACGCCTGCACCTGCCGACGAGCACCGATCACTCCCAGCACGCCGGTGGATCGGAGGTCCAGTGTGACCGGCGCCTCGCGCAGCACCGGCGGCTCGAAGCCCTCCCACGGTTCGCCCCGCAGGTCCACGGACGCCGACTGATCGGCGGTTCCCACGCGCAGCACCAGGCCGTGTGGCGAGTCGGCTCTGCGGGACCACAGGTCCGGGCGGGCGCCTGTGGCCATGTCGGCGATCTCCCCGGGGTCAGGTGCCCGGAGCAGATGCACGCGCAGTTCTTCGGTGACGTGGGCGTCGATCTTCTCCTGGGCGGCCTTCACCGCCGCTGCGTGGGCAGCTTCGCGCCGCTGAAGCTGCTTTTCCTGGTCTTTGTCCATCACCATGAAGCCGACGACGCCCAGCAGACCGAGGAACAGCATCACCGGCCGGTGCATCACCACGGCGAGGAGGAGGGCGCCCAGTATGGGCAGGGCCGTCGTCCATCCTGTGAGACTCGACGTGCCCGTCGCGGCCTGCTGCGCCGGCAAGGTCACTTCCGTACGAGGGACTGCCGGAGCCGGGCTGAACACGCGGTCGAAGTCCAGTCGCCCGTCCGCACTGCGCCTGACTCGCTGGGTTCCCGTAGGCGTAGGTGTCCACTGCAGCTCATCGGCGCCCACCTGGAGGGTCCTGCCGGGAGCGAGCGCGGTACGTCCGGTGACCCTGCGGCCGTTGACGTACGTCCCATTGGTGGAGCCCCGGTCCACGACGAAGACCCGGCCGTCCGTCGAGACCTCCAGCCGGGCGTGCTCGCGCCGGGAGACGTCCGGATCCCGCAGGCACACTGCGGCCGTCGAGTTCCTGGCCACGGTATGGCTCCCTGGTGCCAACGGCACCATCAGCCCGACGTCCGGACCGGCCGTCACCCGCAGCACGCCGGCCCCATCCCCCGAGGGGTAGCGGTGAGCCGGCCCCGGCGCCCCCACGCAGATGACCGCTCCCGGCATCATGGGGCTGTCGGCCAGGCTGGACTCGGGATCGAGCGGGACGGTTCCGACGAAGCACTGCCGGCCACCCACGGGCACCGGTAAGGCCGCCAGCAGTGAGGCTACGCTGCTGTCGGGACCGGCGACCATCTCGACGTCCTGGCGCGTGGCCGAGTCGGCGTCCTCAACGGTCAACCGGAGAATCACGCTCCACCTCCCTGCGTGGCTTCGGCATGCAGGGCAGGTCCGGTTTTGGACCGCCGACTCGCAGCCGACCCCCTACACCGACCGGGCACCGGCTCACGGGCGATCCCCGAGTCACAGCAGTGCCGCCAAGTCACCGTGCCGCTGATAAGCGACGGGCACCTGATACCGCAGAAAGTTGTCCAGAGAGGCTAGTTCGGTGCGGGCTTCGTCGTGGGTCGCGAACAGCAGAAAGGTGGCGGCTCCTCCGCTCACTCGGAACGGCTTGGGTACCATCGGTGCCGCCCTTTCGCGGAGTTCGGCGATGACGATCCACATCATGTGTCGAGGGCGAGCACGTCCGGGTCCGATGGTCATGCGCTTTATTTGATCCCAGTCCGCGCTCCACGGCCTCCCGCGGAACTGAAACATCAGACCCTCCTGGCTGGCCGTGACGACGCTTTCGCGTCGTACCCACAACAGGTACGCCCCCAGGGACGAGAAGAGCAGCGCGGCCCCTCCGAGGGGTGCCGCCGTGAACGCATCCGCCGGCCTGAGGAGAACGAGTACCAGGCCCATCGCAAGGCCGCAGACAAGGGCGGTCACGCCGTCCTTCCGTGCCAGCGCCTGGATCTCGCAGCGCACCTCCACGACGTCCTGCCGGATGCTGGTGGGCTGCTCTTCCCAGTCGGGCTGGCGGGCAGGTGCCATTGCCGGTCGCGTATCGGCCGCTGGCGTGGTTGTCGGTCCTGCGGCGATGGATCGGTCCTGTGAGGTCGTGCGGGCCGAATGGTCGGCCTGTGCTGGTGCCTGTGCGGGTGTCCGAGTGGCGGAGACCGTGCGGAGGAGAGCGCCGGCTTGCTCCACGCTGATCCGCTCGGTGGGGTCACGGACGAGAAGCGCGGTGATCAGCGTGGAGAGCGGGGGGCTGCAGTTGAGGCTCGGCAAGTCCTCGTAGAGGATCGCGCGAAGAGTCGCGGCCGTTGTGGCGCGGGAGAAGGGATCGCGCCCCTCGGTGGCACGGAAGAGGGTGGCACCAAGGGCCCACGCATCGGCGGCTGTCGGATCCGCTCCCTCGAACAGTTCCGGTGCCGTGTAGCCGGTGGAGCCGGCGACGCCGTGGCGGGTCAGACGGGTGTCGTCCACGGCGTGGGCGATACCGAAGTCGAGGAGCTTCACCTTGTCGCCGGGCAGCACCATGATGTTGCTGGGTTTGACGTCCCGGTGGATCAGACCGATGGAGTGGGCGGCCTGCAACGCGGCGAGCAACTGCGCGGCTATGGCGGTCAGGCGTTCCTCGGGCAAGGCGCCGTGGCGCTGGAGTACCTCCGCCAGCGAAGGCGCCTCCACGAGTTCCATGACGATGTAGACCGCATCGTCCTGCGCGGTCGCCGGCACCAGGTCGTGGATCGCGACGATGCCCGGGTGGTTGAGCCGGCCGGCCGTGCGAGCCTCGCGCAACGCCCGCTCGCTGAACATCGCCCGCTCCCGGTCCGACAACCCCGGCGGAACACGTAACTCCTTGACCGCCACCGGGCGGCCGATCAGCTCGTCCGTCGCCTGCCACACCACCCCCATGCCGCCACGCCCCAGCACATCCGCCAGCCGATACCGGCCTGCCACCAGCCGCTCCGTCATTCGCGAGCGCCCCCCTCACTCGTGATGCGCCGCCTGCTATCGAACTGACACCATGGTGAAAACTGGGATACCCGTTGGTGTCGTCCGGCAAGCGAATAACTAGGCTTCGATCCTCGTCTCCCATATCCACAAGTCCCGGCCGCTCGTGTAGACGAGAGTCGTTCCGTCCGGGCTGAGGGCGATGCCGTCGACCGAGGAGCGGTGGTCGGCGTCCAGGTCCAGCTTCCGCGCGGTCTCGCCGGTGTCGGTGTGCCAGATGCGTATCGTGCCGTCCAAGCTGTTGGTGGCCAGCAGCTTGGAAGACGCCCCTGCCCAGTCAATGTCGGTGATCCTGTCCGTGTGGCCGATCAGCGAGCTTTTGGTCGATCCGGAACCGTCGAGTATCAAAACGGTCTCAGACATGCGACTGTAAACAATTGCCGTGTTTTCGTCGTCCTCTTTCGTAGACACCTGGCGGCCGCTGACCACGTCCCACCGGTGTCGCAGGGTTTCGGCGTCGACGCCGTAGAGGAACCGGCCGTTCGCGCTGAATGCGACCGGGAAGGCGCCAGATCGCTCTTCCCGTATTGAGGTTGTCCGACCCGACCGGATATCCCATATCACGATGGTGCCGTCGTCTGTCACGCTGGCGAGGGTGTGGTTGTCCGGACTGAATGCCAGGGACACGACCGTGTCGTCCTCGTCCAGACGCAGATTCCTGCGCTCTTCTCGGTCGTAGACGTCCCACACCCTGATGGTATGGTCGTCGATGTCGTCGTCATCGTCGGCAGCGGCCAGCAGACTTCCGTCGGGAGTGAACCGCATCGTCGAGATCGGACCCTTGTTACCGGAAAGGGTGGTGGCCTTCTTACGAGTGGCTACATCCCATAGCTCGATGGAACGGTCGGTGCTACTTGCGAATGTCTTACCACTTGGAGCGAACTCCACAGCGCTTGCGCTTCCGGCTGTCGTGAGTCGAATCGGCTCGCTGTCGTGGGGGGTGAAGGCATATGTCGCCACGAGGATTCCCACAAGCACGACACACGTCACCACCGACGAGACACGGCGAGGCCCGTGGTGTCGCAGGTCCTCGGCGTCCGCCTCGGCCGCAGTGGTGATGGTGACATGGAGCGGCGCTGCAGCGCGGAACACTGCGACCATTTCGTCGAGTTGGCACTCCACTTCTCCCATGTTCCATGCAAAGCCGCTTCTGCCGCGGGTGCGATCGATGCCGCGCAGGGGTGGACTCTTCCTAACACCGGCCGGTGTGGTCGCGTCCATGCGCAGCGTGATGGTGGTTCGACTGGCTCGGCGGGTGGAGCGCTGGGGGCCGATGACGATTTCCTCGATGTGCTCCCATGCCACGCTGGGGCCCGCCCGACTGTGGTCGGTTCGGGAGAAGTGGATGCCCTCGGTGCTGAGAGTGAAGCTGTTCCACCATGGTCCGGGCCGGGTTTGCGGCCACGCCACCAACGCCCAAATGATCGGCGCGATGAGCAAACCAACAACATCCGAGTCCCAAAAGGTGAGGAGCCTCCAGAGGATCCACGCGGACAGCACGAACAGGACGATCGCGGTCGAACAGTTCAGCCGTATCGCGGCATTCGTTGGAAAGGTGAAGTAACGCTCGGTGCCATCAGCCATCGCGCTGGTCGGTCCCGGGTCGGCTGCCCGCGGTTCTGCCCTCACCCTTCTCGGCCCTGCGGTATCCGATCGGGCGGTGGTTGGCCGGTCCTCCCAGCCGGAACGTCGCCCGCCACCGTTGTCGCGTCGGGCGCCCGGCCCCGGTGATCCCGCGGCCCTGTTGCGGCCTGCGGCGGATGCCTGGCCTGACGTAGGTGTGCCAGCAGTCGATCGCCCGGCGCCGGTGGGGCGGGGGTGCACGGCTGTCGAGCGGTTCTGCCATGTGTCGGTTCGCCTGCCGGCTTCGTCCGGCAAGGTGCCGGGTCGCACCGGTGCGGGATCCGTGCTCAGGGCCTCGGCGATGGCAGCGCGAAGACGCAGGCCCGCTTCCCGGCCGCTCATGCGCCGGTTCCGGTCCCGGACGAGCAGGCCCTCGATCACCGGGGCCAGCGAAGGATGACGGTCGAGCGGCGGTGGGTCCTCGTGGAGAACTGCTCGGACGGTGGCCGCGGTGGAGCCGCGCTCGAAGGGGCTGCGGCCGGTGGTGGCGTGGCGGAGCGTGACGCCCAGGGACCAGAGGTCGACCGCGGGGGTGGGGGAGTGACCCTCGAACAGTTCGGGTGCGATGTAGTCGGTGGAGCCGGCGACGCCGGTGCCGGTGAGACGGGTGTCGTCCACGGCCTGGGCGATGCCGAAGTCGACCAGTTTCACCTTGCTGTCGGGAAGGACCAGGATGTTGCTGGGCTTGACGTCCCGGTGTATCAAGCCGATGACGTGTGCGGCGTCCAGCGCTTCCAGTAATCGGAGGCCCAAGCGGGCCACACGCAGCTCGGGCAGGGCGCCGTGCTCCTCCAGGACGGTCGCCAGGGAGGGTGCCTCCACTAATTCCATGACCACGTAGACCGCGTCGTCCTGCGCCGTGCCCGGTATGAGGTCGTGGATGGCGATGACCCCGGGGTGGTGGATGCGCCCGGCGGTCCGGGCCTCGCGCAGTGCCCGCTCACCGAACGCGGCCCGATCCCGCGCGGACAGCCCGTGCGGAGCGCGGACTTCCTTCACCGCGACGGCGCGGCCGATCAGTTCGTCGGTCGCCCGCCAGACGATCCCCATGCCGCCCCGCCCGAGCACCTCCGTCAGCCGGTAGCGCCCCGCGACCAATCTCGGCCCCTGAGAGGAGTCCGTCCCCGTCACCACCGCGCTCCTGTCGGATCGCTTACCGGTCGGCGCCCCGTACGCTAACCTGACAGCAGATTAGCCACTCTTGACGCGCAGTTGAGGTCTCACGGGGGAGATCCGAGACGATGGCTCAAAAATTCGTCTGCGATCCACAGGAAGCGGACTTAGTCGCGCGGGAGTTGACCCGCATGCGCTCCGATCTCCGGCTCTCGGCACCTCAGCCCTTGGCGGATGCGGTGAGCACGGTGGCCGGCCCGGTCGCGGAAGCACTCGGTGAATTCCTCGACGCCGTCACCACAGCCCGGAACGGCCTCGTAGCGTCGGTCGATACGGCCGCAGGACTCTTCGCGGACCTGGCGGAAGGCACGCTCGACCTCGACCAGGTCCTCGCCGACCAAGCCCTGGAGATGTGAGGAGAGACCGATGGCGGATGTCAGTGTCGGCTACGACGGTGTGCAGCAGGCGGCGTCACGGCTGATCAGCGGGCAGACCGAGATAAGCGAAAAACTCCAGGCCCTCAAGGGCATGATCGATCAGCTGGTGGCCAGCGAGTTCCGCACCCAGATGGCGTCGTCCAAGTTCCAGCAGTCGTACCAACAGTGGACGACGGGCACCCACAACATGATTCAGGGGCTCGAAGGGATGGCGGCGTTCCTCAACGACGTCGTACGCAGCCACCAGGAACTCGACGCACGCCTGGCGGGCGGCGCCGGCAGCTGACCGGCCGGGGCGCCTGACCATGGAGGACTGGAGCGTTCTCGACCTGGCGCGGGACCCGGTCCCGGGCGACCCCGCCCGCATCCAGACCCTTGCGGCGCGACTGCTGCGGGAGGCGCAGTACGCGGAACAGCACGCCAGCCGCCTGCGCCAGGTCGCCGCCAACAGCGTGGACCTGCGCATGCAGGGCGACTACGCTCCGCTGTTCCAGCAGCGGCTTGCGCGCCTCCCGCAGCAGGCCGCCGGTCTGGGTCCGGCTCACGAAAGCTGCGGCAGGGCGCTCATCGCGTACATGCAGACCCTTGAGCAGGCCAAGATCCAGTCCCGCGCCGCGCTGAGCCGGGGCATGCAGGCGGACGCCCAGTACAAGGCCGCGTTACAGCAGTTCTGCACGCTGGTCCCGGGGTTCTCGTACACCGGCAACTGGCGCGGGCTCGACGAGCAGTTCGCGCTCAGGTGCACCCAGTACCAACGCCCCGAGGTCCGCGCCGCCGCGGCACGGATCGGCGCCTATGCCGCCCAGGCCGAACGGGAACGGCAGGCCGCCGCCACGATGGAACGACAGGTGGCCCGGGTCGCGGCCGAAGCGGAGACGCGGTGTGCGCAGGCCATACGCGCCGCGATACCCGCGCTCGGTTCGACCGGGGCGGCCTCCGGCAGGAACGGCGGAACCTTCGCGCGTACCGCCGCCCTGAAAGCAGCACGCGGGGCGGCGCGAGGCGCCGCGACGGGTTGGGCCCGACGGAGTGTGAGGTCGGCTCTCCACGATGTGGCCAGAAAACACGAGAGCAAGTCGTATTGCGGCGATCCGGTCGACGTGGCCACCGGCCGGATGGCCCTCGCGCAGACTGATCTGACACTGCCAGCCCGACTCCCGCTGGTGTTCTCCCGCCACTTCGAGTCGTCCTACCGTGCCGGGCGCTGGTTCGGCCACGCCTGGACCTCGACGGCGGACCAGCGGCTGGAGATCGATACCGAAGGCGTCGTCTTCGTGCGCGAGGACGGCTCGCTCCTGTCCTACCCCCACCCGACTCCGGACACCCACGCGCTGCCCGCCGAGGGCGACCGGCTTCCGCTGACGGTCGACACCAACGGCGACTACACCGTCACCGACCCCGTCAGCGGCCGTCGATGGGACTTCGCGGCACCCGGCCCCGACGGCCGCGGCATCGCACTCCTGGCCCACCTCACCGACCGCTCAGGCACCCAGCGGCTCACGTTCACCTACGACACGGACGGCGCCCCCACCGCGATCAGGCACTCGGCCGGCTACCACCTGAAGATCACCACGGAAGGCGAGCGCATCACCGCCCTCCATCTGGCGGAGGCAGCTGGGGACGGCGGCGACCAGCCACTGCTCCGCTTCGGGTACGACGAACACGGCCACCTGTCCTCGGTGACGAACTCCTGCGGCGCGCCTATGCGGTTCAGCAACGACGCGGTGGGCCGGATCACGGCCTGGACCGACACCAACGGCTCGTCGTATCGGTACGAGTACGACGACGAGGACCGCTGCACCTACCAGACAGGCGACGCCGGGCACCTGCGGAACGCCTACACCTACGTCGACACCGATCCGGCGACGGTCCTCAAGGCCACCACGGTGACCAACTCCCTCGGACACACGAGCCGGTACCTGATCAACGACAGGCTTCAGGTCGTCACCGAGATCCGCCCGGACGGCTCCGCCACCCACACCACATACGACCGGTTCCATCGGCCCCTCACCGCCACCGACCCGCTCGGCCACATGGTCGCCTACACGTACGACCAAGCGGGCCGCCCGCTGACGATCACGCGCCCCGACGGCCGTGAGATCACCGTCGCCTACAACGACCAGGGCCTGCCGGTGAGGGTGACAGAACCCAACGGCACCCAAGTCTCCAGGGGGTTCGACCGGAGCGGCAACCTGACGGCGGTCACCGACGCTTCCGGCGCGACGATCCGCTTCGCCTACGACGGCCGCGGCAACCTGACATCGGCCACGGACGCCCTGGGCAACACGACGCACGTCGAATGCAACGCCGCCGGCCTGCCCCTCGCCGTCACCGACCCGCTGGGAGCGGTCACCCGGTACGAGCGTGATCCGTTCGGCCGCATCGTCACGATCACCGACCCCCTGGGCGCCATCACCCGCCTGTACTGGACCGTCGAGGGCAAGCTGGAGCGCCGGACCGACCCGGACGGAGCCGAGGAATCCTGGACCTACGACGGTGAAGGCAACTGCACGAGCCACACCGACGCCATCGGCGGCACCACCCACTTCGAGTACACCCACTTCGACCTGCTCACGGCCCGCACGGGCCCGGACGGCGTCCGCTACGAGTTCGAACACGACACGGAACTACGCCTGACGAAGGTCACGAACCCGCAGGGCCTGACATGGACGTACGAGTACGACGCGGCCGGACGCCTGGTGACGGAAACGGACTTCGACGACCGCAGCCTGACGTACGAGCACGACGCCGCGGGCCGCCTGGTGTCGCGACGGAACGCACTGGACGAGGTGACGTCCTTCAAACGTGATGATCTCGGCCAGGTGATCCGCAAGGACGCTGCGGGCCGAGTCACTACGTACACCTACGATCTGACCGACCAACTGGCCCAGGCGACGGGCCCCGACGGCACGACGCTGACGCGGCTGCGAGACCGCTACGGGCGCCTGCGCTCGGAGACGGTCAACGGCCGCACAATGAACTACACGTACGACGCACTTGGCCGCCGCACGGGCCGCACCACCCCTTCCGGGGCCGAGACGACGTGGTCGTACGACGCGGCGGGCCGCCGCACGCGCATGGTGGCCTCGGGCAGGGCGATCGACTTCACGTATGACGAGGCGGGTCGCGAGGTTTCCCGCCGCATCGGCGGCACCGTCGTCTTCGACCGCACCTTCGACCCCTTGGGCCGCCTGAAGACTCAGTCGGTGACCGGTGCCCAGGGCCGCACGGTCCAGCACCGTAAGTACACGTACCGAGCCGACGGCTACCTGATTGATATCGAGGACCACCTGTCAGGCACCTGCCGGTTCGACCTTGACGCGACAGGCAGGGTGACAGCGGTCCACGCCGCCGCCTGGACGGAACGGTACGCCTACGACGAGGCAGGCAACCAGACCAAGGCGTCCTGGCCCTCGAACCACCCGGGCGCAGAGGCAAGGGGCCCGCGCACCTACACGGGCACCCGCATCACCCGAGCCGGCAACGTCCGCTACGAACACGACGCACTTGGCCGCATCACTCTCCGCCAGAAGACCCGGCTGTCCCGCAAACCGGACACCTGGCGCTACGAATGGGACGCCGAGGACCGCCTCACCGCGGTGACGACCCCCGACGGCACCCGCTGGCGCTACACCTACGACCCCCTGGGCCGTCGCACGGCCAAACTCCGCCTCGCGGAGGACAGCGAAACGGTCGTGGAGCGAGTGGACTTCACCTGGGACGGCACAACGCTCTGCGAACAGACGACAACATCCGCCGACCTCCCCCACCCGGTCACCCTCACCTGGGACCACCAGGGCCTACGCCCCCTCGCCCAGACGGAACGCGTCACCACGACCGACACACCCCAACAGGAGATCGACTCCCACTTCTTCGCCATTGTCACCGACCTGATCGGCACACCCACCGAACTGGTCAGCGAAAACGGTGACATCGCTTGGCACACCCGGACCTCCGCATGGGGGACCACGGCAGTCAACGCTGACGCCACCACCTACACACCGCTGCGCTACCCAGGCCAGTACGCCGATCCGGAGTCCGGTCTCCACTCCAGCTATTTCCGCCACTACGACCCCGAGACGGCACGCTTCATTAGTCCGGATCCGCTTGGCCTGGCGCCTGCGCCCAATCCGGTGTCGTACGTGCCTAACGCGCAGTCGTGGCTCGACCCTCTGGGGCTGACGGCGGAAGAGAACCTGGAATGGCTCGACCCGTCAGACATCAACTTCTCGCAGCGGACGGTCTCGCCGAATGATTACGTCGAGAAGATGCGCAACGGCGAGTGGGACTGGACCCGCCCGGGAACGGCGCTGAGGGTGATGGAGGTCGACGGGCAGCTGGTGACGTACGACAATCGCCGCCTGGACGCGGCTCGGGAGGTCGAGGCTCCTGTCGCCGTGGTCAGAGTGGATCCCGATGGCCCGCACCCGGACTCGACGACTGGCATGACCTGGCGGGAGAAATTCGAGCAACGCATGACCGACAGACGCAACAGAGATGAGCGCGGAGAGCGCGTTCCCCCTACGGGCCTGGCAGAACGACCCCAACATGTGAGAAATCCCCGCAGAAGAAAGTGCAAGAAATCATGACGGTGATCGAACGCCTCTGGCAGGAATACGAACTGCCTGCTGTGGACGGTCTCTATTTCGCCGATGGCAGGGCATATGAGGTGTCGGTCTCCCCGACAGAGCCCGTACTGCGCATCGATGAGACACTCGACGTCGATCAGCTGCTGTCAGAAGAGCCGGATCTCGTCGCTCGTGTCGACGGATTGAGCAGCCATGAACTGGCCGATGGTGATGTCCTGTGGGCTGGGGAAGGCTCCTACGGCTCAGACGGATTCTTCGGCCGCGTCCATTCCGACCGGGGCCTCGTATGGGCGGTCTTCCTGGAGGAAGTCGATCCGTTCCGCACCATCGAGGTGTCAGGTCGGAAAGCCACCTTCACATCGACGTCCGGGTTGACCATCACAGTCGACATGGACGATCCGTCGGGGACCGGGGTTACGTAAATCGTCGGGGCGGGTGGTGGGCCTGGCACCGATGGATGAGGCCCACGCCATTCCGGATCTTGAGCGGTGCGGAGATGTCCGCGGGCTCGGCGGGTGGTTGACACAGCGTGTCCGTAGTCGCTGGCTCTCGACGTCGCGGAAGCCGAACGCACTACGGACGACGAGTCGGGCCATGCGGTTGGTCCCCTCGCTTTTTTGGCCCGGCTCACGCCCAGCAGCAGCTACACCGCCAAGGACTCCTCTGACCAGCATCGACAGCTCACTCGTCTGTGCCCACCCCCGCCGAGAGCGGAAGTACACAGACGCAAATGCGGCGGGACCCGGCGGGACGGCCCTGCCACCGGTGCCAAGAGCCGATGACTTCTCCTCCACTCGCGCTCCTTCAGAGCGGGAGTGGCTTCCTGGCCCAGGCCCGCGACCGCGCGGTCGGCTGCTGGCCCTGACGTCGTTCCTGACTGCCGCATGGACGAGACGGTGCGGTCGTAGGTATCGGTGCGGGAACTGACCGTCGACCGTCGCATGCGCGGGCAGGACGTGGCGGACCGCGGTTACCTGTGGCGGCCACCGCCGTGCGGGACCGTCGGCCTCATCTGCACCAGCACCTCGGAGAGGAGAGGACGGGGCCGCACGCGCGTGGTCAGCTGACCGCCGTCACCAGGATGAGTGGCTCCTTGCCGTCGCTGCCCGCGATGCAGGCGATGGCCCGTTTGCAGAGCAGGGCTTCGTGGAAGTCGTCCTACGGGGCGCCTGGACGGACGACGGACGTGTGGTCGTGCGGGTCGGGCAGTTTCTCGGCGATGTAACTGCGGAAACCACCAAGGCCGGAGAGCTTCGCCAGGACGTCGGCCGGCGGCTGGAGGCCGTCGGCGGCGGCGATCTCCTCGACGCGGGCCACGCGCTTGGTATCGGGGATGGGGGGCGATGCCGTCATCCTGGGCGAGGAGCCAGGCGGGTTGCCGCGCCGGAAGTCGCCTTCACGGTCCTCGATGCCGCGGGTCCACAGCGAGTACTCGGGCTGCCCGGCGGTGACGGGGTGGACAGCGTGGGCGCGGCGGATGAACACCCGGGCATCCGGCTCCGCGCGGCGAATGGCTGCACGCTCCATGTGCCCGTGCTCTGCCCTGCCGAAGGACTTGTGGCACTCTCTTTCGCCTCACCACTGTCCAGGCGGCTTGTTCCGTCCTGAGCAGGAGGGACGGACGCCGACCGTGACGCTCGTTTGACGCTCTGGGGGTCTGCACGAAGGACGATGAGCCGAGAAACGGGCTCTGACCAGGTCTTTTCTGGGATCCGTTCAGGCAGACATCTTTCCGATGACGCATCATGTGGAGTGCGTGATGATCCTGGAGCCGGCCACAAAGGGCTCCTGACCCGCAGGTTCGTCGTGTCCGTCGTCTGGGACCTGCCGACGAGGGCGGTGCGGCCGGAATTCCGGCACCCCAGCAGCTCGCAGACGACGGTGACCGGCAGGGGTACCGCCGGGACCTCGCGGTCGCGATGGACGGCCTTGGCCGGGCCCTCGCTGCCGAGGATGAGGGCGCCGCTCGAGCGGCAGTCCCGGTCCCGGAGGATGCGTTGCCCGTGAGCTTGGCCCGCTTGGCGGCCACGGCCTCCGGGTCGGCCGGGCCGTGAGCCCGGTCGAAGTCGGCGATCAGCTCGTCCAGCCGTCCGGTGGGTCGAAGGATGTAGTCCGCTTTCCCCCTCCAGCAGGAGCCCGGGCCCCGGACCGCCCGTGAGGATGGGAACGGAGCGGGCGCCGACGTCGGATGCGCCGTCCGGTCCGGATACGGGGGAGTGGGCAGATGGCGGGATCTCATGCCGGTGGGAGCGGGGCGTCGCGTACCGGGGCGCTGGGCCGGGCCCTGGTCGGTGGGCTCGTCATGGCGACGGCGCTGGGGGTGGGGACCGGGCTGGGTCCGGCCCTCGCTGATGCGGTGGGGGCGTCGGGGCTGGTGGCGCGTCTGGTACCGGCGGCCCTCGTCACGGCTCTCGCCCTTTCGCTGGTGGCCGTGGCACACCGGGGGCGACCGTTCCGGCGGCTCGGGTTCGGCGGGCCGGGGGCGAGCGCGGTCGCCTTTCTGGCCGGCGCGGCGGTGACAGCCGTGGCGGCGGCGCTCGTGCTGGGCGCGGCGACGGTGGGGGGTCTGCTGCGCTGGTCGGATCCCGATCCCGGTGCGCTG
Organism: Streptomyces sp. NPDC045899; assembly: GCF_056431485.1. Lineage (NCBI taxonomy): Bacteria > Bacillati > Actinomycetota > Actinomycetes > Kitasatosporales > Streptomycetaceae > Streptomyces > Streptomyces sp. NPDC045899. The sequence continues at coordinate 175,822 of NZ_JBWKKP010000003.1, forward strand.
GCCCGGTTCCTCGCCTCCAACGCGGTGGTCGCCGTGCTGCTGGAGGCCCTGCCGGAGGAGACCACACTGCGCGGCTACACCTGGACGTCGCTGCGCTCCCGGTTCGGCGGCAAAGGCACCGCGCTGGCCACCACGGCGGTGTTCCTGCTGGTCCCCGGGGTGTCAACGGTCGTGGCGGCCGGGGCCGCACGGCTGGTCGGACGGGACGCGGGGCCGATCGGCGTCGCGCCGGGCGGACAGGATCCGGTCGACTACCTCGTCCTGATCATGGTGTTCGGGCTGACCCTGGTCGCGGCTCGGACGGCCTTGGCGCGGGCTCCGCTGTGGACCTCCATCGGCGTCCATCTGACCTTTCTGACCGTCAACCGGATCGCCCTGGAGGGCGACGGGCGTCACGCGGGCTGGTACGTCGAGCACGGCGCGGGGACCGCGGGTCTGCTGGTGCCGGTGTATCTGCTGGTGGTCGCGGGTGTGTTCGCGCTGTGGGGACGGCGGAGGCGACGGCATCGCCGGGAGGGGGCGGCGCGCATGGCGGACCTGCCCCGCCCGGAGGCGGTCGGCGCGGTGCGCTGACGGGGCCCGGGCGTCAGGTGGAGTGCGGTGCCCCGGGGCGTGCCCACTCGGCGCGGACGTGGTGCAGATGCGCGCGCAGCAGGCTCTCCAGACGGGCGGTGTCCCGCTCGGCGACGGCGGCCAGGATGGCGCGGTGCTCACCGGCCGCGCCGCCGAGCGAGCCGCGCGCGGCGAGCGCGTCCATGCCGTAGAGCCGGGTCCGGTCGCGCAAGGCGGCCACGGTATCGACAAGTCGACCGTTGCCGCCGAGTGCCAGCAGTTCGAGGTGGAACCGCCGGTCGGCGTCGAGGAGACGGGGCACATCGCGCGCGTCGGCGGCGGCCTCGATCTCCTCCGCGATCGACTCCAGACGGCGCAGGTCCTCCGGTCCGGCGTGGGCGGCGGCCTTGAGGGTGCCGGGGATCTCCAGGAAGAGCCGCATCTCGTGGATCTCGTCGAGGTCGTGTTCGCTCATCGGGACGACGCGGTAGCCACGGTTGCGAACGGGCTCCAGCAGCCCCTGGCCGACCAGCGTCAGCAGGGCCTCGCGCACCGGACTGCTGGAGACACCGAGCCGGGTCGCCAGCGCCGCCGCCGAGTAGATGTCACCGGGGCGGATCTCACCGGAGACCAGAGCCTGCCGGACCATCGCGAGGATCTGGTCGCGCAGGCTGGTGCGGTGCAGCGGTGCGGATTCCGGTTCGGTCACCTGATGCCGCTCCTCTGCTGCGCCGCTGATCTGCCGGTATTCCACGGGCCCTTGACGCCGGGGCGAGGGCGGTTGCATCGTACCCGGCACTGGTAGCCGGTAACCGGTTACCAGCGAGTAATGTCCGAGCCGTCAGCCGCCTCACGCCCCAAGGACGCCATGCTGCGCTTCACCGCCGAGGACACCATCCGTGCGCTGCCGTTCGACGCGCTGATCCCCGCGCTGCGACAGGGCTTCGCCCGCGGTGCCCACACCCCGCCGCGCCACCACCACACCCTGGACGAACGGAGTGACGCCACCCTGCTCCTGATGCCGTCCTGGACCCCGGGGACCTGGGCCGAGGGCGACTTCGTGGGCGTCAAGCTGGTCAACGTCTTCCCCCGGAACGCCGACCAGGGGCGTCCGGCGCTGTCCTCGGCCTACCTCCTCGCCAGCGCCGCCACCGGTGAGCACCTGGCGCTGATCGACGGCAACGAGCTGACCCGGCGCCGCACAATGGCCACCTCCGCACTCGCCGCCTCCTACCTCGCCCGCCCGGACAGCACGACCCTTCTGGTCATCGGCGCGGGTCACATCGCCCGTCTCGCGGCCGCCGCGTACCGCAGTGTGCTCGATATCCGGACGGTGCTCGTCCATGACCGCACCCCCGCACATGCCGAGCGGCTGGCAGGGCAGTTGCGCGCGGAGGGGCTGGACGCGCGGGTGGCGCCGGACCGGGCCGAGGCGGTGGCCTCCGCCGATGTGATCAGCTGCGCGACCCTGGCCACCGAACCCCTGGTATGCGGTGAATGGCTGCGCCCGGGCACCCACCTCGATCTGATCGGCAGCTTCCGGCCCATCATGCGGGAGGCGGACGACACCTGCGTACGGCGCGGCTCCGTCTATGTCGACACCCCGGTCGCGCTGGAGGAGTCCGGCGATCTGACCCAGCCGATCGCCTCCGGCGCGCTCGCCCCGGACGGGGTGCTGGGCACCCTGCCTCAGCTGTGCCGGGAGGAGGTGCCAGGCCGCCGCGGCCACGAGGAGATCACCGTGTTCAAGACCGTCGGCAGCGGACTCGCCGACCTGGCTGCGGCGGCCCTGGTCTACCGCGGGGCGAGGACCGGCTGAGGCGTCACTGTGCCTCGTGCAGGGCGGTCCGCGCCGCGTCGACGAATTCGGTCAGGGCTTGCCAGAACGGCCGGTAGGCGCTGTCGAAGCGGTCCGCCGCCTCCGTGTCCCCGGCGCGCATCGCGCCCAGGGCCCGGTGGAAGCGACCGGTCGACTTCTGCAGTGCGTTCGCCGCGGCGGCCGCGGCGGCCGGACCCTCCAGCTCCACCACCCGGACGCAGCGGCGCAGCTTGCCGTACTCGTCACGTTCGCGTTCGGCCAGTTCGTCGAGGACCGGGGGGCGGCGCCGGACCTCACCGGTCCGGTCGGCCGCGGACACCTCCCAGTACAACTCACCCATGCCGTGGGCCTGTTCGATGAGGTCCAGATAGGCGGTGCGCCGGCTGTCGCGCAGCCGCTCCGCCCGCTGGGCGAGCGCCGCGGTGTCCGCCTGTATACGGGCCGCGCGGGTGTTGCCGCGGCTGGTGACCCAGCTGGCCACGACGGCGGTGCCACCGGTGAGGGCGGCGATCCAGAAGGTGTTGTCAGCCACGGCCGTCCCGTGCCGGGCTCCCGGTGAGCAGGGCGTCGAACCCGCCCTCGCGCACGAGCCGTTCCAGTTCGTCGAGGGCCTCACGGGCCCGTCCGGCGGCGGCCGGGTCGCGCTCGGCGAGTCCGCTCTCCAGGAACTCGTCCTCGTCCAGCCGCAGGGCGGACGTCCGGTCGGCCGAGACCCACAGGTCCAGATCGAGGTCGGTGACGACCAGGGTGTCCGGCTCGACCTCGGTGGGCCGTGTGATGTCGCAGTACCAGCCCTTGAGCGTGCCGGAGGCCGACCGGACCTCCTTGACCGCGTACCAGCGGTCGCGCCAGTAGTGCTCGGTGAAGACGTCACCGCTCTCGAAGCGGACGAAGCCGAAGTCGCGCACCGCCGCACCGGCCCAGGGGGCGCGCACGGTCACCCGTACGCCGTCGTCGGCGACCACGGTGGCGGGGTAACGGACGTCGGGGCGAGGGTGTTTGACGAGTCTGACCGTGATCCCGCCGCCCGGTGTCAGTGTGCCGGGTGTCGTGGTGTCCGTGCCGCTCATGGTGGTTTCGCTCTCCCCGCTTCGGTGGGCGTGCTCGGGCTCGTGCGCGCCGTGTGGTGTGGCGCGCGGCGCCCCGGTGGGCGGTGAGCCGTGGCCGTTCGTCGCCGGTGCCGTCGCCGAGCCTTTCGTACACGTGGTCACAGCGGCCACTCCATTTCCCTGGTCATCCGGCGGCTCAGGGTCATCTTCGGTAACCACCCTTATCCCCCGATGGTAGGAAGATACGGAAGGCGTAACGGTTCGCCGGTATATTCCAGGGATATGTTCCAGGCATGAGCGCATCGGGGCTGCTGCCCAGGACCGAACTGCGGCCCATCGTCTCCGAGTTGAGGCTGTCGGCCTTCAAGAGGCACCGCCGTGCCTCCTTCTCGCTGGGTCCGCTGACCTTGATCTCCGGCCCCAGTGGCAGCGGCAAGTCCGGTGTGCTGGAGGCGTACACGGCCCTCGGGCGGCTCGCGGGCGGCGCCCGGCTCCCGGAGGTGTTCCGCGATCCGGCGGCGTACATCCCGCGCTGGGCGCGGCCGGACCGGCAAGGGCGGCGCGGCTTCCGGATCGGCTGCACGGTGGACGGTCCGGTCGGGCCGGTGCGGCTGGACGTCGCCGTACAGGCCGAGCCCGAGCTGCGGATCGTGGGCGAGCGGCTGACCGGCGCGGGGGAGATCCTGCTGGAGACCGCGCTGCGCGACCCGGGGCGGCGCTGTGTCCAGGCGGCCTGGCACACCGCCGGGGCGGTCGCGGTCACCCGCGCGCCGCTGCCCGACGACCGGCTGGCCACCTCGCTGCTGCCGCTGCGGGTGGCGGGCACCACGGAGGGGCAGCGGCTGGCGCTGTCCGCCGCCGAGCAGGTGGTCATCGCGCTGCGTTCGGTCTTCCCCTGCGATCCGCGGCCGGAGCGGATGCGGGCACCGGCGCCGCCGCGTGACGGCCGGTTACGCGGCGGCTGCGAGAACCTGGCGGCGGTGCTGCGGCGGACCAGCCGGGAGTGCGGCAGCCGCCACGCGGCGCTGGTCGCGGCGGTCCGGGCGGGCTGCGCGGGGCCGGTCGAGGGTCTGGTGACGGAGGGGCGCGCGGACGGGGTGGTGCGGGCCCTGCTGGAACAGGGCCCGCTGGGCTCCATGCCGGTGGAGCAGCTGGGGGACGGCGAGCTGCGGTACATCGCGCTCGCGCTGGTGCTGCTCACCGGACCGGGGGTGCTGGCGGTGGACCCGGCGGCCGATGTGCTGCCCGCCCGCCAGGCGCTGACGGTGCTCGCGGACGGGTTCGACCGGTGCCTGGACCGGCGGCAGGCCCGGGAGCTGGTGGGGGTGGCGGCCCGGATGTGCGCACGGGGGCACATCCGGCTCGTCGGCACGGTCGGGGCGGTGGGGGACCTGACGGGGGCGTTGGGGGGTGCCCCCGTCACGGTGGTAGACCTGGGGCGTGAGCGAGTCTCCTGAGAGCCAGTCCCCGAAGAGTCAGCCCCTGAAGAACCAGTCGTCGGATGGTCGGTCGCCCGGGAGCCAGCCGGTCGGCGGTCAGCCGGTCGGGAGCGGGCCCCCGATGGGCGGGTCCCAGGCCGGCGGGTCCCCGACGAGTGCGTCCCCGGCGAGCGGGTCCGCCGTGGGCATGGAGCCCACGGGCGGATCTGCGGGCGGTGGGCCCCGTCCGTCCGGGGGCCGTGCCGACGGCCTCGACGTGGCGGGGCTCCAGGGCAGGCTGGCCGCGTTCGCGGCGGCGCGCGACTGGCAGCAGTACCACACCCCCAAGAACCTGGCGGCGGCGCTGAGCGTCGAGGCGTCGGAGCTGGTGGAGATCTTCCAATGGCTCACGCCGGAGCAGTCGGCGCGGGTGATGGAGGACGCGGGGCAGGCTGCCCGCGTCGAGGACGAGGTCGCCGATGTGCTGGCCTATCTGCTCCAGTTCTGCGAGGTGTTGGGGGTCGACGCACTCGCCGCGCTCTCCGCGAAGATCGACCGCAATGAGGCACGGTTCCCGGCGAAGGCCCCCTGAACCCCGTCCGTAACTCTCGGTAGTGGCGACGTTATCCACAACGCAACTGTTGTCAACAGATTCCTGAATTCCCCTAGCTTTTCGGCCTGTTAGTCATCACTCTGGGTAGTGGAGGAGTGACGGGTGCGAGAAATCCGTTGAGAGGGGAGCGGGGCATGGACGCGATGCGGCTGATCGGTGTCACGCGGCACGCCCTGGCCAAGGCCGGGAGTGTGCACGACATCGTGGCCGAAGCCTGGCAGGTCCAGGCACTGGCAGAGGCGGTCGGCGGATATTTCGTGGTCAGCGGCCCGGCGGCGGCGCGGGGCGAGGCACGAGGGCTGTGCGAGGCGGGTGGCAGGGCGAGGGGCGCCCTCTTCCACCCCGCGTTGCACCACCCGGCGCTGCACAACGGCGGCTTACGGGCCGCGCAGCTGTCGGAGGTGCGGGACCCCAAGGCGGTGCTGCTCGCGCTGGGGGACCTGCTGGCGGAGGCGGGGTTCGCCCTGGTGGGAGTGGCGTCCAACACCGAGGAGGAGGCGCTGTACTGGCAGTGCGTGGAGGCGATCGACGCGGCGGACGAGGCCAGGGACCGGGTGCACGGCATGCTCAGGCACCTCACGGTGCGGGAGTGGAGCGGAGAGTGGGGCGGCGCGGCATGACGAGGCAGGATGGAGTGCATGGATCTTCGCATCTTCACCGAGCCCCAGCAGGGGGCGAGCTACGACACCCTGCTGACCGTTGCCAAGGCCACCGAGGCCCTTGGCTTCGACGCCTTCTTCCGCTCGGACCATTACCTCCGCATGGGCGATGTCGACGGGCTGCCGGGCCCGACCGACGCGTGGATCACCCTGGCCGGGCTGGCCCGCGAGACCCGGCGGATCCGGCTCGGCACCCTGATGACCGCCGCCACGTTCCGGCTGCCGGGCGTGCTCGCGATCCAGGTGGCGCAGGTCGACCAGATGTCCGGCGGCCGGGTCGAGCTGGGGCTGGGCGCGGGCTGGTTCGATGAGGAGCACCGGGCCTACGGAATCCCGTTCCCGAAGGAGAAGTTCGCCCGGCTGGAAGAGCAGTTGGAGATCGTCACCGGTCTGTGGGAGACACCGGCCGGGGAGACCTTCGGCTACGACGGGGCGCACTACCAGCTGGCCGATTCGCCCGCGCTGCCCAAGCCCGCGGGGAACAGGGTGCCGGTGCTGATCGGCGGTCACGGGGCGACCCGCACCCCGCGGCTGGCGGCGCGGTTCGCGGATGAGTTCAATATGCCCTTCGCCTCGGTCGCCGACACCGTGCGGCAGTTCGGCCGGGTGCGGGAGGCGGCCGAGGCCGCCGGTCGCAAGGGGGACGACCTGGTGTACTCCAACGCGCTGGTGGCCTGCGTCGGCGGGGATGACGCCGAGGTCGCACGGCGGGCCGCGGCGATCGGCCGGGAGGTCGAGGAGCTGAGGGAGAACGGGCTGGCGGGGTCCCCGGCCGAGGTCGTCGACAAGATCGGCCGCTATGCGGAGGCCGGAGCGTCCCGGATCTACCTCCAGATCCTGGACCTGGACGATCTCGACCACCTGGAGCTGATCTCCTCCCAGGTCCAGGCCCAGCTGGGCTGATACCCCGCCCGCCGTCCGGACCAGTTTCAGTCCCAGCCCCGACCAGCCCGCCGACCAGGAGTACCCACGATGTCCGCCCGACCGATGTCCTTCACCGCCGCGCTGGAAGGTCCACCACTCGTCCTCGACGGCGGGCTGTCCAACCAGTTGGAGGCGCAGGGCTGCGATCTGTCCGACGATCTCTGGTCGGCGCGGCTGCTGGCCGACGAACCCGGGCAGATCGAGGCCGCGCACCTGGCCTATGCGCGGGCGGGCGCACAGGTGCTGATCACCAGCAGCTATCAGGCGACCTATGAGGGGTTCGCCCGCCGGGGGGTGGGCCATGAGGAGGCGGCGGAGCTGCTGCGGCGCAGTGTGCGGCTGGCCCGGAGCGCGGCGGAAGAGGCGGCCGGGGCCACGAAGAGGGCTCCGGAGAGTGCCGGACGGGTGTGGGTGGCCGCCTCCGTCGGCCCGTACGGCGCGATGCTCGCGGACGGCAGTGAATACCGCGGGCGGTACGGGCTGAGCGTGGCGGAGCTGGAGCGGTTCCACCGGCCGCGGATCGAGGCACTGGCCGGGGCCGCACCGGATGTGCTGGCGCTGGAGACCGTGCCGGACAGCGATGAGGCGGAGGCGCTGCTGCGGGCGGTCGAGGGGTGCGGGGTGCCCGTCTGGCTCTCGTACAGCATCGCGGGGGAGACCACCCGGGCCGGGCAGCCCCTGGCCGAGGCGTTCGCCCTGGCCGCCGGGCACGACCAGGTGGTCGCCGTCGGCGTCAACTGCTGTGCACCACAGGACGCCGACCGGGCCGTGCGGATCGCGGCCGGCACCACCGGAAAGCCGGTGGTGGTCTATCCGAACAGCGGAGAGGAGTGGGATGCCGCGGCGCGCGGCTGGCGCGGGCGGCCGACGTTCGGCGCGGACCGGGTGCGGGCCTGGCGGGACGCCGGGGCACGGCTCATCGGTGGTTGCTGCCGGGTGGGACCGGACCGGATCGCCGAGTTGGGCGATTTGCTGAGAAAGCATTAGGAACGAGGTCGCCGGACGGTGATACTCGGACGGGTGTTCTTGACGATTACCACCACCGGCACCGATGAGCGCCCCGCGACCGACCTCGGGTTTCTGCTGCACAAGCATCCCGACAAGGCGCAGCGGTTCTCCACCTCCCATGGCACCGCGCATGTCCTCTACCCCGAGGCGACCCCTCAGCGCTGCACAGCGGCGCTGATGCTCGAGGTGGACCCCGTGGCGCTGGTGCGGCGCGGGCGTGGCAAGGGCCGGGGCGGCGCGCCCGACTCCGCACTGGCGCAGTACGTCAACGACCGTCCGTACGCGGCCTCCTCACTGCTCGCCGTGGCGCTGAGCAATGTCTTCTCCAGCGCGCTGCGGGGCCAGTGCAGGGCCCGGCCCGAGCTGCCGGCGCGGCCGATGCCGCTGCGGATCGAGGTGCCCGCGCTGCCCGCCCGCGGCGGTGCCGAGCTGGTCGAGCGGCTCTTCGCACCGCTGGGGTGGACGGTGACGGCCGAACCAGTCGCACTGGACGAGGAGTTCCCCGAATGGGGTGACTCCCGGTACGTCCGGCTGGTGCTGGAGGGCGAGCTGCGGCTGGCCGACGCACTGCGCCATCTGTATGTGCTGCTGCCGGTGCTGGACGGCGCCAAGCACTACTGGGTCGCCCCGGACGAGGTGGACAAGCTGCTGCGGTCCGGGGAGGGCTGGCTGGAGGACCACCCCGAACAGCGGCTGATCACCAGCCGCTATCTGGCCCGCCGCTGGTCGCTGACGCGCAACGCGCTGGAGCGGCTGGAGCTGGCCCGGCTCGCCGAGGCGGACGACACCGAGGTGGAGGAGATCGACAACGCGGTCGCCGGGACCACGGAAGAGTCCGGCGGCGAGGGTGACGATGACGGGACACCGGCGACCGGGGGAGGAGTGGACGACGGGGAGACGGCGGATGCCGGGAAGCCGGTGCCGCTGGCAGTCCAGCGGCGCGAGGCGATCCTCGAGGCGTTGCGCGGGACCGAGTCCGCCCGGGTGCTCGACCTCGGCTGCGGACAGGGGCAGTTGCTGGTGGCGCTGCTGAAGGACGTGCGGTTCACCGAGATCGTCGGCGTCGATGTGTCGATGCGCGCGCTCAACGAGACGGCGCGGCGGCTGCGGCTGGACCGGATGTCCGAGCGGCAGTCGGCCCGGCTGAAGCTGATGCAGGGGTCGCTCGCGTACACCGACAGCAGGCTGCGCGGCTATGACGCGGCGGTGCTCTGCGAGGTGATCGAGCATGTGGATCCCCCGCGGCTGCCCGCTCTGGAGTACGCCGTGTTCGGCGCCGCGCGGCCCCGCGCCGTCGTGCTGACCACGCCCAACGTCGAGTACAACGTGCGCTGGGAGACGCTGCCCGCCGGGAAGGCGCGCCACCCCGACCACCGCTTCGAATGGACCCGGGAGGAGTTCCGCGGCTGGGCCCGGCAGGTCGCCGAACGGCACGGCTACACCGTGGAGTTCCGCCCCGTCGGACCGGACGACCCCGAGGTGGGGCCGCCCACCCAGCTCGCCCTGTTCCGCCTCGGTGACGGCGACACACGCACCGACAGCGGCACAAGCACTGACCACGGCACGAGCACGAGTAGCAGCGACACCGGCACCGAGACCACCAGCACTACGACCGCGAAGGAGGCGGCCGCGTGACCGACACCGACCTCACCACCGCCAGGCGCAGCCTCGCCGTACCCGACCTGTCCCTGGTGGTCCTCATCGGCACCACCGGTTCCGGCAAGTCCACCTTCGCCCGGCGCCATTTCCTGCCCACCCAGGTCGTCTCCTCCGACGTCTGCCGCGGGCTGGTCGCCGATGACGAGAACGACCAGAGCGCCACCCCCGACGCCTTCGACGTCCTGCACTACATCGCGGGCAAGAGGCTGGCGGCCGGCCGGCTGACCGTCGTGGACGCCACCAACGTCCAGCCCGAGGCCCGCCGCAGTCTGATCAGGCTCGCGCGCGAGCACGACGTCCTCCCCGTCGCCATCGTCCTCGACGTCCCCGAGGCCGAGTGCGCCCGGCGCAACGCGGCGCGGCCGGACCGCGCCGGGATGCCCACCCATGTCATCCCGCGCCAGCGCCGCGAGCTGCGCCGTTCCCTGAAGTCCCTGGAGCGCGAGGGCTTCCGCAAGGTGCACGTCCTGCGCGGCCCGGAGGAGGTCGACGCCGCGGAGATCACCACCGAGCGCCGCTACAACGACCTGCGCCACCTCACCGGTCCGTTCGACATCGTCGGTGACATCCACGGCTGCCGCTCCGAGCTGGAGACCCTGCTCGGCAGGCTGGGCTACGTCCTGCGCCGTGACGAGCGCGGCCGCCCGGTCGACGCCACCCACCCCGAGGGCCGTACCGCGGTCTTCGTCGGCGACCTCGTCGACCGTGGCCCCGACAGCCCGGGGGTGCTGCGCCTGGTGATGGGGATGGTGGCCTCGGGCGGGGCGCTGTGCGTGCCCGGCAACCACGAGAACAAGCTCGGCCGCTACCTCAAGGGCCGCAAGGTCCAGGTCACCCACGGCCTCGCCGAGACCGTGGAGCAGCTGGAGCGGGAGCACATCGAGGACCCGGAGTTCGGCGACCGGGCCCGGGTCTTCATCGAGTCGCTGATCAGCCACTATGTGCTGGACGGCGGGGCGCTGGTGGTGTGTCACGCCGGGCTGCCCGAGAAGTACCACGGCCGCACCTCGGGCCGGGTCCGCTCGCACGCGCTGTACGGGGACACCACCGGTGAGACCGATGAGTTCGGGCTGCCCGTGCGCTATCCGTGGGCCCAGGACTACCGGGGCCGCGCCGCGGTGGTCTATGGCCACACACCGACCCCTGTGGCCTCCTGGCTCAACAACACCATCTGTCTGGACACCGGCTGTGTCTTCGGCGGCCGGATGACCGCACTGCGCTGGCCGGAGCGGGAATTGGTGGACGTCCCGGCCGAGCGGATCTGGTACGAGCCGGTGAAGCCGCTGACCAACGAAGCCCCGGGCGGGGCCGAGGGCCGTCCGCTGGACCTCGGAGACGTGCAGGGCCGCCGGGTGGTGGAGACCCGGCACATGGGCCGGATCGCGGTCAAGGAGGAGAACGCGGCGGCGGCGCTGGAGGTGATGAGCCGGTTCGCGGTCGACCCGCGGCTGCTCGGCTACCTCCCGCCCACCATGGCGCCCTGCGCCACCTCCACGGAGGAGGGCTATCTGGAGCACCCGGCCGAGGCATTCGCCGCCTACCGCGCCGACGGGGCGCGCGAGGTGATCTGCGAGGAGAAGCACATGGGCTCCCGCGCGGTGGCCCTGGTCTGCCGTGACGAGGAGGTCGCGCGGAAGCGCTTCGACGCACCGGACGGGGTGTCCGGCATGGTGTACACCCGCACCGGCCGGCCGTTCTTCGACGACCCGGCGCTGATGGAGACCGTGCTGCGCCGGGTGGGCCGGGCCGTCGAGGGCGCCGGGCTCTGGCAGGAGCTGGACACCGACTGGCTGTTGCTGGACGCGGAGCTGATGCCCTGGTCGCTGAAGGCCGCGGGACTGCTGCGCAGCCAGTACGCGGCGGTCGGCGCCGCCTCGCGCGCCGTCCTCCCCGGTGTGCTCACCGCGCTGGAGGGCGCGGCGGCGCGCGGGGTGGAGGTGTCGGGGCTGCTCGACAAGCACCGGGGCCGCGCCGCGGACGCTGCGGCGTTCACCGACGCCTACCGGCGCTACTGCTGGCCCGTCGACGGGCTGGAGGGTGTCCGGATGGCGCCGTTCCAGATCCTCGCCGCACAGGGCCGCAGCCTGGCCGCGCTGCCGCATGACCAGCAGCTCGCGCTGATCGACCGGATGGTCGAGGCCGACACGCCGGGTGACGCCGCTCCGGAGCGGGAGCGGCCGCTGCTCGTCCCCACCCGCCGTCTGATCGTCGACACCGAGGACGACTCCTCCCGCGCCGCCGGGACGCAGTGGTGGCTGGACCTGACGGCGGCCGGGGGCGAGGGCATGGTCGTCAAACCGCTCCAGGGCTTTGTGCGCAAGGGCGACGGCCGTCTGGTCCAGCCGGGTGTGAAATGCCGCGGCCGTGAGTACCTGCGCATCATCTACGGCCCGGAGTACACCCGTCCGGACAATCTGGACCGGCTGCGGGTGCGCCACCTCGGCCACAAGCGCTCCCTCGCGCTGCGGGAGTACGCGCTCGGGCTCGAGGCGCTGGACCGGCTGGCCGACGGTGAGCCGCTGTGGCGGGTGCACGAGGCGGTCTTCGCGGTGCTCGCGCTGGAGTCCGAGCCGGTTGACCCCCGGCTGTAGCCCAGCCCGCCGGAGCCGTCCGCCGGAGTCCGCCCGAGCGGCGGGCTCCGGCGTGCGGTGCCGGGGCACGGCGGGGCGCGACCGGCGCGAGACCATTGACGTGACCGTGCCAGCTGCCTAGCGTGCTGCTCGATCCCATCGTCGCCTTCCGATCGTCTCCACCAGCAGACCGACCCCAGCCCTTCGGTTCTCCGCGAGCGTGACGACCAACGAGCAGAGCGGGGAGGGCGGATGAGTCTCTTCGAGGACGGACGGCCGTTCCTCCACGCGCTTCCCGCCGACGACCGGCGCGCGCTGCTCGCACTCGGCAGTCCCAGGGCCTACGCCCCCTCCGAGGTCGTCCTGCGTGAACACGACCGCACGACCTTCGTCGTCGCCATCACCTCCGGCTGGGCCACCGTCTCGGTGGAGACCGAGCGCGGTGTCCGGCTGATCCTCGCGCTGCGCGGCGCGGGCGAAGTCGTCGGCGACCAGGCCGCGGTGGACCACGGTTCGCGCAGCGCCACCGTCACCGCGCTCGGGCGGATGGAGGCGGTGGTGGTCTCCGGCGACCGGTTCCGCGCCTATCTGGCGGCCCGTCCGGTCGCCACTGTGCTGATCATGCGTCAGTTCAGCTCCCGGCTGCGCAGTTCCGACGGCGAACGGCGCTCCCTCGCCTCCGAGAAGGTACTCCAGCGGCTCGCCGCGCGGCTGGTCGAACTCGCCGAGCGCACCGGTCACTCCGGCCCCGGTGGCGCCATCACCGTCGATCTCCCGCTGCCGCAGCACGACATCGCCGCTGCCGTGGGCTCGACCAGGGAAGCGGTCGCCAAGGCGCTGCGGCTGCTGCGCGACCAGGGTGTCGTACGGACCGCCGCACGCCGTTTCGAGGTGACGGACCTCGGCCTGCTGCGGCTGCTGGCCGAGGGGCGCGCGACGGGCGAACAGATCCTGGCGCGCCCCCGCGACTGAGCGCCGGCGCGTACGCCCCGCCCGTTTCCGCGACTGTGTAAACGGCTACAGCCCCCGGACCGCTCCCCGGGCACGCTGGACGGGCACGGGAGCGGGACCGTGTGCGACGGGGGTGCACACGGCCCGGCGCCCGGTACCGGAGAGGGGCGGTGGGACGGGCAGGGGGAGAGACGTCCCGCCGCCCGCTCCGGACCCCGCCTCCGGCGGGCCGGCAGTCGGGCACCCGGGCGGCACGGCACAGGCGGCACGACCACCGGGCGGCACGGCACGGGCGGTACGGCGCACCGGGGCACAGCACCCCGGGCCCCGGGCCCCGGCGCTCCCGCATCCCACACCCCCACGCGAAGACGACGAGCCCCCGGCCATCCGGGGGCGGGCGGCGCGAAGGACGGCGGGCCATGAACGGAACCGAGAACACCGACCTCACCGCGGACACCGGCATCCGGCGGCTGGACATCCCTCAGGGCGGCCCGCTGGACGGCGCGGGCGAGCCGGGCGGCGCCCGCACCGCGCGCGAGGCCCGGGCCCATCTGCACATCGCCGACGGTCCGGCACCGCTGCCCGCCGGATCCGGCGAGGAGGTGTGGTCCGCTCTCCCCGAAGGGCCCGTATCCGAGGAGGAGTTGGCGCGGCTGCACCGGCTCCACCGGCCCGCCCCCGGTCACTGCGCCCTGCGGGAGCGGCTGCGGCGCACCCATCTGCTCGCGCTGTGCGGCGAACCCGGCACCGGCCGGGCCTGGACCGGTCTCGCACTCCTGGCCGCCTGTGCCGCACGCACCGGAGGCGGGGTCGAACGCCTCGGCCCCGGCCTGCTCCTCGGCACCTCCGTGGAGCGGCAGCGGTTCCACCGAGGTCATGGCTACCTCATCGAACTCCCCGCCGGAGCCACCGATTCCACCGACTCCACCGGAGCCATGACCACGCCGGGGCCGCCACCGACGGACATCCGCCTCGACCGGCTGCGCACCCGGCTCGTCGAGCACGGGGCGTTCGCCGTGGTCCTCGTTCCCGGCGGCCCGGTGGCCGAACGGCTGCTGGGCACCGGCCGTCATGCGCTGCCGTACGAGCCGCCCGCCGCCGACGGCGTCCTCGACGGCCATCTCGCCGACCTGCTCGCGGAGGGCCCCGCCGAACTGCTGGAACCGGCCCGGTCCACCGCCGCCCGGCCCGAAGTGGCCGAGGCCCTCGGTCTGGACGAGCTGCGCCCCGCTGAGGCGGCGCGGCTCGCCGGCCACCTCGCCGATCACGCACGGGGACGGATCTCCGACGCCCGGCTGCTGGCGCACTGCCGGTCGTTCGCCCCGCGCCAGGCGCGTGCGTGGTTCACGGCCCCCGGCCGCCCCGACACCCTGCCCGCGGCCCTGCCCGAACTGCGGGCCGCCGCGCTGCGGATCGCCCTCGCCGTCTTCAACGGCTCCGCGCACAGTCTCACCTCCGAGGCCGCCGAACTGCTGACCTGGGAGCTGGCCGTCACCCTCGACCCCCAGTACGCCCCGGGCCGACCGCTGTTCACCGCCCGCCCCGGGGTCGCCCCCGCCACCGCCCGCGCGGTGTGCGGCGACGGTGTGGAGGACCTCGGCGAAGCGTCCGTGCCGGTCCGCGCCGTGTGGTTCCAGGGGCGGCGGCTGGCGCCCGCGGTGCTCTGCGAGGTGTGGGACGGGCACCACAACCTCCGCGGTCCGGTGGCCCGTTGGCTGCGGACGCTGTGCGACGACCCGCGTCCGCAGGTCTGGGTGCGGGCCGCGGTCGCCGCGGGGGTGCTGTGCGCCCGCGACTACCTCTACGGACTGGTCGAACTGCTGCTGCCGCTGGTGCGCAGCGACAGCCCGGTGCAGCGCATGGCGGCCGCCACCGCGCTCGCCGAGGCGTCCCGCGCCCCCGAGATACGCCCCGCCGTGGACGGTCTGCTGCGCGCCTGGGCGCGTGGTGAGGACGAACGCGAGCGCGAGACCGCGGCGCTCGCCCACGGCTACGGCCTGGCGGCGGGTTCGGTCCCGGCGTCCCTGGCGGAGCTGGGCCGGATCGCCTGTGCCGACGGCGGCGTCACCACCTCCTACGGGGCGGTGCGGCTGCTGGCCGGGACGGAGCCGGAAGCGGTGCTGGACGGGCTCACCCACTGGCTGCGCGACCCGCGCAGACCCCGCCGTGACCTGGCGCTGCTGACGGCGCTGCGCGCGGTCACCACCCGCACCTCGTATCTGTGGGGTCTCGCGGAGGTGCCGGAGCTGGAGCCCTACGCCGCCTGGCCGTTGGCCACGGCGCTGCTGGCCGCCCGGCCCGGCTGCGCGCCCCAGCTGTCCGAACTGCTGCGGGCCGCGCTGACCTGGGCCCGTTCGGCCGGTGCCGCCGAGGACGCGCTCGTCGGCTGGATCCGGCGGGCGGCCCGCGACGAACGGCAACTGGCGGTGTTGTGCGGCTTCCTGCCCCGGTTGGCACAGGACGGAGACGAACCGCTCGACGTCCGGGCGGCCACGCGGATACGGGAGGTGCTGGAAGCGCTGTGAGGAGAGGAACGGGGATGGTGAAGGAGACGGAGACGGACCGCACGACGTGTGCGGAGGAGGAGAGCGGGCCCGGCGGCGCGCGGGAGGCCACGCCCCGCGACACCCCCGCCCGCCGGTTCTCGGTGACCGGCGCGCGGCGGCTGCGCGAGGCGCTGCGCACTGGCGGGGACGACCTCGCTGCCGCGCTGCGCGAGGCCGACGACGGGGTACTGCTCAGCGCGCTCGACGAGGGGCCGCCCGCCGGGCGGGCCACCCGGATCGTCGTCGAGCTGGTGCGCCGGGCGCCGGAGCGGGGGCCGGGGCTGGCGGACGCGGTCTGCGAGAAGGTGCTGGTAGCCCATCTCTACCTCGATGCCCCGGCCGGTCGCCAGAACCCCGGCGGGACGGGTCCGGAGCCGGACGCCCGGCTGCGCGTGCGCAACGCGCTGATGCTCTACGAGGGCCTGGTGCGCCCGTACGCGGAGCGCGGGGCGGTGCCCGAGCTGATGGCGTGTGTCCTGCCCGGTCTGTGGAGTGCGGGTGACGGCGCCGGCGGTGAGGTGGTGCGCCGGATCCTCGGCACCCGGAAGCCCACCGGATTCGGTGAGCGGGGCTGGAAGGCGCTGTTCGGCGCGGTCGCCGAGGAGTGCCGGGAGCGCGAGGAGGAGGTGCGCCGGACCGCCCGGCCGAAGACGCGGCGGCGGCGCTTCCGGCCGCGGCGCGGGGCGGACGACGGCGGGCGGATCGAACTGCAGCCGGGCCAGCTGTGGGTTTCGGCCCTGCTGGGCTTCATCGCCGTGGCGCTGGTGCTGATCGTGGTGCTCGCGGCGGGATGAGCGGGGCCGTCACCCGCTGTGCCCCCGGCCCCGGCGGCGGTCCGCAGCGGCGCTCCCGGCCCTCCGCGACCGGGCCGGGGGAAGGCAGGTACCGGACATCATCGCGGATACGTGTGTCGCGGGACGTTCACCGTGGGCCCGGAGCGGCGAAGATGGGTGCATGGGATTCCACGTGGACTCCGAGGCCGGGCGGCTGCGCCGCGTCATCCTGCACCGCCCCGACCTGGAGCTGAAGCGGCTCACACCGTCCAACAAGGACGCACTGCTCTTCGACGACGTCCTGTGGGTGCGGCGGGCCCGCCAGGAGCACGACGGTTTCGCCGATGTGCTGCGCGACCGCGGTGTCGAGGTCCACCTCTTCGGCGATCTGCTCGCCGAGAGCCTCGCCCTTCCACCGGCGCGGTCGCTGGTGCTGGACCGGGTCTTCGACGAGAAGGAGTACGGTCCGCTCGTCACCGACCATCTGCGCGCCGCCTTCGACGAGCTCACCGCCCCCGAGCTGACCGAGGCGCTGATCGGCGGAATGACCAAGCGGGAGTATCTGGCGCGGTACCCGGAACCGGTCTCCGTCCGGTTCCACGCCATGGACGCCGATGACTTCCTCGTCAATCCGCTGCCCAATCACCTCTTCACCCGGGACGCCTCCGCGTGGGTCTACGACGGGGTCTCCATCAACGCGATGCGCTGGCCCGCCCGCTGGCACGAGACCGTCCACTACGAGGCCGTCTACCGGCACCACCCGCTCTTCGCCGACGAGGACTTCCACGTCTGGTCGGAGGGACAGGCGGCCTACCCCTCGACCATCGAGGGCGGCGATGTGCTGGTGATCGGCAAGGGCGCGGTGCTGATCGGCATGAGCGAGCGGACCACCCCGCAGGCGGTGGAGATGATGGCCCACCGGCTCTTCGCGGCGGGTTCGGCCCGCACCATCGTGGCCCTGGACATGCCCAAGGGGCGGGCCTTCATGCACCTGGACACCGTGATGACGATGGTCGACGGGGACACCTTCACCCAGTACGCGGGGCTCGGGATGCTCCGCTCGTACACCATCGAACCGGGCGCGGGCGGCCATGAGCTCAAGGTCACCGACCATCCGCCCGAGCACATGCACCGTGCGATAGCCGCCGCACTCGGACTGGACTCCATCCGGGTGCTCACCGCCACCCAGGACGTCCACGCCGCCGAGCGCGAGCAGTGGGACGACGGCTGCAACGTGCTCGCGGTCGAGCCGGGTGTGGTGGTCGCCTACGAGCGGAACGCGACGACCAACACCTTCCTGCGCAAGCGGGGCATCGAGGTCATCGACATCCCGGGCAGCGAGCTGGGGCGGGGCCGGGGCGGACCGCGGTGTATGAGCTGTCCGGTCGAGCGGGATCCCGTGGAAGGGTAGGCGGCGGACCGGCCCCGGATCCGTACGAAGGAAGCCGCACGAAGGACCCCCTCCGTATATATGCAGTCCTTCGTATATGCTTCCATGGTTCCTGGCCGCGGCACCGCCGCCGCAGCCGTGTTCCACCGTGACCGAGGAGCCCACCCCATGGCGATTGACCTCACCGGCCGCCATTTTCTCAAGGAGCTGGACTTCACCGCCGACGAGTTCCGCCGGCTGGTCGGCCTGGCGGCCGAGCTGAAGGCGGCCAAGCGCGCGGGCGCGGAGGTGCGGCGGCTCCAGGGCAAGAACATCGCCCTGGTCTTCGAGAAGACCTCGACCCGCACCCGCTGCGCCTTCGAGGTCGCCGCCGCCGACCAGGGCGCCTCGACGACGTATCTGGACCCGGTCGGCTCGCAGATCGGGCACAAGGAGTCGGTCAAGGACACGGCGCGGGTGCTGGGCCGGATGTTCGACGCCATCGAGTACCGGGGGCACGGCCAGGGCGTCGTCGAGGAGCTGGCCGCGCACGCCGGGGTGCCGGTCTACAACGGGCTCACCGACGAGTGGCACCCCACCCAGATGCTCGCCGACGTGCTCACCATGACCGAGCACAGCGAGAAGCCGCTGGACCGGATCGCCTTCGCCTACCTCGGTGACGCCCGCTACAACATGGGCAACTCCTACCTCGTCACGGGCGCCCTGCTGGGCATGGACGTCCGGATCGTGGCGCCCCGGCTGCTGTGGCCGGACAACACCATCGTGGAGCTGGCCCGGCAGCTGGCCGCCGCCTCCGGTGCCCGCGTCTCGCTGACCGAGGACGTCGAGGAGGGGGTGCGCGGGGCGGACTTCGTCGCCACCGACGTCTGGGTGTCGATGGGGGAGCCCAAGGAGGTGTGGGACGAGCGGATAGCGCTGCTGGGCCCGTACGCGGTGACGATGGACGTGCTGCGCGCGACCGGCAATGCCGCGGTGAAGTTCCTGCACTGCCTCCCGGCCTTCCACGACCTGGGTACCGACGTGGGCCGGGAGATCCACGAGCGGCACGGGCTGACCTCGCTCGAGGTCTCCGAGGAGGTCTTCGAGTCCGCGCACTCCGTCGTCTTCGACGAGGCGGAGAACCGGATGCACACCATCAAGGCGGTGCTGGTCGCCACGCTCAGCACGCCCTGACGCCGTCGGCGCGGACGGCCGCCCGGGACCGGGCGGCCGGTCAGTGGCCCCGGGGCTGGAGGGTGAACCAGACGGCCTTGCCGAAGGCGGTGGGCCGGTAGCCCGCGTCCGCGCTCAGGGTGCGGATGAGCAGCAGTCCGCGGCCGCGCTCGGCCAGGTTCGGTGAACCGTCGGGGTGGTCGCCGCCGGGTCTCTTGGGGCCCTCGGGGCGGCCGGGACCGTCGAACCCGCCGGGCGGGGTCGGGTCCTGGTCGTGCACCTCCACCTGCCAGCCGCCGGTCGGCACCAGCTCGACCACCAGCTCTATCGGCTCGTCGCCGTCGGTGTGCTGCACCGCGTTGGCGACCAGTTCGGCCGTCAGCAGCTCCGCGGTGTCCCCGTCCACCGGAGCCCCGATGTCCGCCAGGGTGTTACGGATCAGCGCACGGGCCAGCGGTACGGCGGCCGTCGTGTGCGGCAGTGCGAACCGCCAGGTGGCGGCACGGAGGGGTTCGGGCAACGTCCTGGTCCAGTCGTCAGCGGAGCCTTTCGGCCGGGTGTACGGCAGTCCCCCCGGGTGAGTCCGGGGGGAGATACCGCAGCCCTTGACGGTATGAAGCGGACGATAGTGCCGGAAGGGACCGTGGACCACTCTTGCCGGGACTTATGACCTGACGGGGGTCCGGTGGAACGCGCCCGCCCGAGCTGTCTTATCGCGTACTCGTGACGACAGTCATGATGCGGTGATAACTTCAACTGGCAGGCAGTAGCCGTCAGGCCGAAGGAGGCCAGGGCCCATGAGTCCGTTCACCGGCTCCGCGTCCCGCACCGAGAAGTGGCGCCATCTGAGCCTCACGCTCGACGACGGCGTGGCGAACGTCACCCTCGCCCGCCCCGAGAAACTGAACGCGCTCACCTTCGGCGCCTACGCCGATCTGCGTGACCTCCTCGCCGAGCTGGCCCGTGAGGGATCGGTACGGGCCCTGGTGCTGGGCGGCGAGGGCCGCGGCTTCTGCTCCGGCGGCGACGTGGACGACATCATCGGCGCGACCCTCGCCATGGACACCCGGCAGCTCCTGGACTTCAACCGGATGACCGGCCAGGTGGTGCGCGCCCTGCGGGAGTGCCCCTTCCCGGTGGTGGCCGCGGTGCACGGGGCCGCGGCCGGGGCCGGGGCCGTCCTCGCGCTCGCCGCCGACTTCCGGGTCGCCGACCCCACCGCGCGCTTCGCCTTCCTCTTCACCAAGGTCGGGCTCTCCGGCGGCGACATGGGCGCCGCGTATCTGCTGCCCCGCGTCGTCGGACTCGGCCACGCCACCCGGCTGCTGATGCTGGGCGAACCGGTGCGCGCCGCCGAGGCCGAGCGCATCGGGCTGATCAGCGTGATGGCGGACGAGGGCGAGGCACAGCAGCGGGCCGAGGCGCTGGCCCGGCGGCTCGCCGACGGACCCTCGCTCGCCCTCGCCCAGACCAAGGCGCTGCTCACCTCCGAGCTCGACATGCCGCTGTCCGCGTCGATCGAGATGGACGCGGCCACCCAGGCGCTGCTGATGAACGGCGCGGACTACGCCGAGTTCCACGCCGCGTTCACCGCCCGCCGCGAGCCCCGGTGGCAGGGCCGGTGACGGCCGGACGGCCGGCCCGGATCGCCATCGTGGGCGGCGGGCCCGGTGGTCTGTACGCGGCGGTGCTGCTGGCCCGGCTGGACCCCCGGCGCGAGATCACCGTCTGGGAGCGCAACGCGTCCGACCGGACCTTCGGCTTCGGCGTGGTCCTCTCCGACGAGACCCTCGGCGGGATCGAGCACGCCGACCCGGCCGCGCACACCGCGCTGTCCCGGGAGTTCGTCCGCTGGGACGACATCGACGTCGTGCACCGCGGCCGGACGCTCACCTCCGGCGGCCACGGCTTCGCCGCCCTCGGCCGGCGCAGACTGCTGGAGATCCTCCACCAGCGCTGCCGCGACCTCGGCGTGCGGCTCCACTTCGAGGCCCCCGCGCCCTCCGCCGCGTCCCTCGCCCGCAGCCATGACCTGGTGATCGCCGCCGACGGTGTGCACAGCGCCACCCGGCATGCCCATGCCGACGCCTTCCGTCCGCGGCTCACCACCCATCGCTGCCGCTACATCTGGCTCGCCGCCGACTTCGCCCTGGAGGCGTTCCGCTTCGAGACCGCCGAGACCGCACACGGCGTGCTCCAGCTCCACGGCTACCCCTACGCCCGCCCGGCGCCCGGATCCCCGGGCGCCAGCACCGTCATCGTCGAGGCGCGCGAGGAGGTGTGGCGGCGGGCCGGGTTCGACGGCCTCACCGAGCAGGAGTCCGCGGACGCCTGCGCCGAACTCTTCGCCGACGCCCTCGGCGGACGGCCGCTGCGCGGCAACGGCTCGCAGTGGACCGCGTTCCGCACCGTGGTCAACGAGCGCTGGTCGCACGGCAATACGGTGCTGCTCGGCGACGCCGCCCACACCGCGCACTTCTCCATCGGCTCGGGCACCAAACTGGCCGTCGAGGACGCCCTCGCGCTCGCCGCCGCTCTCCAGGAGCATCCTGAGCTGCCCGAGGCGCTGGCCGCGTACGAGGCCGAGCGCCGTCCCGTCGTCGAGTCCACCCAGCGGGCCGCCCGCGCCAGTCTGGAGTGGTTCGAGAACCTGTCGCTCTACCTCGACCAGCCGCCGCGGCAGTTCGCGTTCAATCTGCTGACCCGCAGCCGCCGGGTCACCCATGACAACCTGCGGCTGCGTGACACCGGCTTCGTCTCCGCGGTCGAACGGGAGGCGGAGGTGCCCGAGGGCACACCGCCCATGTTCACCCCCTTCCGGCTGCGCGGACTCACCCTGCGCAACCGGGTGGTGGTGTCCCCGATGGACATGTACTCCGCACAGGACGGCATCCCCGGCGACTTCCACCTGGTCCACCTCGGCGGGCGCGCCCTGGGCGGCGCGGGCCTGGTGATGACCGAGATGGTCTGTGTGAGCCCGCGGGGGCGGATCACGCCCGGCTGCGCAGGGCTCTACACGGACTCCCACGAGGCGGCCTGGCGCCGGATCGTGGACTTCGCCCATGCGCAGTCCCCGGGCGTGGCCGTCGGCGTCCAGCTCGGCCACAGCGGCCGCAAGGGGTCCACCCGGCTGATGTGGGAGGGGATCGACGATCCGCTGCCGGAGGGCAACTGGCCGCTGGTGGCCCCCTCGCCGCTGCCCTACCGCCCCGGGGTCAGCCAGATACCGGAGGCGCTGGACGCCGACGGACTCACCGCCGTCCGCGAGCAGTTCGTGGCCGCTGCCGAGCGGGCCGCCCGCGCCGGGTTCGACCTCCTGGAACTCCACTGCGCCCACGGCTATCTGCTCTCCGGTTTCCTCTCCCCGCTCACCAACCGGCGCACCGACGCCTACGGCGGTTCGCTCCGGGCGCGGCTGCGCTATCCGCTGGAGGTCTTCGACGCCGTCCGCGCCGTGTGGCCCCGCGACTCCCCCATGACGGTGCGCATCTCCGCCACCGACTGGGCCGAGGGCGGCACCACCGCCGAGGACGCGGTGACCATCGCGGCGGCCTTCGCCGACCACGGCGCCGACGCGGTCGATGTCTCCACCGGCCAGGTCGTCGCCCATGAGCGGCCCGAGTACGGCCGCTCCTACCAGGCCCCGTTCGCCGACCGCATCCGCAACGAGCTCGGTGTCCCCGTCATCGCCGTGGGCGCCATCTCCTCCTGGGACGACGTCAACTCCCTGATCCTGGCCGGCCGCGCCGACCTCTGCGCCCTGGCCCGCCCCCATCTCTACGACCCCCAGTGGACCCTGCACGCGGCGGCCGAGCAGGAGTACTCCGGCCCCGGGGCGCCCTGGCCGCTGCCGTACCGGGCGGGCAGCCGCAAGCCGCCGACCGGGCGGACGGACGGGCCCAAACCGCGGCTGGCGCTGGACGGGCCGGTGGCGGGCCGGGCCGTGACCGCCTAGGCGACACCCGCCAGCGCCGCCTCGGCGTACCCGGCCCCGGTCTCCCGCAGCAGTCCGTCCAGGCGTGCGAAGACCTCGGCGGCACGCACCCCGGGCCAGTCCTCCGGCAGCAGCGCGGCGGGCAGTCCGGGGTCGGCGTAGGGAAGCAGCCGCCAGGAGTCCAGGGCCAGCAGATGGTCGCGGTAGGCGTCCTCGCCGTCCTCGGGGGACGGACCGCGCTCGCTCCACCGGCGCAGCACCGGTTCGTGGCCGGCGAGGAACGACCGGTGCAGGGCGGCCAGTTCGTCCAGGTCCCACCAGCGGCGCACGGCCTCCGCGGTGGGCGTGAACCCGGCGTGGGCGCCGCGGAAGAGGTCCACGTACGGCGAGAGGCCGAGGCGCTGGAGCGTGTGCCGGGTCTCGTCGTAGAGCTGGTCCGGGGCGATCCAGACGCCCGGCGCGGCGGTGCCGAAGCCCAGCCGGGACAGCCGGGAGCGCAGCAGATGCCTCTTGTTGCGCTCCTGTTCGGGCACCGAGAAGACGGCGAGCAGCCAGCCCCGCCCGGTGTCCGCCTCGGGGCCCGCGTAGATGCGCCGGTCGCCGTCGTCCAGGAGCTGCCGGGCGTCGGCGGACAGTGAGTATCCGGCCGACCCGTCGGCCGTGCGGTCGGCGACCAGCAGTCCGCGCCGCTTGAGCCGGGAGACCGCGGAGCGCACCGACGGCGGATCCACGCCCACCGCGCCCATCAGCCGGATCAGCGCGGCGATGGGCACCGGTCCGGCGGGACGGTCGGCGCTGCCGCGCCCGTAGGCGCCGTAGTAGCTGACGATCAGGGAACGCGGGGTGTGCTGGCCGGTCACGCGCTTACTGTAGAGCGCTCTCGCGCAGCCGGTAGCGCTGGAGCTTGCCGGTGGCCGTGCGGGGGAGGGCGTCCAGGAAGACGAAGGCGCGCGGGCATTTGTACGGGGTGAGTTCGGCGGTGGTGAACTCCTTGAGCGCGGTGACGGTCTCCTCGGTGCCCGGCACACCCGGCCGCAGCACCACATGGGCGACCACGACCATGCCCCGGGTGGGGTCCGGCCGTCCGGTGACCGCGGCCTCCACCACATCGGGGTGGCGCAACAGGGCGTCCTCGACCTCCGGGCCCGCGATGTTGTACCCGGCGGAGATGATCATGTCGTCGGCGCGGGCCACATAGCGGAAGTAGCCGTCCGGTTCGCGGACGTAGGTGTCCCCGGTGAGGTTCCAGCCGTCGCGGACGTACTCCCGCTGCCGCTCGTCCGCCAGATAGCGGCAGCCGGTCGGTCCGCGCACCGCGAGCAGCCCCGGTTCGCCGTCCGGTACCGGGCGCAGCACGGCGTCCACCACGCGTGCCTCGAAACCGGGCACCGGAACGCCGGTGGTGCCGGGGCGGATCGCCTCGTCCGCGGCGGCGATGAAGATGTGCAGCAGCTCGGTGGCGCCGATGCCGTTGATGATCCGCAGACCGGTGGTCCGGTGCCAGTCGTGCCAGGTGGCGGCGGGCAGGTTCTCCCCGGCGGAGACACAGCGGCGCAGCGAGGAGATGTCGAACGCCTCCGGGGCGCCCTCGATCCTGCCCAGCATCGCGCGGTAGGCGGTGGGCGCGGTGAACAACACCGAGACCCGGTGGCGCGCTATGTCGGCGAGCAGCCGCTCGGGTCCGCCCCAGTCGGCCAGCAGGGCCGACGCCCCGGCGCGCAGCGGGAAGACCACGAGACCGCCGAGGCCGAAGGTGAAGCCCAGCGGCGGGCTGCCCGCGAAGACGTCGTCCGGGGTGGGCCGCAGCACCTGGGCCGAGAAGGTGTCGGCGATGGCCAGCACATCGCGGTGGAAGTGCATACAGCCCTTGGGGCGTCCGGTCGTTCCGGAGGTGAAGGCGATCAGCGCGACATCGTCGGCGGAGGTCGCCACCGCCTGGTACGTCGCGGGCGCGTCGGCGGCGAGCCGGATCAGATCGTCGGGGCCGTCACCGCCGAAGCGGGTGGTCCGCAGCTGAGGTATCCCGGCCTTCTCCAGCTCCTCGGCGCACCGGACGTCGCACAGGGCATGCCGTATCCGGGCGATCTCGCAGACGGTGGCCAGTTCGCGGGAGCGCTGGGCGGCCAGCACGGTCACCGCGACCGCGCCCGCCTTCATCACCGCGAGCCAGCAGGCGGCCAGCCAGGGGGTGGTGGGGCCGCGCAGCAGTACCCGGTTGCCGGGGACCACCCCGAGGGTGGTGGTGAGGGTGTGGGCGATCCGGTCGACGTGACCGCGCAGTTCGCCGTAGGTCCACACCTCGCCACGGGCGCCGCGCAGGGCGGGCCGGTCGGCGCCGTACCGCTCCAGCGTGCGGTCCAGCAGCTCCGTCCCGCAGTTGAGGCGGTCGGGGGCGCGCTGTCCGGGGAGGTCGAGCAGCAGCTCGGGCCACTGATCCGGGGGCGGGAGATGGTCACGGGCGAAGGTGTCGGTGTGGCCCGACGGTCTGAGCTCCCTCACGGACGCGCCCCCTCTGCCTGCCCGGATTGTCTGCCGCATGGCTGCCTGAAGTCGCTGAGTCAGCGTAACGTGATGGTGACGACAGTCAATATGCC
This sequence comes from Streptomyces sp. NPDC045899, assembly GCF_056431485.1. Classification (NCBI taxonomy): domain Bacteria; kingdom Bacillati; phylum Actinomycetota; class Actinomycetes; order Kitasatosporales; family Streptomycetaceae; genus Streptomyces; species Streptomyces sp. NPDC045899. The sequence goes on from NZ_JBWKKP010000003.1 coordinate 201,433, forward strand.
GCGATAAGAGTTGAGGCGAGGGAGGGTGCCCCGTGTCGTCTTTCGCACTGGATCCGGAGCGGCGTCACTGGTGCGCGCGGCTGCGCGCACTGGCCCGCGATCGGTTGCGTCCCCTCGCGGAGGGCGGTGTCCCCGGCCGCCTCAACCGCCCGCTGACCGCCGCCCTCGGTGAATACGGCCTGCTGCGGCGGCTGTTCCCGGCCGGAGCGCCGGTCCGCGCGCTCGATCTGTGTCTGCTGCGCGAATCGCTCGCCATGGAGTGCACGGAGGCGGAGACCGCGCTCGCCCTCCAGGGGCTCGGCGCCTATCCGATCGTGCTGTCCGGGACCGAGAAGCAGTACGCGCGCTGGATGCCCGGGGTGCGGGAGGGCCATGTGGTGGCCGCCTTCGCGCTGAGCGAGCCGCAGGCCGGTTCCGACGCCGCGGCCCTGAGTCTGCGGGCCGAGCCGGACGGCCCTGCCGGATGGCGGCTGACCGGTGAGAAGTGCTGGATCTCCAACGCTCCCGAGGCCGACTTCACCGTGGTGTTCGCCCGGACCACCGAGGGCGCGGGGTCCCGCGGGGTCACCGCCTTCCTGGTGCCCGCCGACCGCCCCGGACTCGGTGGTGAACCACTGGAGATGCTCAGCCCGCACCCCATCGGCCGGCTGGTCTTCGACGGGGTGCCGGTCACGGCGGAGGACGTGCTCGGCGAACCCGACGCGGGTTTCGGCGTCGCCATGCGGACCCTGAACCTGATGCGGCCGAGCGTGGGAGCGTTCGCGGTCGGCATGGCGCAGGCCGCGCTGGACGCGGCGCTGGCGCACGCCGAGCGGCGCACCGCCTTCGGCGGACCGCTGAAGGACCTCCAGTCCGTCGCCCACCAGCTCGCCGAGATGGCCACCCGCACCGAGGCCGCCCGCCTGCTGGTCTACGCGGCGGCGAGCGCCTACGACGACGACGCGCCCGATATCGCCCGCCGCTCCGCCATGGCCAAGCTGCTGGCGACCGAGACCGCGCAGTTCGTCGTGGACACCGCCGTGCAGATCCACGGCGCCCGCGCCCTGCAGCGGGGGCATCTGCTCGAGCACCTCTACCGGGAGGTCCGCGCCCCGCGCATCTACGAGGGCGCGACCGAGGTCCAGCGCACCATCATCGCGAAGGAGTTGTACCGGTGACGGAACTGACAGGTGCCGTAGCGCGCATCAACCCCGCCGAACTGGCCCCGCCCACCGGCTTCAGCCACGCCGTCACGGCGCTGGGCGGACGGCTGGTGTTCCTGGCCGGGCAGACCGCCCTGGACGGCGCCGGGAAGATCGTCGGCGACACCCTGCCCGCCCAGTTCCGGCAGACGCTGGCCAATCTGCTCACCGCGCTGGCGGCGGCCGGCGGTGCCCCGGCCGACCTCGCCCGGCTGACCGTGTACGCCCGCGATGTCGCCGACTATCGCGCGCACGCGTCCGAACTCGGCCGCATCTGGCGGGAGATGGCGGGCCGCGACTACCCGGCGATGGCGGTCATCGGCATCGTCCGGCTCTGGGACGAGGAGGCGATGGTGGAACTGGAAGGGATCGCCGTACTGCCCTAGGCGGACCTCCTGAGCCCGCTTGCTTCGTTATTCCGTAATAACGTAATCTCTGGGGCATGGCTTCCGACTCGTTGCAGCGGCGCATCGACGCGCTGGAAGAGCGGGTGGCGCGGCTGGAAACCGCGCGGGACGCCTCCCCGGACGCGGAGTCCGCGCCCCGGGAGGACACGTTCTGGGCGCTCGAAGGGCTGCGTCACCGGCTCGCCGGGCGCGGCCAGGTGCTGTTCACCGGCGCGCTCGACCTGCCCACCGGGGAGCACTACGAGTGGCAGCAGGGCGCGTTCGCGGACGGGGTGCTCGCCGCCGACTGGGCCGAGTATGCCGCGTCGTACGCCGCGCTGGGCCATCCGGTGCGGCTCACCCTGCTGCGCGCGGTGCTGCGCGGCACGCGGTCGGCGACCGAGCTCCAGGACGTGGCCGGGCTGAACACGACCGGTCAGCTGTACCACCACCTGAAGCAGCTCACGACCACGGGCTGGCTGCAGGCCGAGGGCCGCGGCCACTACCACGTGCCCGCGGGCCGGGTGGTGCCGCTGCTGGTGCTGGTGTCGGCCGTGGTGCCGCCCGGAAGCCACCAGGAAACGGAATGACGGGGGAGTCACCCATGAACCGAAGGACCTTTCTGATGACCGCGACCGCCGCCGCCACCGGCGCGTCGGTCGCGGGCGCGGCGCTGCTGCCCGGCAGCGCCGCGGCGGCGGGCGGACCGTCCGCCCGGATGCGGCGGGCCCTGGAGAAGGCGCTGGCCTCCGGCGCCCCGGGCGCGGTCTGCGGAGTCATCCGCGGCGGACGCACGCATGTCGAGGGCGCGGGCCGGCTCCGGGCCCGTGGCGGACGCGCGGTGGCGCCGGACGGCGGGACGGTGTTCCAGCTCGGCTCGATCGGCAAGACGCTCACCGCCACCGCGCTCGCCCGCGCCGTCCACGCGGGCACCACCCGACTCGACGCGCCGCTGACACTGCCCGCCCGGTTCCCCGTCCCGCACAAGGGCGGCCGCCGGATCACCCTGCGCGATCTGGCCACCCACAGCTCCGGGCTGCCCTCGCTGCCGCCGAACCTCTTCACCGGCGCCGATCCGTACAACCCCTACGCCCACTACACCCTGGACGACCTCGCCGAGGGGCTGGCCGCGACGGAACTGGCGACGGTGCCGGGGAAGACCTACGCCTACTCCAACCTCGGCTTCGGACTGCTCGGCCAGGCCCTGGCCTTCGACGGCGTGGACGCGATGCTCCGGCGCCGGGTCACCGGACCGCTGGGCCTGCGGGACACCAGGACGACGCTGACGCGGGACATGGCGGCCCGCAAGGCCGTCGGCCATCTCGAGGGCAAGGCCGTACCGGACTGGCGCGACCCGGTGCTCAGCGCCGCGGGCACCTCGATGTACAGCACCGCGGACGACATGCTGCGCTACCTCGGCGCCCAACTCCGGCCGGAGCGCTCACCGTTCCGCGAGGCCGTCGAGCTGACCCAGCGCCCGCACTTCACCGCGGACGAGGGGCTGCGCCTCGGCCTCGGCTGGCACCTCTCCCCGCTGCCGAGCGGTCACACCATGGCCTGGCACAACGGCGGCACCGGCGGCTTCAGCAGCTGCGCGGCGTTCAGCCGGGGCAGCGGTACGGCGGTGGTGATGATGGTGAACACCGCCAGTGAGGAGACCGAGGACCGGGCCCGCCCGGTCGACGCCCTCACCATCGGACTGCTGCGCGAACTCGACGCGGCCTGATCCGGACCACCCGGGTGGCCGCCCGCACACGGGGGCGGGCGGCCACCCGGGGGAAGCACCGTCGCCTACTGCTGGTGCCCTGGGGCCACCCTCTCGATCGCCGGCGGCTTCCAGCCGGTGCCGTCGAGCATGCCGGGCAGGGCGTCACCGGAGGGTGCGTAGAGGCGCCACATGAGACTGAAACCGTCGGCGGGCGCGGGAAGCCAGTTCTTCCGCTCGGCCTCGTCGGCCGGCTCGTCGTGCTGGACGTAGAGATCTATGGAGCCGTCGCTGTTGCGATGCAGGTCCGAGCGGTCGTTGAGCACGTACCTGTCGATCGGGTTCGGCACGAAGAACCCGTTCTTGTCGTACATGGTGAGGGACCAGAAACCCTTCACCGGCGGCAGCTGCCCGGCCGGGATGTGCAGCACGTAGCGGTGGGCACCCGACAGCGGCCGGGACTGCTTGTCGGCCCGCGCGAAGGGATACACGGAGATGTGCGACAACGGCGCTCCGAGGCCGATCTGGTCCACGACGGCCCGCCGCCGGTAGTCGGTGCCGTAGGCGCCGGTGTTCAGCACGAGGTACCCGTTGTGAGACGGTGCGCCGGCGGCGTACATCCGCTTCACCACCTCGTCGATATGCGCCCGGCCCTGGGCGACCGCGTCACGCATACCGCGCAGGGTGGCGGCGCTGAGCCGGTGGCTGCGGGCGGGGTCCCTACCCGGTCCGACACCGATCGCCCTGAGCCGCTTGAGCAGCTTCCGGTCCCGCGGCATCGGCTGGAAGGTCCGCAGTTCCCTGCCGAGCGCGGTGTAGAACGTCAGCGGGTCGTCACCGGGCTGAGTGCCGGGAACCGTGGCGACGTTCAGCGTGGTGTCCGGGGGACAGGGCTTCGACGGGGTGTGCGGACGGCCGTAGCGGGACAGCGGGGTGACCGTGTACCGCTTCTGGACCGCGTTGACGGCCGGGGTGTCCGATGCGCCGCGGATCAGCGTGCGGCCGATGATCCACACGCGTTTGTAGGGCGATTCGATGCGGTGCACCCCGGCGGGCAGGGTGCCGGTGTATCCGGGAGGTACGACGGCGAAGTCGCCGCCACGGGTCAGACGGTGGGTCCCCGTACCGGGCGGCCCGTCATGCGAGGTGATGTTGTAGAAGTTCTCCGTCCACGGTGTCAGCATCTCCATGACGTAGAACCGGTTCTTGACCGCCGGCACATGGATCACCTGGGGCTCGTCCGACAGGTCGAGCCATGCGAGCGAGTACAGCGTGTCGGCGTTGGGTGCGACGACGGACCGCTGATCCGGCCGGGGAGCCACCAGCTTCGACAGGTGGTTGAACCGGTTGACCGGTCCGTTGCCGGAACCGTCGGAAGAATTGACGCTCGTCGAGGTCTGGAACACGCGCTCGGTGTCCAGCAGCGGCAGGCCGTAGTCGTACGCCCGCTGCCCGAGGGCGTAGCCGGTGCGGTAGTCACCGCCCTTGCCCTCCTTGGAATCCGCGCTTGCGGCGGCCGGCACGAGCAGCACACCCGCGACCACAGCCGCTGCGGCCTTGGTGAGGTACCTCAATTCCGTTGCCCCTTCCGGTTGTCGTGTACGAGGTCCGGCGGGCGAAGTTATGCGAGCGCGACGGACGGCGTCTCGGCGTGAGGCGACAAGATGGCGGGGGTGCTTTGTCGTCGAGCGCCAAGGACCGGGCCCCAGCCGTGCCGCAGCGCGCACGGTGGCTCGCTCAGCGGTACCTCAGAAGGTGCCCTCGCCGTCGATGACGGGCAGCAGCGCCAGGGCGACGCGCAGATCGAGGGTGTCCTCCTCGGTGCCGCGGCCGAGCAGCCGTTCCGCCTGGAGGACGCGATACCGCACGGTGTTCCCGTGCACACCGAGCTGTTGACCGGTCCGGGACCGGCTCACGTTCTCATCGAGGTACACCGTCAGGGTCTTCGCCAGGCGCCGCGTCGCCTCGTCACGGTCGGCCAGCTTCCCCAGGACACGGTGGACGAACGTCGTGGCCAGGTCCATGTCGACGCTCGCCATGGCGGCGACCGCCACATCGGCGTACCAGGTGACGCGTTCGGCACCGGCCCCGGTCAGCGAGGCGACGCGGCGGGCGTGGACCGCCTCGTTGTACGTCCGGCGGAACCCGGTCAGCCCTGAACCCGGTTCACCGATCGCCAGCCGCACTCCGTCCGGTGCCGGGCCACCGGATCCCGGGAGCGGGGGGCGTCCGGCGGAGAAGCCGCAGCTACCACTCACCCACATCACCGCGGCGCGCAGACCGGTCGGCTGGATGAGCGTGGCGTCGCCGCCGAGACCGGCCGCGGCCTTCGCCAGTGCCGGCTCCAGAACGTCCAGCGCGTCCTCGTCGGCGGCGGTGTCCATCCACGCGAGGACGGCCACATGACGGCGCTCCAGGCCGTAGCGCAGCCGCCGTTCGGCGCGCCGGGCGTCCTTTTCCCGGCCGGCCATGATGTCGGCGATCACCTCGGTGCGCGCCGCGGACGTGCTCCGCAACCACAACCGCTGCTCGGCCTCATAGACCCGCTCGGCTTCGGCGACCGAGGCGTCGACGTAGGTGAAGAGCCATGCGGACCCGAGCTCGACCGCTTTGAGCAGCTCCCGCTGAGTGTCGGCGCGCCGGGCGATGCGCGCCAGGAGCCACTCCCAGACCACTTCGTGTCCCAGGCGGTAGAAACGCGTCAACGACGCGAAGGCCACCTGCCGCTGCACCTCGGTGCGGGCGAAGGCGAGGGTGGCCGGGGGGAGCTCGACCCGCCGGGGGTCCGCGCCGCGCTCCATCAGCTGGGCGAACAGCCGGATGTTGGCCTCCGTGCTGCCGAGGTTCTCCCCTCGGCTGTCCGCGTTGTCGAACAGCTGGGGAAACTCGGCGCGGATGGTCCCCGCCGCGTGCGCGGCCAGCTCTGCGGAACCCTCGAGCAGCTCAGCGGCCACGGGGCGCAGTACACGGGACCAGGCCCGATGCGCGGCCGGTTCCCGCGCGGGCGCCCACTCGACCTCCACGGGGCGAATCTAGCCGGTGAACGGACGGTCCGGCCAGAGCTGTGCCGGGGTGGTCGCGGGGAGTGAGTTGTCGCCCGGCGACAACGGGCGGGCCGGCTCTCGTCGTCGGGCGACGAGAGCCGCCCGGAGGGTTCTTCGTACTGTGCGCCCCACGCCGAGCCGCAGCAAGGAGAACTTCGTTGATCAATGGACTCACCATGGACGACCGCCCGCTCACCCTGACCGCGGTCGTCGAGCGTGCCGAAACGTTTCACCACGGTCGCTCCGTCGTCACCCGGCGCCCGGACGGTGGCATCGTCCGGACCACGCTGGGCGCCTGCGCGCACAGGGCCCGGCGCCTCGCGGCCGCGCTCGTGTCCCTGGGAGTGGAAGCGGGGGACCGGGTCGCGACACTGCTGTGGAACCAGGCCGAACATCTGGAACTGTATTTCGCGGTGCCCTCGATGGGGGCCGTGATCCACACACTCAACCCCCGGTTGCACCCCGATGACCTGGGTGCCATCGCCGCCGACGCGGACGACAAGGTCCTCGTCGTCGACGACTCATTGCTCGGGGTGCTGGCGGGGTTCCATGACGCGCATGCCTTCCGGCACATCGTCGTCGTGGGCCGCGCCGACGACACACCGGTGGGGACACGGGGCTACGAAGAGCTGATCGCCTCCGCCGAGCCGATGCGGTGGCCGGTCCTGGATGAACGGCGGGCGGCCGCGATGTGCTACACGTCGGGCACGACCGGCCGCCCCAAAGGGGTGGTGTACTCGCACCGAGCCCTGGTGCTCCACTCCCTGGTGGCGGCACTGCCGGACCAGTTGGAGGTCTCGGCTCGCGACACGGTGCTGCCGGTCGTGCCGATGTTCCACGCGAACGCGTGGGGTCTGCCGTACGCCGCCGCCCTCACCGGCGCCGCTCTGGTGCTGCCCGGCCCCCGGCTCGACCCGGTGAGCGTGCTGGACCTCCTGGCCGGGGAGCGCGTCACCATGACCGCCGGTGTCCCCACCGTGTGGATGGGGATGCTCGCCGCCCTCGACGCCGAGCCCTGGCGGTGGGACCTCGACGGGCTGGAGCGGCTCATCGTGGGCGGTGCCGCCGTGCCCCGCAGCATGCTCGAAGGCTTCGACCGGCATGGACTGCACGTCATCCAGGCCTGGGGCATGACGGAGACCGCTCCTGTCGGCAGTGTCTGCCGCCTGCCCGAAGAGCTCGACGGGGCCGCGCCCGACGAGAGGTACGAGTTCCGTGGCCGGCAGGGCATCGCCGCCCCGTTCGTCGACATCCGGGCCAGAGGCGACGGCGGCCGGCTGATCGCCTGGGATGACCGGGCCATGGGCGAGCTGGAGGTCCGCGGTCCCTGGGTCGCGGCGTCGTATCACCCCCGTGGCTCCGGTGCGGCGAGCTTCACCGCCGACGGCTGGTTCCGTACCGGTGACATCGTCCGCATCGACTCCCGTGGCTGCCTCCGCATCTGCGACCGCGCCAAGGATCTCGTCAAGTCCGGCGGTGAATGGATTTCCTCGGTGGACCTGGAGAACCACCTCATGGCCCACCCCGCCGTGGCCCAGGCCGCGGTCATCGCCGTCTCCGACGACCGCTGGGGCGAGCGGCCGCTCGCTGTCATCGCGCTCCACGAGGGCGCCACCGCATCACCCGACGAGCTGCGCGAGCACCTGAGCCGGGAGTTCGCGAAATGGCAGCTGCCCGACCGGTTCGAGTTCATGGCCACGATCCCGACGACCGCGACCGGCAAGTTCCAGAAGACCGCGCTGCGCGAGCGATTCACGCTCGGTGGCTGATTCGTCATTCCCAGGAAGGAATTCACCATGGCCAGGTTCGACATCACCATGACCAATGCCGCCGTCGAGCGGCTGATCGAGACCACCGACAACCCCCGCCATCTCTATCTCCTGCACGCCTACAACCGGCACCGCTACCTGGAGATGGCGGGGCGCTGGGAAGAGATCTTCGCGCCCGAGATGACCGTGGAGCACCCCGTCTACCACTTCAACGTCTTCGGCACCCACACGATCCTCGAGGGCGCCGACGCGGTGAAGAGCGTCTACAGCGAGTGGGCGCGGACCGGACAGTCGATCTTCTATGCCGAGAACGAGAAGCTGGCCGTCGGTGACAACGTCATCTGCTCCACCGCGGTGCTCTACCAGCAGACGCCCGGTGCCGTGCTCGCCGCCGGCGGTGCGCCGGTCGACCCCGATGCCACGTACCTGGTCAAGAACCTCGAGCACATGATCTGGCCGTACGACGACGAAGGGCGGCTGGTCGGTGAGGACGTGTGGGAGGTCGACGAATCCACGCGCGAGATCATCCCGCTGGATCCCTCCCAGGTGCTGACGTCCAGTCAGTCCGCCGCGCTTCTGGAACCGCTGATCAAGCCCCTCCCCATCCGCCCCTTCTGATCCCGCGCGGTAGGTCCTGCGCCGTCCCCGGCCGGCCGATGTGGCGGCACACGATGCCGGGAGTCGCGGACGCCCCGTTGAGCTGTCGCCTCATGACGTTATAACCTCTAACGAAAGCGTGAGGTTCTATCTGCCGGGCGGGTGCGCGGTGTTGGCGCGCGCCCGCCCGACGGGCAGCTCTCACGTCCCTGACCGACAACGCGTCTCCGACCGCGAGGAGAACTCCATGTCCGGCATCCATGGCACTGGTGTCCGCGCTTCTCTGGCAACCGTCCCGCTCGTCCTCGGCCTCCTCGGTGCCGCCGCCCCCGCCGGGGCCGTCGGCTCCCACACCTCCCACCCCGGCAGGTCCCTCACCTGCCGGGGGAAGGGCGTCGACCCCGACGCTCTCGTCCGCCACCGGACCGAGACCGTGATCAATGCCCCGCTGCGCACCATCTGGAAGGCGCAGACGGACGTGGAGGGCTGGCCCTCCTGGCAGCCCTCCGTCCAGACGGTGGAGCGCCTCGACCACGGCCCCTTCCACAAGGGTTCGGCGTTCCGGTGGAGGGTTCCGGTGCCCCCCAACCCCTCGACTCCCGCCACCAGCCTGGAGATCACCTCGACCGTCCGGCAGATCAAGCACCACTCGTGCATCCGCTGGACCGGCCCCGCGGTCGGCGAAGGGCTGCGTATCGACGGCGTCCACATCTGGAACTTCACCGAGGTCAAGGGCGGTGCCGTCCGTGTGGGCACCGAGGAGACCCATACCGGCGACCAGGTCGAAGCGGACGTACCCGCCGCCACCCGGATCCTCCGCGCCGGCCTCGAAGCATGGCTGCGCGATCTGAAGTCCGCGGCCGAAGCCCGTGCCCACCACCGGCCGTGGTGACCCGTGCGGCGGGACCCCGCTCATCCGCTCGATGCCGCCGCACCTCCACCTGCCCCGCTTCGAGACGGGTGGACAGGTCATCCGGGGTGCGGCGGCATCCGCAGTTCAGATGTCGCGGAAGGTCTCGATCTGGGCGCCGATCGAGTTCAGCCGCTCCGCCAGGTCCTCGTAACCGCGGTTGATGACATAGACGTTGCGCAGTACCGAGGTGCCGGGTGCCGCCATCATCGCCAGCAGCACCACCACCGCGGGCCGCAGCGCGGGCGGGCACATCATCTCGGCGGCGCGCCAGCGGGTCGGGCCCTCGACCAGGACCCGGTGCGGGTCGAGCAGTTTGACGTGCGCGCCCAGCCGGTTGAGCTCGGTCAGATAGATGGCGCGGTTGTCGTAGACCCAGTCATGGATCAGCGTCGAGCCCTGGGCGGCGGCCGCGATGGCGGCGAAGAAGGGCACGTTGTCGATGTTGACACCGGGGAACGGCATCGGGTGGATCTTGTCGATCGGGGCCTGGAGCTTGGACGGGCGGACCGTCAGATCGAGCAGCCGGGTGCGGCCGTTGTCCGCCGGGTACTCCCGGGAGCGCTCGTGGTCCAGCCCCATCTCCTCCAGGATGGCCAGCTCGATCTCCAGGAACTCCACCGGAACCCGCCGGATCGTCAGCTCCGACTCCGTCACCACGGCGGCGGCCAGCAGGCTCATCGCCTCCACCGGGTCCTCGGAGGGCGCGTAGTCCACGTCCCGGTCGATGTCGGTGACCCCGTGCACGGTGAGGGTGGTGGTGCCCACGCCCTCGACCTTCACCCCCAACTCCTCCAGGAAGAAGCACAGGTCCTGGACCATGTAGTTGGAGGAGGCGTTGCGGATCACCGTGACCCCGTCGTGCCGGGCGGCGGCCAGCAGCGCGTTCTCGGTCACGGTGTCACCGCGTTCGGTCAGCACGATGGCGCGGCCGGGGGTGACCGAGCGGTCCACCTGGGCGTGGTACATCCCGTCGGTGGCGGTCACTTCGAGGCCGAAGGGGCGCAGTGCGGTCATATGGGGCTGCACGGTGCGGGTGCCGAGGTCGCAGCCGCCCGCGTAGGGGATCCGGAACCGGTCCAGCCGGTGCAGCAGCGGACCGAGGAACATGATGACGCTGCGTGTCCGGCGGGCGGCCTCGGTGTCCATGGTGGCGAGGTCGAGTTCGGCGGGCGGCACGATCTCCAGATCGGCCCCGTCGTTGATCCAGCGGGTGCGGACGCCGATGCTGCCGAGCACTTCGAGGATGCGGTAGACCTCCTCGATCCGGGCGACCCTGCGCAGCGTCGTACGGCCGGAGTTGAGGAGCGAGGCGCACAACAGCGCCACACAGGCGTTCTTGCTCGTCTTCACGTCGATGGCGCCGGAGAGTTGGCGGCCGCCCACCACCCGCAGATGCATCGGACCGGCGTAGCCCAGGGAGACGATCTCGCTGTCCAGGGCCTCCCCGATCCTGGCGATCATCTCAAGACTGATGTTCTGATTCCCCCGCTCGATGCGGTTGACCGCGCTCTGGCTGGTGCCGAGCGCCTCGGCGAGCTGTGACTGGGTCCAGCCGCGGTGCTGTCGGGCGTCACGGATGAGCTTGCCGATACGTGAGAGGTAGTCGTCAGTCATAACTCCGAGGCTATCTCAGATATGAGATGCGTATGGTGCTCGTGAGGTGGGCGTGGCGCGGTCTGTCCAGTTGGAAGTTGTTCTACTAATATGCGAACAAGGGGGTTGCCATGCACCGTTCCGTCCGCCGCGCGATCGTCGTCGCCGCGCCGTTCCCGCTGGCCTGGGCCGGTGTGGTGGGAGTCTTCACCGCACTGGCCGGCCGATTGCCGGACCGGCTCGCCACTCACTTCGGCACCTCCGGCCGGGCCGACGGATTCACCGGTCCGGGTGCCTTCCTCTCGGTGGTGACGGCCCTCTTCCTCGTCCCCGGAGCGGTCGCCGCGGGGCTCGCCTCCCGCGCACGCACCCCGCTCGGGGAGCGGCGGGTGATGGTCGCTGTCGGTTACGGAGCCCCCGCCCAGCTCGGCTGTGTCCTCGTCCTGCTGCTCCTCGCCAATGCCGAGGCCGGGACGGCGGGTCCGGAAGGGGTGGAGTTCCCGCTGTGGCGGCTGGCGGCGTCCTCCGCCGTCGCGGTGGCCGTCGGCTGGATGGGCTGGCTGCTCGCGGGGCTGGACACCGCGCCACCGGCCGGAGGCGCCGACCCGGGCCGCGGGCCGCGTCTTCCGCTCGCCGAGGGGGAGTTGGCCGGCTGGACCCGCGCCGTGGGATCGCCGGTACTGCTCGGCGTGGGCGGGACCGCCGCCGTGCTCGGCGGGGCGCTGGCCTTCGCCGCGGGTCCGGCGGCCGGGCTGCCGCCGGCCGCCATCGGCTCGGTCGTCGCGCTGTTCTCCGGCTGCCGGGTGACCGTGGACCGCCGGGGTCTGACCGTCACCGCCCGGTTCGCCCCGCGCCCCCGGCTGCGGGTGCCGCTGGAGCGGATCGAGGGCGCCCTCAGCCGGGAGGTCCGCGCCGCGGAACTGGGCGGCTGGGGCTACCGGTCGGCGGCGGGGCGCAGCGGTCTGGTGCTCCGCTCGGGCGAGGCGCTGAGCCTGCGGCTGGCCACCGGCCGGGAGTTCGTGGTGACCGTGGACGACGCGGCCACCGCGGCCGCCCTGCTCAACACCCTCGCCGAACGAGGCCGTACGACCGCTCCGGAAAGGCGGGGCTGAGATGCTCTTCCGTGTCGACCCCGGCTCCCCCGTCCCGCTGGGGGACCAGATCGCCGCCTCGGTGCGCGGCGCCATCGCCGACGGCTCGGTGGGCCCCGGCGAGCGGCTGCCCGCCGCCCGCGCCCTCGCCGACTCCCTAGGCGTCAACCTGCACACGGTGCTCCGGGGCTATCAGCGCCTCCGTGACGAGGGCTTGATCGAACTGCGCCGCGGCCGCGGCGCGGTGGTCGGCGCGGACCACTCACCCGCCCGCGCCCGCCTCCTGGACGGCGTTCAGGGCCTGGTGGCGGAGGCCCGTTCGCTGGGCCTCTCCGACGAGGAGGTCCTGTCGCTGGTCAGAGCCCGCCTCGCAAGCGGCTGAACGAGCGCCCTCGAGGCGCGACCCTCCAGGGAGGTCAGAGCTCCGAAGTGTCCAGCTCCAGATCGAACGGTTCCGGGAGCGCGAGGGGGGTGCCGAAGGGGAGGGGGCCGTCCGCCCTGGTGTAGCCGAGGTTCCCGGGCGCCGAGTACAGCGTGCAGGCGCGCTGCTGCCGGTCGACCAGGAGATACAGCGGCGCGCCGTACTCGGCGTAGCGGCGGCGCTTGACGATCCGGTCGGTGTCCCCATTGGAGTCGGAGGTGATCTCGACGACCAGCAGGGTCTGATCAGGGGTCAGTGCTTCCCCACCTTTTGCGAGCTCACGGGGCACGACGGCCAGATCCGGCACGTACCAGTTGCTGCTGCCAGGCAGATCCAGATTGCCTGACCCGGCTCGGCAGTCGAGCTTGCGCAAGGCGGGACCGATCTGCTCGCGGATCAGGTCCGCCGCGTTCTCGTCATCCCAGCTCGGTGACAACGGTGTGATGACCCCCTCGACGATCTGCACCCGGTCGTCCCCCTGGATGTGCTGGATCGCGTACTTCAGCGCGGTTTCGGGGTCGTCGGCCGCATACGAGGCGGCGCCCTCATGAGGTTGTGCGCTCATCGGTCCTCCATGAGACGTCGGGGATGCGGCACGTCGACTCTGCCAGGTGTATCGCAATCCTCCTCGGGGGAGGGCGGTTCGGCCCGTTCCTCACCCATACCGCTGAGGGTCCCCCGTCACCAGCGCCGCCAGTGAGCGGGCCGGGCCGTCGACCGCCGGGCCGTGGAGGAGGTCGGTGCGGTGGGTCAGGCGCGGGGCGATCAGCGGGACCGTGGCCGTGCCGGGTACACCCTCGGCGGCGGTGTGCGGCAGCAGGGCCAGACCGTGGCCCGCGGCGACCAGTGCCAGCAGTCCGCGCACCTCCGTGCCCTGGTAGGTCAGTGCGGCGCGGAAGCCGCCGGTGCGGGCCAGGGCGCGGAGCCGGACGAGGGGCATCGCGGTGTCCGGGGCGTCCAGCCAGCGGCTGTCGGCGAGGTCGGCCAGGCGCAGACCGAGCCGCCGGGCCAGCGGATGGCCGGCAGGCAGCGCCACGACGAGCGGGCCCTCGGCGACCCCGGCCGCGGTGAGCGCTCCGGCGGGGGCCGGCGGCGGGTCGGCGGGGGCGGCCGGGCCGTCGATCAGGCCCAGGTCCAGCGCCCCGCGCGCCAGCGCGGCCGGGACCTCCTGGCGGCCCAGGACCCGCACCGTGATCCGCACGCCGGGGTGGGTCCCGCGCATCTGCTTCAGCGCCGCCGCGATCCGCGGGGTGAGGGCCAGGGGTGAGGCGCCGAGTGTCAGCCGGGCGGTTCCGGGCCCGGCCAGCCGCTCCACCTCCGCCCGGGCCGCGTCCAGCCGCACCAGCAGCGGACCGGCGTGCTCCAGCAGCCGCGCCCCCGCGGTGGTGAGCGTCACCGGCTGCCGGGTGAGCAGCGGGGCGCACAGATCCGCCTCCAGCGTCGCGATGTGCCGGGACACCGCCGACGGGGTGGACCCCAGCTCGTGGGCGGCCTCGGCGAGGGAGCCGCAGCGGGCCACGGAGACGAAGGTACGGAGCAGGTGCGGATCCATGGGGAGCAGTATCGCGGTGGGCACGGGCGGCCGGGTGCGGAACTCCGAGCCCTCCGCGACCAGTTCGGCCCGCCCCGGCCGGCGCCCCGCGCACGGGACCGCGCCATAAGCGGAACGGTCCGCTCACCGCGGGGACCGGGGCGGTCCCGGTCCGGCCACTTTCGGCCGCCCCCGGACTTCGCCGGACGCCGCCGAACGTGACGGACGCCGCACCGGGCCCGCGCCGGACCCGCCGCGGTCCGTCCGTGATCCGCCACGACCTGCGGCGGACCCGCCCGACGATCACCCGTTCCGGTGACCGCGCCACCCGCCCCCACGCGGCGTGACACCCCTCCGCGGCAGGGCAGAGCTGACCGCGCGAGGGTGATGTATTAGAGTTATCTCGACATCGAGATATCTGCTGAAGGTGCACCGCCTTCCACTCGCACCGGTAAGGGTTACCTAACTTAGCCCTACCTTAGCGGACGGGCGCGGGCGGGCGGCGGCAGCATTGCGGTGGTACGCGCGAATTCATGCATGAAGGAGACTGTCGTGTCGGCGAACAGCTTCGACGCCCGCAGCACGCTGCAGGTGGGCGACGAGTCGTACGAGATCTTCAGGCTGGACAAGGTGGAGGGGTCCGCCCGCCTGCCGTACAGCCTGAAGGTGCTGCTGGAGAACCTGCTCCGCACCGAGGACGGCGCGAACATCACCGCCGACCACATCCGGGCGCTCGGTGGCTGGGACTCCCAGGCCCAGCCCAGCCAGGAGATCCAGTTCACGCCGGCCCGCGTGATCATGCAGGACTTCACCGGTGTGCCCTGTGTGGTCGACCTCGCCACCATGCGTGAGGCCGTCAAGGAGCTGGGCGGTGACCCGGCGAAGATCAACCCGCTGGCCCCGGCCGAGCTGGTCATCGACCACTCCGTCATCGCCGACAAGTTCGGCACGAAGGACGCCTTCGGCCAGAACGTGGAGCTGGAGTACGGCCGCAACAAGGAGCGCTACCAGTTCCTGCGCTGGGGCCAGACCGCCTTCGACGAGTTCAAGGTCGTCCCGCCCGGCACCGGCATCGTCCACCAGGTGAACATCGAGCACCTGGCCCGGACGGTCATGGTCCGAGGCGGCCAGGCCTACCCCGACACCCTCGTCGGCACCGACTCGCACACCACCATGGTCAACGGCCTCGGTGTGCTGGGCTGGGGCGTCGGCGGTATCGAGGCCGAGGCCGCGATGCTGGGCCAGCCGGTCTCCATGCTCATCCCGCGCGTCGTCGGCTTCAAGCTCACCGGTGAGCTGAAGCCCGGCACCACCGCCACCGACCTGGTGCTGACCATCACCGAGATGCTGCGCAAGCACGGCGTCGTCGGCAAGTTCGTCGAGTTCTACGGCGAGGGCGTCGCCGCCACCTCGCTGGCCAACCGCGCCACCATCGGCAACATGTCGCCGGAGTTCGGCTCCACCGCCGCGATCTTCCCGATCGACGACGAGACCCTGAACTACCTGCGCCTGACCGGCCGCGACGCCCAGCAGGTCGCGCTGGTCGAGGCGTACGCCAAGGAGCAGGGGCTCTGGCTCGACCCGGCCGCCGAGCCCGACTTCTCCGAGAAGCTGGAGCTGGACCTCTCGACGGTCGTCCCGTCGATCGCCGGTCCGAAGCGCCCGCAGGACCGCATCGTCCTGGCCGAGGCCGCCACGCAGTTCGAGCGCGACGTCCTCAACTACGTCGCGGACGCCGACGAGGCCGGCGAGGAGTCCTTCCCGGCCTCCGACGCCCCGGCCGCCGTCAACGGCGTGCCGAGCCGCCCGGTCACGGTCACCGCCCCCGACGGTTCGACCTACGAGATCGACCACGGTGCGGTGACGGTCGCGGCCATCACCTCCTGCACCAACACCTCGAACCCGTACGTCATGGTCGCCGCCGCGCTCGTCGCGAAGAAGGCCGTGGAGAAGGGCCTGACCCGCAAGCCGTGGGTCAAGACCACCCTCGCCCCGGGTTCGAAGGTCGTCACCGACTACTTCGACAAGGCGGGGCTCACCCCCTATCTCGACAAGGTCGGCTTCAACCTCGTCGGCTACGGCTGCACCACCTGCATCGGCAACTCCGGCCCGCTGCCGGAGGAGGTCTCCAAGGCCGTCAACGACCACGACCTCGCGGTCACCTCGGTCCTCTCCGGCAACCGGAACTTCGAGGGCCGGATCAACCCCGACGTCAAGATGAACTACCTGGCCTCCCCGCCGCTGGTCGTCGCGTACGCCCTCGCGGGCTCCATGAAGGTGGACATCACGCGTGACGCCCTGGGTACCGACCAGGACGGCAACGCGGTCTTCCTGAAGGACATCTGGCCGTCCGAGGCCGAGGTCAACGATGTCGTGGCCAACGCCATCGGCGAGGACATGTTCAACAAGTCCTACCAGGACGTCTTCGCGGGCGACGCCCAGTGGCAGGCGCTGCCGATCCCGACCGGCAACACCTTCGAGTGGGACGCGGAGTCGACCTACGTCCGCAAGCCCCCGTACTTCGAGGGCATGCAGCACGAGCCGGCCCCGGTCTCCGACATCGCCGGCGCCCGCGTGCTGGCCAAGCTCGGCGACTCGGTGACGACGGACCACATCTCGCCCGCCGGTGCGATCAAGGCCGACACCCCGGCCGGCAAGTACCTCACGGAGCACGGCGTCGAGCGCCGCGACTTCAACAGCTACGGCTCCCGCCGCGGCAACCACGAGGTCATGATCCGCGGCACGTTCGCCAACATCCGGCTGCGCAACCAGATCGCGCCGGGCACCGAGGGCGGTTTCACCCGCGACTTCACCCAGGCCGACGCGCCGGTGTCGTTCATCTACGACGCCTCCCGCAACTACATCGAGCAGGGCATCCCGCTGGTCGTCCTGGCCGGCAAGGAGTACGGCTCCGGCTCGTCCCGCGACTGGGCCGCCAAGGGCACCGCGCTCCTCGGCGTCAAGGCCGTCATCGCCGAGTCCTACGAGCGCATCCACCGCTCGAACCTCATCGGCATGGGCGTCCTCCCGCTGCAGTTCCCGGAGGGCGCGAACGCCGAGTCCCTCGGCCTGACCGGCGAGGAGACCTTCTCCTTCACCGGCGTCGAGGAGCTCAACAACGGCACCACGCCGCGCACCGTCAAGGTCACCACCGACACCGGTGTCGAGTTCGACGCGGTCGTCCGCATCGACACCCCCGGTGAGGCGGACTACTACCGCAACGGCGGCATCATGCAGTACGTGCTGCGCTCGCTGATCCGCAAGTAAGGCCGATCCGCACGCAGGCACGCCGATCCCGGCGACGGCCGGACGGGCCGCACCCCCGAGCGGGGTGCGGCCCGTCCGCGTACCCGGTGTCCCGGATCAGAGGAAGGTCCCCGAGGGGATGTAGGGCGCAGGGGGCGGCATACCGCGCAGACAGACATAGCCGCCGGCGGACAGTTCGAGCCCGGCTTCCAGACCCACGTCCACCGCCCACTGCTGCTCGGCGGTCAGCGCCGGGACCCGGGCGTCCGCGCCCTCCGGCAGACACAGCAGGGCCGCCGTCAGCAGCCGCTTGGCCAGCCGGCGCGAGGTGGCGGCCAGCAGCTCGACCTTGCCGTCCTCGCCGACGTAGCAGTAGCCGCTGCCCGCCAGGTCGTCCACCACCAGCAACCGCCGCTGAGCCATCAGCAGTTCGTGGTCGACCCCGTGGGCGCCGCCCCGGGTGCGGCGGTCCACCGAGTCCAGCAGGTCCCGGTGGCGGGCCACCCCCTCGTGCACCGCGCCGTCCGGCGGGGACAGCCGCGCCTTGGTCTCCGGGCCGACGGTGCCGCGCAGCCGCATCGCCGGATGCACGGCGAACCCCGCACGCCGGTAGGTGGCCACCGCACGCGGATCCTCGGATCCGCAGATGATCCCGCGCAGACATCCCCGGCCGTACAGCAGCGTCGCCGCGAGCAACTCCCGGCCGACGCCCTGCCGCTGGGCCCGCGGCAGCACCGCGAACATCGACAGCCCCCAGGTGCCCTCGCGGCGCGTGGACAGCGCGGCGCCCAGCGGCATTCCGCCGTCCTCCACGGCGAGCCAGCAGCCGCCCGGATCGCTGCGGGCGAGATGCCGGTTGCGGTCGTGGACCTCGGCGACGTACTCCGGTGGCCAGCCGTCCGGGCCCGCGAGCGCGGCGGCGTCCCCGAACGCGGCCGAGACCACCTCCCACACCGCCTCGGCGTCCTTGTCGGTGTCGTGCAACTGGCGGAGGATCATGTCTCCATCCTGCCCAATCGGCGGGCGCGGGCGGGCGCGATGAACATGATGACCGCGCCGCGTGTCCGGGGCGCACGGAAGCGCCGCTGTCCGCCGGGGGCGATTCTGCTGACAGCAGGGAACCCTGGGCCGGACCGCGATGAGCGGGCAGAGTCGCCGTCATGAGACTTCTGATGCTGGGCGGGACGGAGTTCGTGGGCCGGGCCGTCACCGAGGAGGCGCTGGCCCGCGGGTGGGAGGTCACGGTGTTCCACCGCGGCCACCACCCCCCGCCGCCCGGGGTCACCGCACTGCACGGCGACCGCACCGCCCCCGGCGGACTCGCCGCCCTGGAGCGCGGGGTGTGGGAGGTCGTGGTGGACACCTGGTCGGGCGCGCCCTCGGCGGTCCGGGACACCGCGCGGCTGCTCACCGGGCGCGCCGGGACGTACGCCTACGTCTCCAGCCGCTCGGTGTACGCCTATCCGGCCCCGGCCGGGCTGGCGGAGGACGGGCCGGTGGTGGAGGCATCCCCGGACGCCGACGGCGGCGACTACGCCACCGTGAAACGGGGCGGGGAGCTGGCGGTCCGCGATGCCTTCGGCGAACGGGCCCTGCTGGCCCGTGCGGGGCTGGTCATCGGCCCCTACGAGAACATCGGGCGGCTCCCCTGGTGGCTGAACCGGATCGCCCGCGGCGGTCCGGTGCTCGCCCCCGGTCCGCGTGATCTGCCCCTCCAGTACATCGACGGGCGCGACCTCGCCCGGTGGGTGCTGGACGCCGCACAGGGCGGGCTCGGCGGTGCGTACAACGTGGTCAGCCCGCCGGGTCACACCACGATGGGGGAGCTGCTGGAGAGCTGTGTCCGGGTCACCGGATCCGGGGCGGAGCTGCGCTGGGCCGCTCCGGAGACCGTGCTGGCGGCCGGGATCGAGCCGTGGACCGAACTGCCGGTCTGGCTGCCGCCGGGAGAGCTGTGCGACACCATGCACCGCGGCGATGTCTCCAAGGCGCTGGCGGCGGGACTGCGCTGCCGCCCGGTGGCCGAGACGGTGGCGGACACCTGGACCTGGCTGAGCGCGCTGGGCGGGGTGGCCCCGCACCGTCCGGACCGCCCGCCGGTGGGTCTGGACGCCGAACGGGAGGCCGAGGTGGTGCGGAACCTGTGACCCGCGCCCGGCCGTCCCCGTGCCCCGGCGGCACGGGGACGGCCGTGGTGCGCGGCGTCAGTACGCGGCCACCGTCCCGCCCTCCGGGACCCGGAAGCAGGCGGAGACCAGTGTGAAGCCGATCCCCGGCTCCGCGCCGCGTTCGGCGTCCCGCGCGGTCGGGATGAGCAGGGTGGCCTTCAGCGTGAAGGGTGCCCGGGCGCAGTCGGCGATCAGATACGGCGCCGCGGCGACGGTCTCCTCCCGCCCCTCGGAAACGATCGTCCAGCCGTGCCGGGGCAGGTCCTCCCGGAGTCCCTCCCAGGCGGTGCGCAGCTCGTCGGCCGGAACCCCGTACACCGACCACGGGTGCCGGATGACGTAGAAGGTGTCGGGGTCCAGATCGCCGCACGGGCCCACACCCGGGCCCGGTGCGGTGGTCCGCCCCTTCACCCGCAGCAGGTCGTACAGCTCGCTGGAGAGCCGCCCGGCCTCCCGCCGCGGCGCGGAGACCTCCCGCACCTCGGCGGCGCGGCCCGGGATGTCGGATGCGGACATCACGGCCCCCGCTACCGTACGCGGACGTCGTCGTAGCGGCCCGCCACCACCCGCGCCTGGTTCTCCAGGGTCTCGGACCCGGCGAGCCAGTAGTTGCCGTGACCGGTGGTGTCGGTGGTCATCTGGCGGGCACCGAACTCCCCGTCGCTGGGCGTCACCCAGTGCAGCCCCTCGCGGTGGCCGTGGGACACGGCACCCCAGTCGGGGACCCAGTCGTCGTCGGCCGTCTGGTTCCAGACGTGTCCCTCGGGTACGTCCAGCTCCCGCGCCCGGCCCACCTGGACCCCGGGGCTGCCGCTCAGCATCACGTCGTCCGCGGGCAGATCGCCCTGCCGGGCGGCCGACCCCACGACCACGGTGCCGTAGCTGTGGCCCTGCACCGAGATGTGGTCGCCGGCCGACGGGTCGTGCGCGGTGCGCAGCCCCGTCAGGAAGTCGTTGAGGTCTCCCGCCGCCCGGTCGGCGTACTTGTCCTTCATGGCCTCCGGGACGAAGCTCTGCGGGGCGTCGTATCCGTACCAGGTGATCGTGGACACCTTCGGCTCGCCGGGCAGCGCGGTGGCGGCCTGCCACAGATTGGTGCCCGCGATGAGCGGTTTGTTGATCCCGCCGAGCGTGCCCTTGGTGCCGCCGACCATCACCGCGGTGTGGTCGGCGGTGTCCGGATTGCCGTTGGCCACGATCGCGCGCCCGTTCTCCTCGGGGTCGAACGCCAGCAGATACGCCGGGGGGAGTCCACTGCCGGCCGGGGTGTATCCGGACGGCCGGGTGTTGTCGAAGGCGTCCACCTTGCCGGTGTCGTCGAAACGCATCTGAATGCGCTTCATACCGTTGAGCGCGGCCTTGAGGTGTTCGCGCCGCGCGTCCCACGCCCGCCATTCGGAGGTGATGACCGTCGACCGGCCGGCCAGGATGAACTTCGGTTTCGGCGCGGGCGGATAATTGTCCAGTTCGGTCTGGTATTTCGCGCGCTGTTCGGTGAAGACGACCCGGTTGGCCTCATCGCGGTCCTCGACGGGAAGCCCGTTCAGGACCCCCACGCTCGCCGGGTACAGCGAGATGTATTCGGCCCGCTCCTCGGCGGACAGTCCGTTCCACCAGGCCCGGTTCTCCGCGGGTGACTTCTCCTCGGGGACCGGGGGCAGATAGCGGCCCACCGACTCGCTCACCGCGCCGCGGTCCTTCGCGGCGTCGTTCCAGTCCTCCTTGGTCACCGACAGATCGGCTTCCGTGATCAGCTGGCCGAGCGTCCTGGCGTACTTGCCGTCCGCCTCCGCCGCGTCCCCCAGGGCGTCACCGATCCGGTCGGCGAAGCCCTGGGCCCGCATCTGCGGGGTGATGGACACATACGGGGTCCGGCCGTCCCCGGAGGAACCGCCCACGGCGCCCGGCAGCAGCGGCGTGGGCGCGTGGTACTCGACCGAACCGTTCTCCCGGACCGTCATGCCCGCGGTCCGGGCGTCCTGCACGGCGTCGTCGAGCTTCTTCTTCGCCGACCGCAGCTCCGAGGCCAGCCCGTTGAGGGCGGTGAGGATCAGCGCGCACTCCACCTGCGTGTAGTGGAAGTTCTCGCGGAGCCGCTCCAGCCGGGACAGCGCCGCGGTGACGCCGTCACCCTTCAGCGCGCCGCGGAGCTTGGCGTTGATCTCCTGGTCGAGACGGTCCTTGGCGGCCCCGGCGTTGCTGCTGACCTTGTGCCAGCCGTCCGCGGCCTGTTCGAACTGTGCGGGGTCGAGCGCCCGCAGCTGTGCGTAGGTCACCACGGCCGGTCACCAGCTCCCCGAGGGGCCGCCCGGCGGCGGGACCGGCCGGGTCTTCTGCTCCCTGAAGAGCTTCTCGATGGCCTCGTCCTGTCGGGCGAGGTCATTGCCCGCCTTGGTCAGCTTGCCCATCAGCTCGGCGCACTCGTCGCGGACGACGGAGAGCCGGGCCTCCCAGGAGTTGAAGACCCGCTGTTGCGTCCCCGTGCTCTCCAGGCCCGCCACGGACTTCCCGCCGACGCCGGCGCCGTCCTGGCCGTGGCGGAGGTCGCCCAGGGCCCGCACCACGTTGCGGTGCAGATCGCCCAGGGATGTCGATGCGGTATTCCACGGGCCTTTCGACGACTTCAGATCGCCGTCGCCGGCACCGTCCTTACCCGCACCCGTTTCCCCGTT
Source organism: Streptomyces sp. NPDC045899 (assembly GCF_056431485.1). Classification (NCBI taxonomy): domain Bacteria; kingdom Bacillati; phylum Actinomycetota; class Actinomycetes; order Kitasatosporales; family Streptomycetaceae; genus Streptomyces; species Streptomyces sp. NPDC045899. The sequence goes on from NZ_JBWKKP010000003.1 coordinate 223,750, forward strand.
CACACCCGCCAGCCGGGTACTGACTCCGTCACGGCCGGTATCCGTTCCACCGGCGGTGGCATAGAACTCCTGCCACCGCTCGGACAGTCGTACGTCCCCCATACTGCCCTTTCTCTATCCGCTCAGGTGTTCCCAGCGCGGAACTAGGAAGGTAACAGAGCGAATTCAGCCGGGGAACTCCGAACAGGCCGCTGTGACAAGGGTGTTGAGGCCGGGGCCCGCGTCATGGCGGGCCCCGGCCCCGGCCGGCCTCAGCCGAGCAGTTCGACCTCCGCGAGGGTGGCCCTGTCATCGGCCACCAGACGGTAGTGGCCGTACGATCCGGGCGTGCGGACCGAGAAGACCCGGGTCTGCCGGTCCCAGGTGAAGGACTGGTCCGACCGCCGGTCAAGGTCCTTCCAGTGCGAACCGTCGGCCGAACCCTGGAGCGTCCAGCCGGATGGCGCGTCGCCCCGGTCCGCCGAGGTCAGGGTGTACTGCACGGCGCGGCCGGGATCCTTGACCGGCAGGTCCACCGAGGTGAAGGCGGTCTGCGTGCCCGAGGTGTCGTCCAGCAGGGCGGTACCGCCGCCGGGCACCGTCAGATCGCCGCGCGGCGAGGGCACCTCGTCGTCCCGGGTGACGGAGGAGGGCGCAGCGCCCTTCCCCGTACCCCAGCGCGAGGGCTTGGGGCCCATGGTGAAGTCCAGCGTGCCGCCCCGGGCGAGGAGCCTGTGCGGGAGCGCGGTGCTGTGCCAGGGCTTGCCGTTCACCCGAAGGCCCTGGACGTACACGTTCCGCGCGCTGTTGCGCGGGGCCCTGATCACCAGGTCGCGGCCGTTGTCCAGGTGCACCGTGGCCTTGGTGAACAGCGGCGAGCCGACCGCGTACTCCGAACCGCCCATCACCAGCGGATAGAACCCCAGCGCGCTGAAGACGTACCAGGCGGACTGCTCGCCGTTGTCCTCGTCGCCGTGGTAGCCCTGACCGATCTCGCTGCCGGTGTAGAGCCGGGAGAGCACCTCGCGTACGGTCGCTTGCGTCTTCCAGGGTTGTCCCGCCGCGTCGTACATGTAGGCGGCGTGATGGGCGACCTGATTGCTGTGGCCGTACATGCCCATGCGGACATCACGGGCCTCGGTCATCTCGTGGATGACGCCGCCGTAGGACCCGGCGAACTCGGGGGAGGCGGTCTCCGGGGTGGTGAAGTAGGTGTCCAGCTTCTTCGCGAGCCCGGACCGGCCGCCGTAGAGGTTGGCCAGGCCCCGGCTGTCCTGGGGCGCGGTGAAGGCGTAGCCCCAGCCGTTGGTCTCGGTGTAGTCGTGGCCCCAGACCCGGGGGTCGTACTTCTCCGGCGGCAGCCGCCACTTCCCGTCCGCGTCCCGGCCCTGGAAGAACCCGGCCCGGGGGTCGAAGAGCCGGACGTAGTTCCGGGCACGGTTCAGGAAGTACTCCGACTCCTTCTTGTAGCGCGCCTTCTTGGTCCTGGCGTAGAGCGCCTCGCCCATGCGCGCGATCCCGAAGTCGTTGAGGTAGCCCTCCAGCGCCCAGGACAGACCCTCATGGGTCTCGGTGCTCGTGTAGCCGAGGAAGGGGGAGGTGGCCATGCCCTTGCGGCCGACACCGGGGGAGGGCGGGACGGTGGTCGCGTTCTTCACCGCCGCCTCGTACGCGGCCTCCCCGTCGAGCCCGACGCCCTTGAGGTAGGCGTCCGCGAAGGCCACGTCGGAACTGGTGCCGGTCATCAGGTCGGCGTAGCCGGGGGAGGACCAGCGGGATATCCAGCCCCCGTCCTTGTACTGCTGGACGAAGCCGTCGGCCAGCTCGGCCGCCCGCCGGGGGGTGAGCAGGGAATAGGCGGGCCAGGTGGTGCGGTAGGTGTCCCAGAACCCGTTGTTGACGTAGACCTTGCCGTCGACGATCTTCGCGCCGGTGCGGGTCGGGGTGTTCTCGCCGGTGGGTCCGGAGAAGGGGCTCGCGTACCGGTAGCGGGGCTTGCGGACGGTCCCGGTGTTCTCGAAGGCGGAGTTGGGATACAGGTACAGCCGGTAGAGGCTGGAGTAGAGGGTGGTGAGCTGGTCCGGGTCGGCCCCCTCGACCTCGATCACCCCCAGCACCTCGTCCCAGGCCCGCTGGGCCTCCCGCTCGACCCGGGCGAAGGAGGACGACTCCGGAATCTCCCGCTCCAGATTGGTCTTCGCCTGGTCCACGCCGAGGAGCGAGGTGGCCAGCCGCAGGGTCACGGTGCGGTCCTCGCCGGGGGCGAAGCGGAAGTAGCCGGTGACGTCCTCGCCACCGCCGCCCGGCAGTCTGCCGCTCGCGGTCACGGGCGCGTCGAAGACGCCGTAGACGAACATCCGGGTGGCGCCGGTGGACAGTCCGCTCTTCACATCGGAGTAGCCGCTCACCACCCCGCGTTCCGCGTCGAGGGTCAGCCCGCCGTCACCGGAGACGTTGTCGAACAGGACGCTCGCCTGCTTCCCCGGGTAGGTGAAGCGCATCATCGCCGCGTGGTCGGTGGGCGCGATCCGGGTCTTCAGCCCGTTCTCGAAGGTCACCCCGTACGCGTACGGCCGGGCGGTCTCGCGTTCATGGCGGAACGGCAGCGCGCGGGCGGTCCGGGAGGCGTCCGGGACGCCGGACGCGGCGGACGGCATCAGCTGGAAGGTCTGCCGGTCGCCCATCCAGGGGCTGGGCTCGTGGCTGGTGCCGAACGCCTGGATGGTGGGGAGGTTGTCGGCGTTGTTGGCGCGGGCGTACTGGTAGAGCCAGTCGGTGGAGCCCGCGTTCGTCACCGGCGTCCAGAAGTTGAAGCCATGGGGTACGGCGGTGGCCGGGAAGGTGTTGCCGCGCGAGAAGGAGCCGCTGGAGTTGGTGCCGCGGGTGGTCACGGCGTGGTCGGACAGATGCGCCGGGGGCTTCTCCGGCCGCTCCGGGGTCAGCGAGATGTCGTCCACCCACCCCTGGAACCGCGCCGGACCCTTGGGGGAGTCGTACGCCACCAGGATCCGGTCGACCGTCCGGCCCGCGGCGACCGCGCCGATCCGGGACTCCTTGTGGTTCCACTGGTTGACGTAGAGCGTCTTGGAGGCCGCCTGTCCGTCCGGGCTCATCCGGGCGCCGTGCTGGTCCACCGCCCCCGCCAGCTCGCTGAGGTAGCTGCCGTCGGTGAAGGCGAGGTCGACGGAGACATGGGTGGCCGGATAGGAGAGATCGGTCTCCGGCATCGAGGGGAAGACCCGGTACGAGAGCACGGTGTTCCGGTCGACGGCCGTGTTCGCGTCGAAGACCTTGTTGTACGCATACGCGCGGCCGTCCGGTTTGTGGGTGCCCGCGTAGCGCAGCGCGTGGGTGCCGGTGAAGCCCGCGCGCGCCTTGGCGGTGGGCGACCCGGTGGGGCCGCGGTCGGTGTGGCTGCGCATCTCGGAGGGGGCGGGCGGGGCGCCGCCGGCGACCGCCAGCTGCACCTCGGCGAGCTGGACGAGGTCGTCCCCGGCGTTGCGGGTGATCTCCAGCCGGAAGTGCCGGTAGCCGGTGGAGTTGTCGAAGCCGAACTCCCGGGTCTGCTGGCGCGAGCCGAAGGTCTCGCCCTCGCGGCTGTCCAGGGCGGTCCAGTGCGAGCCGTCGGCGGAGCCCTTGAGGGTCCAGTCCTTCGGGTCGCGGCCGGGGGCGTCGTTGGCGGAGGTGAGGGCGTAGCGGACGGCCTCGACCGGTTCGCTCACCTCGAACTCCAGCCACGCGGTCTTCTCGAACACGAGCCATTTGCTGGTGAGCTCGCCGTCGACCAGGTTCTCCTTGGTCTCCCCGCCGGAGGCGTTCTCCCCGCTGGCCCGGACCCCGGTGACCTTGTCGGTGACGTTGCCGGGGATACCGGAGGCGTAGCCGCCGTCGACGCCGGAGGCCTTCTTCTTCCCGTCGGGGCCGGTCTCGACCGTGTCGCGCCAGTCCGGCTGTGGATCGTCCGCTTCGAAGGACGAGGCGAACGTCCGCTCGGCGCGGTCCGCGGTGTCCGGTCCGCGCGGTACGGCCGTCGCCGTGCCCTGTGCCGTGACCGCCAGCAGAACGGCGGCCAGCAGGGCGGCCGTTCGTCCGGTTCTCCGTCGTCGCCGCGGTCGTCCCTGTCGCATGCTCCGCCTCCCCATGCGTATGACAACGTTGTCAAGCTGTATCGCGCAGAGATAAGTAGGACGGCCGGGGGAGGGCGGTGTCAAGAACGCGACGGGGATCGGACTCGGCGGGAGGCGGAGCGACGGCCCGGCCCACGCACCGTGGGCCGTACGCCCGTTGGGGGGTACGGCCCACGGCCATCAGGGTGATTCGGAAGCGCGGTCAGTCGGCGGTGTCGGACTTGGTGCCGAGGGAGAGCCGGCACTTCTTCGCCTTCTTGGCGCTGTCCGCCTCGAACGCCACGACCTTGATGGTCTTGTCGGAGTCGCCCGGGACCGAGGCGTCGGACTTGGTGCCCGTGGTCACCACCTTGCCCCCGTCGTCCACGAAGCCGACCAGCAGGGTGTAGTAGGCGGTGGTGGAGCTGGAGTTGCTGATCTTGATGTTGGCGTAGGGCTTGCCGTCCGATCCCCAGCCGCAGGTGCCCATCTTGGCGTCCGAGGTGACCAGGCCGGATCCGCCGGTGGGGCTGTCCGTGGGGTCGTCATACGGGTCGTCGGTGGGGTCTTCGGTCGGCTCTTCGGTGGGCTCGACGGGGAGCTGGGCCATGCCCTTGCCTATCGCGGCGCCGCCCTTGGTGTCTCCTGCCGATGAGCCGCCACCGTCGGAGCCGCATCCCGCGGTCAGAGCGAGTGTCGCGGCCACGACAACGCTGGTGGTCAAGGGGAGCTGCTTCCGGGACACGGGGGAACCGCCTCTCGAGTGATCATGCGCACGGCGGCACGCCGTACGGGCTGTGGCCCCCTACGGTATGTCGGACAGGTCTCAACTCGGGAAAGACTGTTACCCAATGAAGATTCGATCTTGCCCAGTTGATACCAAGTGGACTATACCTGTCGCCCCAGGGGGAGGGCCGCACCGCCGCCCTCTTGACGCGGGCCCGGCGGGCCTCCGCACTCCCCGGCGCACACCCAGCAATACTCCGCTTCACGCTTCAACTGACCCGCGGTGTCGGGCCCCTCGCCGGAGGCGAGATGTACGGGAGACCGTTACACCGCCTGAGTCCTGACGAAGGCGAGGACTTGAGCATGGGATCCACATCGGATGTCGGCCGCCGTGACCTGGTAAAGCGGTCAGCGGCGCTCGGACTGATCGCCGTGCCGTCCGTCAGCGTGCTGACTGCCTGCGCAAGCGGCGGCGACGACGATTCCAACAAGGTCGACAAGGGCAAGAAGAGCGCCAAGAACCCGCTTGCCGTCAATGAGAGCGCCGGACTCGACGTCGTCATCTTCGACGGCGGCTTCGGTCAGCAGTACGCCAAGGACGCGGAGAGCGAGTTCACCAAGGCGTTCCCGAAGACCGAGGGCAAGGTCAAGCACTCGGCCACCCAGAAGATCCAGACCACCCTCCAGCCGCGCTTCAACGGCGGCACCCCGCCGGACCTCATCGACAACTCCGGCGCCGAGCAGATGGACTTCGGCACCCTGGTCGGCAAGAAGCAGCTGACGGACCTCACCCCGCTGCTGGACGCGCCCTCCATCGACGACCCGAAGAAGAAGGTGCGCGACACCCTCCGCCCCGGTGTCGTGGAGATGGGGCAGTTCGAGGGCAAGCCCGTCTGGGTGCTCTACTACGCCTACACCGTCTACGGCGTCTGGTACTCCAAGACCAATCTGGCGAAGCTGGACGTGGAGTACCCGGAGACCTGGGACGACATGCTCGCGGTCTGCGCCAAGGCCAAGAAGAAGGGCATCGCGGGCTGGACCTACCCGGGCAAGTACCCCTACTACCTGCCCTTCAGCCTCTATCCCTTCATGGCGAAGATCGGCGGCGCCGATGTCCTGACCGCCATCGACAACCTGGAGCCCAACGCCTGGAAGCACCCGGCCGTCAAGGCCGCCTTCGAGGCGTACTACGAGCTCTACCGGAAGGGCTACATCCTCAAGGGCACCCCGGGGCTGACCCACATCGAGTCCCAGACCGCGTGGAACGAGGGCAAGGCGCTGTTCATCCCGAACGGTTCCTGGGTGGAGAACGAGGCGAAGAAGACCACGCCGAAGAACTTCCAGATGACCGTGGCGGCGCCGTCCAGCCTGGACAGCGGGGACAAGATGCCGTTCGGCACCCTGTGGGCCTCCGGCGGTGAGCCCTTCATCGTGCCCAAGTCGGCGAAGAACCCCGAGGGCGGCATGGAGCTGCTGCGCATCATGCTGGGGGAGAAGTCCACCAAGAACTTCGTCCAGCAGGTCTCCTCGCTCACCTCGCTCAACGGCGGCACCGAGGGCCTGTCCCTGCCGCCGGGGCTGGCGTCCGCGCAGGAGGCCCTGGAGAAGGCCGGGAAGAACGTCGTCAACCCGCGGCTCCAGGACTGGTACGTGGCGCTCCAGAAGCAGCAGATCGGCGTCGGCGTGCTGGGCGAGATGATGGCGGGCCGGATGAACCCGGCCGAGGCGATCAAGAAGATCCAGAGCTTCGCCGACGCGACGGTCAAGGACGACGCCGTCAAGAAGTACAAGCACGTCTGATGACATTCGACGCGTCACCAGCGGTCGTGGCCGCGGGGGAAGACCGAGGTCGGTGAGATGGAGAAGGTCAGGACTCGGACCGGTCCGCGGGACGTGGGCAAGGTACGGCCCGTGAGCGGTCAGGACCCCCGGCCCGGGGTGGTCCGGTGGTTCCAGAAGTACGGCTTTGTCATCGGATTCCTGGTGCTGCCGGTCTCGTTGTACGCGGTCTTCGTGATCTCGCCGTTCGTCCAGGCCATCCTCTACTCGTTCACCGACTGGACCGGCCTGAGCTCCGACTTCAAGATGGTCGGGTTCGACAACTACGACTGGCTGCTCCACGACGACCTCTTCTGGAAGGCGGTCGGGCACAACGTCCTGCTGCTGCTGGTCGTACCGCTGGTGACGCTCGGCCTCGGGCTCTTCTTCGCCTTCATGCTCAACGTGGGCGGCCGGGGCCGGAAGAACTCGGCCGTGTCCGGAGTGCGCGGATCGAGCCTCTACAAGGTCGTGTACTTCTTCCCGCAGGTGCTGTCGATCGCGATCGTCGCCCTGCTGTTCCAGTTCACCTACAACCCGCGCAACGGGGCGCTCAACGCCTTCCTGGGCGGTATCGGGCTGGGCGCCCTGGAGCAGCAGTGGCTGGCCGATCCGAAGCTGGCCCTGTGGTGCCTGATGGTCGTGATGGTCTGGTGCAACGTCGGTTTCTACGTCGTGCTGTTCTCCGCCGGGATGAGCTCCATCCCCAAGGACTTCTACGAGGCGGCGCTGCTGGACGGGGCGAACCGGATCACCACCTTCTTCCGGATCACCCTGCCGCTGCTGTGGGACACGGTCCAGACCGGCTGGATCTACATGGGCATCCTCGCCCTCGACGCCTTCGCGGTCGTCCAGATCATGACCGTGGGGCCGGGCGGACCCGCCGATTCCACCCAGGTGCTGGGCTACTACGTCTACACCAAGACCTTCCGCGACGGGCAGGCCGGCCGCGCGACCTCGATCGGGGTGGCGATGCTCATCGTCACCATGATCTTCGCGGTCGTGGTGTCCAGGCTGGGCCGGCGCGAACGGCTGGAGTACTGATGCCCGGGCCGTCCACGCACGTCCATGACCACGACCGCCGCCCGACCGACGATCCGGGGGTATCGCAGTGACCTCACCCGCACAGCCCTCGGAACTCCGCGGCGCCGCCAAGGACGACGCCGCCCCGCATGAGCCCGCCGGGGACCAGCTGCCCCCGCGCTACACCCCCGAGGGCCGGATCGGCAGCGAGGGCAAGGTCCTCAACGTCTTCTCCCACGGGATGCTGGTGCTCTGGGCGCTCCTGGTCACCATGCCGCTGCTGTGGGCGGTGATGAGCTCCCTGAAGACCGACAAGGAGATCTTCACCTCCCCCTGGGGGCTGCCCGGCACCCTGCACTTCGACAACTGGTCGCGCGCCTGGAGCAAGTCGAACATCGGTGACTTCTTCGTCAACACCGTCGTGGTGGTGGGGTGCTCACTGGTCGGCACCATGCTGCTGGGCGCCATGGCGGCGTACGTCCTGGCCCGCTTCGAGTTCCCGGGCCGGCGCGTCGTCTACTTCATGTTCGTGGGCGGGATGAGCTTCCCGATCATCCTGGCGCTGGTACCGCTGTTCTTCGTGATGAAGAACCTGGCCCTGCTGAACACCTTCCACGGACTGATCCTGGTCTACATCGCCTATTCGCTGCCGTTCACCGTCTTCTTCCTCACCTCGTTCTTCAAGACCCTGCCGAGCTCGGTGGCGGAGGCCGCCCTGATCGACGGGGCCTCCCAGACCCGCACCTTCTTCCAGGTGATGCTGCCGATGGCCAAACCGGGCCTGATCAGCGTGGGGATCTTCAACTTCCTGGGGCAGTGGAACCAGTACATGCTGCCGACGGTGCTGAACACCGAGGAGGACAAGCGGGTGCTCACCCAGGGTCTGGTGCAGCTCGCGGCCAGTCAGCAGTACAAGGGCGACTGGTCGGCGCTGTTCGCCGGGCTGGTGCTGGCGATGCTGCCGGTGCTGGGTGTCTACATCATCTTCCAGCGGCAGGTCCAGGCCGGGCTGACGGCGGGCGCGATCAAGTAGCGGCGCCTCCTTACACCGGTTGACGGGGCGCCCCCGCCGTTCGGCGGGGGCGCCCCGTACCCTTGCGGAACAGTGGTGCCCCGGCGCGGAACGTCGCACATCAGTACGTTGGCCGCACACCGGCGCGGCGCCGTGCGCACCGTGGTGTCCGGGAGCCGTCCGGAAGGTGTCAAGGACTTGACGTGGGACAACCGAGGCGGCTCATCTTAGAGTTCACATGTTGGAGACACTGTCGGGCCTCACTGTTGCGGCCCGGCCGGCGGAGCGGTCGTCGTGCCGCCCGTGAAGGCGGGAGTGGATGGGCGTGGAGACTCCGGGATCGCAGTCGTCGCTGCACCGGGCCAACCTCGAGCGGGTGGTGCGGGCGGTGCGCATGGCGGGCTCGCTCACCCAGGCGGAGATCGCCCGGAGCACGGGGCTGTCCGCCGCCACGGTCTCCAATATCGTCCGTGAGCTCAAGGACGGGGGAACGGTCGAGGTCACGCCCACCTCGGCGGGTGGCCGCCGGGCCCGCAGCGTCTCCCTGAGCGGGGACGCGGGCATCGTCGTCGGCGTGGACTTCGGCCACACCCACCTGCGGGTCGCCGTCGGCAACCTCGCCCATCAGGTGCTGGCCGAGGAATCCGAGCCGCTGGATGTCGACGCATCCGCCTCACAGGGGCTGGACCGGGCCGAGCAGCTGGTCAGCAGGCTGATCGCGGCCACCGGACTGCGGCAGGACAAGGTGGTCGGCGTCGGCCTCGGTGTGCCCGCGCCGATCGACGTCGAGACGGGCACGCTGGGCTCCACGGCGATCCTGCCGGGCTGGGCGGGCACCAATCCGCGCGATGACCTCGCCCAGCGGCTCGGGGTGCCGGTGCACGTCGACAACGACGCAAACCTCGGCGCCCTCGGCGAGCTGGTGTGGGGATCCGGGCGGGGAGTCGCCGACCTCGCGTACATCAAGGTCGCCGACGGTGTCGGCGCCGGTCTGGTGATCAGCGGACAGATCTACCGCGGTCCGGGCGGCACGGCGGGCGAGATCGGGCACATCACCCTGGACGAGTCGGGTCCGGTCTGCCGCTGCGGCAACCGCGGCTGTCTGGAGACCTTCACCGCGGCCCGCTACATCCTGCCGCTGCTCTACTCCAGCCACGGCATGGATCTGACCGTTGAACGCATGGTGCAGCTGGCCCGCGAGGGCGACCCCGGCTGCCGACGGGTGATCGCGGACGTCGGGCGCCATATCGGCAGCGGAGTGGCGAATCTGTGCAATCTGATCAACCCGAGCCGCATGGTGCTCGGCGGTCAGCTCGCCGAGGCGGGGGAGCTGGTGCTCGCCCCGATCCGCGAATCCGTGGCCCGCTACGCCATCCCCAGCGCCGCACGGCAGCTCTCGGTGATGCCCGGGGCCCTCGGCGGCCGGGCCGAAGTGCTGGGCGCGCTGGCGCTGGTGCTGAGCGAGATGGGCGACTCGACGCTGCTGGACGGAGCCGCCGGTGCGGCGGGGCCGGTTCCGGCCGGAGCGCCTGCCCTGACCTGACCACCTTTGTCCGGTCACGCTGTGTCTATGCGGCCTCGTCCGGCTGCGTTCACTCAGATAACGAATGGCACCGTTGCCATCTCGTTAAGGATTTACTTCTTGACGTCATGCGGGCGGCCGAGTTGACTTCCAGCCACCTCGGCCGCGTGGACGCGGCCTCGTCAGGGAGGTCACCCCCAATATGAACGCAACGATGCGTCGCGTCGCCATCGCCAGTGCTGTCGTGTCCATGGCGGTCTCGCTTGCCGCCTGCGGTTCGGCGAAGGAAGCCGGCGACGACAAGTCGGACGGCAAGAAGAAGACCGGCCCCCTCACCATCGGACTGCTCCTGCCCGAGGACCAGACCGCGAGATACGAGAACTTCGACCGGCCGCTGATCACGAAGAAGATCAAGGCGCTCTGCGCGGAGTGCAAGGTCGTCTACGTCAACGCCAAGTCCGACCCCGCGCTCCAGCAGCAGCAGGTCGACTCGATGATCACCAAGAAGGTCGACGCGATCATCCTGGACGCGGTGGACTCCGAGGCCATCGCCGGCTCGGTCAAGAAGGCCGACGAGGCCGACATCCCGGTCGTCGCCTACGACCGGCTCGCCCAGGGCCCGGTCTCCGGGTACACCTCCTTCGACAACGAGAAGGTCGGCAAGGTCCAGGGCGAGGCGCTGCTGAAGGCGCTGGGCGACAAGGCCAAGGACGGCAAGATCGTCATGCTCAACGGCTGGGAGGCGGACCCCAACGCCGCGATGTTCAAGAAGGGCGCGCTCTCCGTCCTCAAGGGCAAGGTCGACATCGGCAAGAGCTACGACGTCGACCGCTGGCTCGCCGACGAGGCCAACAAGAACATGAACGGCGCCATCTCCTCCCTGGGCAAGAACAACATCATCGGTGTCTACTCCGCCAACGACACCATGGCCGGCGGTGCGATCACCTCGCTCAAGAGCGGCGGCGTGGACCCGCTGCCCCCGGTCACCGGACAGGACGCCGAACTCGCCGGTGTGCAGCGCATCCTGGCCGGCACCCAGTACATGAGCGTCTACAAGCCGTACGAGCCGGAGGCCACCGCCGCCGCCGAGATGGTCATCGCGCTCGGCCGGGGTGAGAAGCCCAACGAGTCCAACACGGTGGACAGCCCGACCACCAAGGGGATCCCGGCCACGCTGATCACCCCGGTCTCGCTGACCAAGGACAACATCAAGGACACCGTCGTCAAGGACGGTCTCTACAAGGTCGACAAGATCTGCACCGCCAAGTACAAGGCCGCCTGCGAAGAGGCCGGTCTCCTCAAGTAGTAGCGCCCGGTGGGCCGCCCGCGACCTGCGCGGGCGGCCCGCAACGGCCCCCTGACACCCCCCAGTCGAGGGGAGAGAGCGCTCTCCCCTCCGTTATGCAGCAGGGCTCGCCCTGCCCGGAACGGAGATGGCCATCGTGCCGAACGAACCCGTGTTGGCGTTGCGCGGGATCTCCAAGCGATTTGGCGCTGTCCAGGCGCTGAGCGACATCCACCTGGAGGTCCATGCCGGTGAAGTTGTCGCCCTGGTGGGCGACAACGGCGCGGGCAAGTCCACCCTCGTCAAGACCATCGCCGGAGTCGGCCCCGCCGACGAGGGCGTCCTCGCCTGGCAGGGCCGGCCGGTCCAGATCAACCGGCCGCACGACGCCCAGGAGCTGGGCATCGCGACCGTCTACCAGGACCTCGCCCTCTGCGACAACATCGACGTCGTCGGCAACCTCTTCCTCGGGCGCGAGATCCTGCGCGGCGGAGTGCTGGACGAGGTCGAGATGGAGCGCCGCGCCCGTGAGCTGCTCCAGACCCTGTCCATCCGGATCCCCAGCGTCCGGATTCCGATCGCCTCGCTCTCCGGCGGTCAGCGGCAGACCGTCGCCATCGCGCGGTCGATGCTGGGCGAGCCCAAGCTGGTGATCCTGGACGAGCCGACCGCCGCCCTGGGCGTCGAGCAGACCGCCCAGGTGCTGGACCTGGTCGAGCGGCTGCGCGAACGCGGTCTCGCCGTGATCCTCATCAGCCACAACATGGCCGACGTCAAGGCGGTCGCGGACCGGGTCGCGGTGCTGCGCCTGGGCCGCAACAACGGCACCTTCGAGGTCCGTTCCACCTCTCAGGAAGAGATCATTTCCGCCATCACCGGCGCCACGGACAACGCCGTGACCCGCCGCAAGGCGCGCACCGGGGAGGTCGCGAAGTGACCACCAACGTCCACAGGAAGAACGGCGGCAACAAGGGGAACGGCGGTGCGGCCGACCCCAACCCGGTCGCGAAGGACGCCGTCACCGTGGTCGACCCGCGGCTGCTGGTGCGCCAGGAGGGCTTCAAGGGCTATCTGACGGAGTTCAGCCGCAAGATGCGCAGCGGTGATCTGGGCGCGGTCCCGGTCATCGTCGGCATCGCCATCATCTGGGCGGTCTTCCAGTGGAAGGACAGCGCCTTCCTCTCGCCCAAGAACCTCTCCGACCTGTCCGTCCTGATCGGCGGCACCGGCATGATCTCGGTCGGGATCGTGTTCGTCCTGCTGCTGGGTGAGATCGATCTCTCCGTCGGCTCGGTCAGCGGTCTGGCCGCGGCCACCCTGGCGGTGCTCAACGTCAACCACGGGGTGCCCGAGGGCATAGCCGTGGCCGCGGCGCTGGGTGCCGGTGCGGTCCTGGGCGCGATCCACGGCTTCTTCTTCGCCAAGATCGGTGTACCGGCGTTCGTGGTCACCCTGGCCGGTCTGCTGGCCTGGAACGGACTGATGCTCCAGGTGCTGGGCACCACCGGCACCATCGGCATCGACGACGACAGCTTCGTCCGCACCCTGACCGATCACTACTTCACCCAGCTGGCCGCCGCGTACGGGGCTGCCACGGTCGCGGTGGTGGGCTTCTTCCTCGCCCAGTTCGCCGACACCAGGCGGCGCAAGGCGGCCGGCGTCCCGTCCCGACCGCTGAGCGAGATCGTGGTGCGCACCGTGGTGCTCGCGGCGATCCTCTTCACGGCGGCCTGGCGGCTGAACGAGTACAAGGGTCTGCCGCTCGGCCTGGTGATCTTCGTGGCGGTGCTGGTGCTGCTGGACTTCGTGGTCCGCCGCACCGCCTACGGACGCAAGGTGATCGCGCTCGGCGGCAGCGTCGAGGCGGCGCGGCGCGCGGGCATCAACGTCGCAGCCATCCGGGTGTCGGTCTTCGCCCTCGCCGGGCTGATGGCCGCCTGCGGTGGTCTCATGATCGCCTCCCGGGTGGGTTCCGCCAGCCAGCAGGCCGGTACCGGCAACCTGCTGATGGAGGCCATCGCGGCGGCGGTCATCGGTGGCACCAGCCTCTTCGGCGGCCGGGGCTCGGTCTGGTCGGCGATGCTCGGCATGCTGGTCATCGGTTCGATCTCGTCCGGGATGAGCCTCCTGGGTGTGGCCAACTCCGTGCAGTACATGATCACCGGCGGGGTGCTGCTGGCCGCCGTCGTGATCGACTCGGTGTCGCGCAGAACACAACGCTCCGCCGGACGCGGCTGATCCGCGGCGTCCGCGGGACCATGGCCCGGCACCGCCCCTGGGGCGGTGCCGGGCTCGTCCGTTCGCGTGACCGACATCGCATGGGCCGGGGTCTTCGGCACAGAGCGGAACACTAGACTCGGGCGGACCGGCAAGGCTCGATGGAGACGCTCGAAGCAAGGAGGCACGGGTGCTGCTGACCCGCATCAGGGGACCGCGCGATCTGGACCGGCTCGCTCCGGAGGAGCTGAACCAGCTGGCCGCGGAGATCCGCACCTTTCTCGTCGACGCCGTCTCCAAGACCGGTGGCCACCTCGGCCCCAACCTCGGTGTGGTCGAGCTGACCATCGCCCTGCACCGGGTCTTCGACTCCCCCCGGGACAAGGTGCTGCTGGACACCGGCCACCAGTCCTACGTCCACAAGCTGCTCACCGGCCGCCAGGACTTCTCCAGGCTCAAGAGCAAGGGCGGACTGTCCGGTTACCCCTCGCGTGCCGAGTCCGAGCACGACGTCATCGAGAACAGCCACGCCTCGACCGTCCTCGGCTGGGCCGAGGGCCTGGCCAAGGCCAACGAGCTGCTCAAGAAGCAGGACCACGTGGTCGCCGTGATCGGTGACGGGGCGCTCACCGGCGGTATGGCCTGGGAGGCGCTCAACAACATCGCCGCCGCCAAGAACCGTCCGCTGGTCATCGTCGTCAACGACAACGAGCGCTCCTACGGACCGACCATCGGCGGCCTCGCCAACCACCTCGCCACACTGCGCACCACCGACGGGTACGAGCGCTTCCTCGCCCGCGGCAAGGACCTGCTGGAGCGCACCCCGGTCGTCGGCCGGCCGCTCTACGAGACCCTGCACGGCGCCAAGAAGGGGCTGAAGGACTTCATCACCCCGCAGGGCATGTTCGAGGATCTGGGGCTGAAGTACGTCGGCCCGATCGACGGCCATGACATCGAGGCCCTGGAGTCCGCGCTGCAGCGCGCCAAGCGGTTCGGCGGCCCGGTCATCGTGCACTGCCTCACCGAGAAGGGCCGCGGCTACCAGCCCGCCCTCCAGGACGAGGCGGACCGGTTCCACGCGGTCGGCAAGATCCACCCCGACACCGGTCTGCCGATCTCCGCCTCCGGCGCGGACTGGACCTCGGTCTTCGGTGAGGAGATGGTCAAGCTCGGTGAGGAGCGCGAGGACATCGTGGCCATCACCGCGGCCATGCTGCACCCGGTGGGCCTCACCGAGTTCGCCAAGCGCTTCCCGGAGCGGGTCTACGACGTCGGCATCGCCGAGCAGCACGCGGCCGTATCGGCGGCGGGCCTGGCCACCGGCGGTCTGCACCCGGTCTTCGCGGTCTACGCCACCTTCCTCAACCGCGCCTTCGACCAGGTCCTGATGGACGTGGCGCTGCACAAGTGCGGGGTGACCTTCGTCCTGGACCGGGCGGGGATCACCGGTACGGACGGTGCCTCGCACAACGGCATGTGGGACATGTCGATCCTCCAGGTGATCCCGGGGGTGCGGATCGCCGCCCCGCGCGACGCCGACCAGGTCCGCGCCCAGCTGCGGGAAGCCGTCCAGGTCGATGACGCGCCGACCGTGGTCCGCTACTCCAAGGGCGCGGTGGGTCCCGCGGTGGCCGCCGTCGGCCGGATCGGCGGGATGGACGTGCTGCGCGAGCCCGCGCGGGCCGACCGCGAGCGGCCGGACGTGCTGCTGGTCTCGGTCGGGGCGCTCGCCCCGATGTGCCTGGAGGTTGCCGACCTTCTCGACAAACAGGGCATTTCCACCACGGTAGTGGACCCTCGCTGGGTCAAGCCGGTCGACGAGGAGCTGCCCGCGCTCGCCGAGCGCCACCGCGTCGTGGTCACCGTCGAGGACAACAGCCGGGTCGGCGGTGTGGGTTCCGCCATCGCCCAGGCGCTGCGCGACTCCGGTGTCGACATGCCGGTGCGTGACTTCGGCATCCCGCCGCGGTTCCTGGACCACGCCTCCCGCAAGGAGGTCATGGCCGAGATCGGGCTGACCGCCCCGGACATCGCCCGCCAGGTGACCGGCCTGGTCTCCCGGATCGGCAACCGCGACGACGACGGCGCGGCCGGGACCACCGGCCCGGCCGGTGCGGACCGGGACGCACAGGTGGCGCAGCGGACGTCCGCCGGGGAGCCGGTGCGCGACTAGACCCGGCCGTCACATCCTCCAGGGCCGGTCGGAGCCTCGTGCTCCGACCGGCCCAGCGCGTATCCCGCGGGCCCGCCCCATCGGGTGAATCGGCGGGGGCCCGGAGTGTGCCCCCGCCCGCTCCTCACCGGTTGGCTGAACCATGGGCCCGCACGGGGCACGGGCAGGCGTGGAGGTGGCACCGGTGAGCGAGCAGAAACCCGACGGCGGCTCCGCGGGCCGTGGTACCAGGGTCAGGGCCCGGCCGGACTATCTGCGGACCAAGTCCGTCGAGCAGTCCATCCAGGACACCGAGGAGCCCGAGCACGCGCTGACCCGGTCCCTCTCCGCCCTGGACCTCACCGTCTTCGGCGTCGGCGTCATCATCGGGACCGGCATCTTCGTGCTGACCGGATCCGTCGCCAAGGAGCAGGCGGGCCCGGCGACCGCCCTCGCCTTCGTCGTCGCGGGCATCGTCTGCGCGCTCGCGGCCCTGTGCTACGCCGAGTTCGCCTCCACCGTGCCGGTGGCCGGGTCCGCGTACACCTTCTCCTACGCCTCGCTCGGCGAACTGCCCGCCTGGATCATCGGCTGGGACCTGGTGCTGGAGTTCGCGCTCGGCACCGCCGTGGTCGCGGTCGGCTGGTCCGGCTATATGCGCTCGCTGATGGACAACGCCGGATGGCACCTCCCGGCCGCCCTCTCCGGCCCCGAGGCGGCCCACGGCTTCGGCTTCGACCTGCTCGCCTTCCTGCTGGTGCTCGTGCTCACCGTGATCCTGGTCGTCGGCATGAAGCTGTCCGCGCGGGTGACCTCCGTGGTCGTGGCGGTGAAGGTCACCGTGGTGCTGCTGGTCATCATCGCGGGCGCGTTCTTCATCAAGCCCGGGAACTACGACCCCTTCATCCCCGAGCCCAAGGGCACCGTCGAGGGCTCCGGACTCACCGCGCCGTTGATCCAGCTGATGTTCGGCTACGAGCCGACCACCTACGGCGTCCAGGGCATCTTCGCCGCCGCCGCGGTGGTCTTCTTCGCCTTCATCGGCTTCGACATCGTGGCCACCGCGGCCGAGGAGACCCGCAACCCGCAGCGCGACATGCCGCGCGGCATCCTCGGCTCGCTCCTCATCTGCACCCTGCTGTACGTCGCGGTGTCCATCGTGGTCACCGGGATGCGCAAGTACACCGAGCTGTCGATCGACGCCCCCCTCGCCGACGCCTTCAAGGAGACCGGCCATCCGTTCTACGCGGGCCTGATCAGTTTCGGCGCGGCCGTCGGCCTCACCACGGTGTGCATGATCCTGCTGCTCGGCCAGAGCCGGGTGTTCTTCGCGATGAGCCGGGACGGGCTGCTGCCGAGGGTCTTCTCCAAGGTGCATCCGCGGTTCGCCACGCCCTACCGGTCCACCGTCCTGCTGGGCGTGATCATCGCGATCGTGGCGGGGTTCACCAGCATCTCCGAACTGGCGGCGCTGGTGAACATCGGCACCCTCTTCGCCTTCGTCGTGGTCGCCCTCGGCGTGATCATCCTGCGCCGCACCCGCCCCGATCTGCCGCGTTCCTTCCGCACCCCCTGGGTGCCGGTGCTGCCGCTGGTGTCGGTGGCCGCCTCACTGTGGCTGATGCTCAATCTGCCCGCCGAGACCTGGCTGCGGTTCGGGGTGTGGATGGCCATCGGCTTCGTCGTCTACTTCCTCTACGGACGCCGGCACAGCCGGATGAACCTCCCGGCCGGGCGCTGACCCTCAACTCCCGGGGCGCACCGTCCGCGGGCCGGTGACCTCCGCGCCCAGCTCCCGCACCCGGGCGCGCAGCCCCCGGTCGGCGGTCACCACCAGGCACGGGCGGTCCGGCCCCCGCTCCGCGACGAGCTCCACGATCCGGTCGTCGCCGCTGCCCGGGGCGGCGACCACCCGGACCCCCGCCACCGACTCCACCCCGCGGGCCGCACCCTCGACCACCAGGACCAGGTCCAGCGGTGGACCGGTCGCCCAGGCGGGGACGCCCGGCGCCACGGGGAGGCCGTCGGAGGCGGGGGCGGCCAGCCGGTCGCGCAGCCGCTCGGCCGCGCCACGGCGGTCGCGCCACCAGCCGTCGGGCACCGAACCGACCACGTTCGCCGCGTCCACGACCACCAGACCGGGGGCCGGACCGGGACCGGCGTCAGAACCGTTCATAGACCAGGCAAAATACTATGGACGGGGTGTGAACACGGCGACAGTGCCGGGGAGGGTGGCGGCGGGCCATGGCGTTGCGGTTGCTCCGCGGCAAGGACGGCAGGCTCACGGCCTACGCACCGGTGGCGGGAGGTGTCGCCCGCTGGACCGAGGACCGTCCGGGAGGGCCGTCGTGGACGGGCCCCTGGCTGATAGCCGCCCCGGACCTCGGCGCGGTGACGGTCGCTCAGGGTGCCGACGGCTATGCGCATCTGGTGGGGCTGCGGCGCAAGCCCGGCCCCGGGGGCGAGCCCCCACGGATCGACGTCGTCCATGCCACCCAGTTCCAGACGGGCCGTCCGCTGACCGCGTGGCACGCGCTCGGCACCCCGCACCCCAAGGACCGGGGGAAGGCGGCGCGCACCGGTGCCCCCGCCGTGGCCGTGGACTCCTCGGGCGCGGTGCACGTCTTCGTCCGCAACGCCGGGCGCGGGGTGAGCTGCCGCCGCCAGGACGCCAAGGGCAAATGGGGCGGCTGGACCGATCTCAAGGGCAAGGACGTGCTCGACGGGCTGTCCGCCGCCGCGACCGCCGATGGCCGGGTCGAACTCCTCGCCCCGGCCGGTGCGGGAGCCGCCCTGCGCTGGTTCCAGCCGGAGCCCGGCGGCACCCTGCGCCGCGGGGACGACATACCGGCGCGTGTCCAGGCGTGGTCCGCCTCCGCCGTGGAGAGCAGCCGGGACACCGTCACCCACTACTGGCGGGACGCGGACGGCGGCGGGCTGCTCGCCTGGCGCCCGGAGACCGGGGACACCGTGGCCCTGGGCGGGGAGGAGGGCTCCGGACCGGTCGCCGTGCTGCGCGCCCCGGTGGACGGCCACGACTGCACCGTCCTGGTCCACCGCGACACCGGGAGCGGAAGGCTGTCCGTCGCCGCCCATCCGACGGAGGACGAGACGGCGGGCGTGTGGTGGACGCCCTCGGGCGAACAGGGCGCGCATGACCCGGCGCTCGCCCTCGACAGCCTGGGACGGGTGGTGCTGGCCGCCCTCTCCCTGGACGGCGCGCTGCTGGTGGCCCGTCAGAAGACCGATGAGCGCGGTCTGGCCCTCCGGGCCTGGAGCCGTGTCGGCGGCCGCTGAGCGGGCCGCCTGCGGCCCAGGAGACGCCAGAGGACGCCGACGGGCGCCGGACGGATCGTCAGGGATCCGTCCGGCGCCCGTGGATCAGGGGCCCGGAGGCCGCCGTCAGGCCGGGACGCTGGCCACGCCCGGAGCCAGGAACGGCTTGCCGTTCACCCGCTCCGAGACGCCCTCGCGGTCCAGGTACGGCGTGATGCCGCCCAGGTGGAAGGGCCAGCCCGCACCGGTGATCAGGCACAGGTCGATGTCCTGCGCCTCGGCGACGACACCCTCCTCGAGCATCAGGCCGATCTCCCGCGCCACGGCGTCCAGCACGCGGTCGCGCACCTGCTCCTCGGTCAGCACGGTGTCGCCCTGCTGCATCAGCGCGAGCACCTCCGGGTCCAGCTCCGGCTTCCCGGAGTCATGGACGTAGAAGCCGCGCTTGCCCGCCTCGACCACGCGCTTGAGGTTCTCCGAGACCGTGAAGCGGTCCGGGAACGCGCGGTTGAGGGTCTGCGAGACATGCAGACCGATGGCCGGGCCGACCAGCTCCAGCAGCACCAGCGGGGACATCGGCAGACCGAGCGGCTCGATGGCCCGCTCCGCCGTGTCGACCGGGGTGCCCTCGTCGATGACGTTCTGGATCTCGCCCATGAAGCGGGTCAGGATCCGGTTGACCACGAACGCCGGGGCGTCCTTGGTCAGCACGGCGGTCTTCTTCAGCTTCTTCGCCACGCCGAAGGCGGTGGCCAGCGACGCGTCGTCGGTCTGCTCACCGCGGACGATCTCCAGCAGCGGCAGCACCGCGACCGGGTTGAAGAAGTGGAAGCCCACGACCCGCTCGGGGTGCTTGAGCGTGGACGCCATCTCGGAGACCGACAGCGAGGAGGTGTTGGTGGCGAGGATGGCGTGCGCCGGCACGACCGCCTCGACCTCGGCGAACACCTTCTGCTTGACGCCCATCTCCTCGAAGACGGCCTCGATGACGAAGTCGGCGTCACCGAACGCGGCGGCCTTGTCCAGGGAGCCGGTGACCAGGGCCTTGAGGCGGTTGGCCTTGTCCTGGTTGACCCGGCCCTTGAGCAGCAGCTTGTCGATCTCGCCGTGGACGTAGCCGACGCCCTTGTCCACGCGCTCCTGGTCGATGTCGGTCAGCACGACCGGCACCTCCAGACGGCGGGCGAACAGCATCGCCAGCTGCGAGGCCATCAGACCGGCGCCCACCACGCCCACCTTGGTGACCGGACGGGCCAGCGACTTGTCCGGCGCACCCGCCGGACGCTTGCCGCGCTTCTGCACCAGGTTGAAGGCGTAGATACCGCTGCGCAGCTCACCGCCCATGATCAGGTCGGCCAGCGCCTGGTCCTCGGCGTCGAAGCCGCGGTCCAGGTCGCCGTCGCGGGCGGCGTCGATGATGTCCAGCGCCCGGTACGCGGCCGGGGCCGCCCCGTGCACCTTGCTGTCGGCGATGGCGCGGCCGCGGACGACCGCCTCGTGCCAGGCGTCGCCGCGGTCCACCTCGGGCCGGGCGATCCGGATCTCGCCGCGGAGGACGGCCGCGGTCCAGATCAGCGACTGCTCCAGGAAGTCCGCGCCCTCGAAGATCGCGTCCGCGATCCCGAGCTCGTAGACCTGCTCTCCCTTGAGCTGCTTGTTCTGGTTGAGCGAGTTCTCGACGATCACCTTGACCGCGCGGTCGGCGCCGATCAGGTTCGGCAGCAGCGCGCAGCCGCCCCAGCCGGGGACCAGACCGAGGAAGACCTCGGGCAGTGAGAAGGCGGGCAGCGCGGCCGAGACCGTGCGGTAGGAGCAGTGCAGCCCGACCTCGACACCGCCGCCCATCGACGCGCCGTTGTAGTACGCGAAGGTGGGCACGGCCAGCGAGGACAGCCGCTTGAAGACCGCGTGGCCGCCCTGGCCGATGGCGAGCGCGTCCTCGCGGCTGCGGAGCAGCTCCACGCCCTTGAGGTCGGCGCCGACGGCGAAGATGAACGGCTTGCCGGTCAGGCCCACACCGACGATCGTGCCGTCGGCCGCCTCCTTCTCGACCTGGTCGATCGCCGCGTTGAGGTGGGCGAGCGAGGCCGGGCCGAAGGTGGTCGGCTTGGTGTGGTCCAGGCCGTTGTCCAGGGTGATGAGCGCGAAGCGGCCCGCGTTCTGGGGGAGGTCGAGATGGCGGACGTGCGCCTGGGTCACGACCTCGTCCGGGAACAGCTCGGCGGCTCCCTTGAGAAGCTCTGCGGTGGTGGTCACTTGTTCCCCTCGAAGTGCGGGTTCTCCCAGATCACCGTGGCGCCCATGCCGAAGCCGACGCACATGGTGGTGATGCCGTAGCGGACCTCGGGCTGCTCCTCGAACTGCCGGGACAGCTGGGTCATCAGACGGACGCCGGAGGAGGCGAGCGGGTGGCCGAAGGCGATCGCGCCGCCGTACTGGTTGACGCGCGGGTCGTCGTCGGCGATGCCGTAGTGGTCCAGGAAGGACAGCACCTGGACGGCGAACGCCTCGTTGACCTCGAACAGGCCGATGTCGTCGATGGTCAGCCCCGCCTTGACGAGGGCCTTCTTGGTCGACGGGACCGGGCCGTAGCCCATCACCTCGGGCTCGACGCCCGCGAAGGCGAAGGAGACCAGCCGCATCCTGACCGGGAGGCCGAGCTCACGGGCGAAGTCCTCGGAGGCCAGCAGCGAGGCGGTGGCGCCGTCGTTGAGACCGGCGGAGTTGCCCGCGGTGACCCGGCCGTGCGGACGGAACGGGGTCTTCAGCCCGGCCAGGTTCTCCAGTGTGGTGCCCGGGCGCATCGGCTCGTCGGAGGTGGCCAGACCCCAGCCGGTCTCGCCGCCCTCGGGGCTGGTGCGGCGCACCGAGATCGGCACCAGGTCCTGCTGGATCTTGCCGTTGGCGTACGCCTTGGCGGCCTTCTCCTGGCTGCGCACCGCGTACTCGTCGGCCCGCTGCTTGGTCAGGTGCGGCAGCCGGTCGTGGAGGTTCTCCGCGGTCATGCCCATGAACAGGGCCGACTCGTCGACGAGCTTCTCCGAGACGAAGCGCGGGTTGGGGTCGACGGCCTCGCCCATCGGGTGGCGGCCCATGTGCTCGACACCGCCCGCGACCACCGCGTCGTAGGCGCCGAAGGCGATGGAGCCCGCGGTGGCGGTGACGGCGGTCATCGCACCGGCACACATCCGGTCGATGGAGTAGCCGGGGACGGACTGGGGCAGCCCGGCGAGGATGCCCGCGGTGCGGCCGAGGGTCAGACCCTGGTCACCGATCTGCGTCGTCGCGGCGACGGCGACCTCGTCGATGCGCTCCGGCGGCAGGTCCGGGTTGCGTCGCAGCAGCTCCCGGATGCACTTGACGACCATGTCATCGGCGCGGGTCTCGTGGTAGATGCCCTTCGGGCCCGCCTTGCCGAATGGGGTGCGGACGCCGTCGACGAAGACGACGTCCCTAGCGGTACGAGGCACGTTGGCTCTCCTCCAGGTGCGGGATGGCACTGCTGCGGGCACGCCTGTGACGGCGTGCGCACACCCTCATGCTACTTATGAGTAACCACGGTGCCCAGTCCCCGCCGCCGGAGCGTCGAAGGTCACAGACCCGAGCGGCCGCACACACCGCCCCTCCCCGTGCCGGGCCTCAGGCCGGGCTCGCCTCCAGGGCCCCGGTGAGCACCTCGGCCACCTGGTCGATCTGCCAGGCGCGGGCGCCGTGACCGGCCAGCACGGTGGCGACGGCCTCCGGGCTCGGCTCCTGCGGGGGCTCCCAGCACAGCCGCCGCACGGTGTCCGGGGCGATCAGGTTCTCCTGGGGCAGGTTCAGCCGCTCGGCCAGCGCCGTCACCGCGGCCCGCGCCGCGGAGAGCCGCGCCGCGGCGACCGGGTCCTTGTCGGCCCACGCCCGGGGCGGCGGCGGTCCGGCCACCGGCTGTCCCGGCTGGGGGAGTTCCGCCTCCGGCAGGGCGCGCGCCCGGTCCACCGCGGCCTGCCACTGCTCGAGCTGGCGGCGGCTGATCCGGTGGCCGAAGCCGTTCAGCGCGGACAGCGCCCGCACACTGGTCGGCACCGCGAGCGCGGCCTCGACGATCGCCGCGTCCCCCAGCACCTTGCCCGGGGAGACGTCGCGGCGCTGGGCGATCTGGTCCCGGGCCGTCCACAGCTCGCGCACCACGGCCATCTGCCGGCGCCGCCGGACCTTGTGCATCCCCGACGTACGGCGCCAGGGGTCCTTGCGCGGCGGGGCGGGCGGGGCCGCGGCGATGGCCGCGAACTCCTGGTGCGCCCAGTCCAGCTTCCCCTGCCGGGTCAGCTCCTCCTCCAGCGCGTCGCGCAGGTCCACCAGCAGCTCCACGTCGAGCGCGGCGTAGTGCAGCCAGGGCTCGGGCAGCGGACGGGTGGACCAGTCGACGGCGGAGTGGCCCTTCTCCAGGGCGTAGCCGAGGATGTTCTCGACCATGGCGCCGAGTCCCACCCGGGCGAACCCGGCCAGCCGCCCGGCGAGTTCGGTGTCGAAGAGCCGGGCCGGGACCATGCCTATGTCACGCAGGCACGGCAGGTCCTGGGTCGCGGCGTGCAGGACCCACTCGGTGTCGGCGATGGCGTCCCCCAGCCCCGAGAGGTCGGGGCAGCCGACGGGGTCGATCAGTGCGGTCCCCGCTCCGGCCCGGCGCAGCTGGACCAGGTAGGCCCGCTGTCCGTAGCGGTAGCCGGAGGCACGCTCGGCGTCCACGGCCACCGGTCCGTGGCCCGCGGCGAACGCCGCCACGACCTCGGCGAGCGCGTCCGCGTCCGCGGTGACGGGCGGGATGCCCTCGCGCGGCTCCAGCAAGGGGACCGGCGCCGGGGGGAGGTCGTCCGGAGGAGCGCCCCCGGTGGTTCGCAGTGTCGTCTCTGCTGCGGTCTCTTGGGCGTCGGTCACCTGTCAAGGGTAGCTGTGTACGCCGGGTACGCAGGGCGCCCGTCGACGGAACGTTCCGTCGACGGGCGCGGAGACCGGCGGGGCGGCGCGGTGGGCGGGCGGGTGGATACGGCTCAGTGGATGATCCCGGTACGCAGTGCGACCGCGACCATTCCGGCGCGGTCGCCGGTGCCCAGCTTGCGGGCGATCCGGGCGAGGTGGCTCTTCACGGTGAGGGCGGACAGGCCCATCGAGACGCCGATGGCCTTGTTGGACTGGCCCTCCGCAACCAGCCGCAGCACCTCGACCTCGCGGCCCGACAGCTCCCGGTAGCCCCCGGGGTGGCCGGGCGCGCCCGGCGGGCGGCGGTGCATCCGGGCGGCGGCGCCGAGCGGGGCGGCGCCCGGACGGCCCGGGATGCCCAGGTTGGTGCGGGTGCCGGTGACGACGTAGCCCTTGACCCCTCCGGCCAGGGCGTTGCGCACGGCGCCGATGTCGTCGGCGGCGGAGAGGGCGAGGCCGTTCGGCCAGCCCGCGGCCCGTGTCTCGGACAGGAGGGTGAGGCCGGAGCCGTCGGGGAGGTGGACATCGGCGACGCAGATGTCCCGCGGGTTGCCGATTCGGGGACGGGCCTCCGCGATGGACGACGCCTCGATGACGTCGCGCACCCCAAGGGCCCACAGATGACGGGTGACGGTGGAACGAACGCGGGGGTCGGCGACGACGACCATGGCCGTCGGCTTGTTCGGGCGGTAGGCGACCAGGCTGGACGGTTGCTCGAGGAGAACAGACACCAGGCCTCCTGGGAAGTGGTGGGACGGGTCACCACGTCCTTCGGCACCGATCCGGCCGGGCTTTAGAGAATGATCACGATTTGGTGAGTAACAATTCGGGCAATTAGGACGGCTTTTCGATCAATGGCGTTCTTTTTCGGGACCTGGCGCTCCCCGGACCGCTCCGGGGGGCGCTCCCGCCGGGGCGCGACCCCCGGGCGGGCGCGCGGGTGTCCGGGGTCCGGGAGCCGGACCGCGGGTGGGTCATGGCCGGCCGCCTCCGGGGGCCGGGGCGCCCCGGCGGCGCCCCGGGGCCGGCTTCACCGCGGCTGCGGCCCCCGGCGCTGCGGCAGGGAGACGATGCCCGCCTCGGCGGCCCCCGCCGGGGGCAGACCCGCGATCTGGCACAGCAGATCGCACCAGGCGGCCAGGTGCGCACCGGTGTCCGGGACGCCCGGCTCCGCCGCGTCCCCGCCCGGCCGCTCCTCCGGGTGCCGCGGGCCGGGGCGGGCCGGTTCGGGGGCCGGATGCTCCGAGGGGGTCCAGGAGGCGCGGATCTCGATCCGGGTGGACGGCTCCCGCTCGCCCATCGCGCCGAAATAGTGCGAGCTGGCCCGGGTCACCGTGCCGCTGGGCTCGCCGTAGGACAGCCCGCGCGCCTCCAGCGCACCGGTCAGCCAGGACCAGCACACCTCGGGCAGCAGCGGGTCGGCCGCGATCTCCGGCTCCAGATCCGCGTGGACCAGCGTGACCATGCGGAACGTTCCCTGCCAGGCGTCGTGCCCGGCCGGGTCGTGCAACAGGATCAGCCGCCCCTCGGCCAGCTCGTCGTCCTCGTCCGCACCGTCCCCGCCGTCCTCGGTGACCACGGCCTCCAGGGCGTACGAGAAGGGGGCGAGCCGCCGCGGGGGTGGGGTCGGGTCGAGCTCCACCTCGGGCCGCACCCGCGCACCGCGGAGCCCGGCGACCGCACGCCGGAAGGCGCGGGGGGCGCCCTCCCCACCCGCGTCCGTGTCGTCAGCCCCGTCAGCACCGTTCGAGAGGTGTCCTTGAACCGCTGCCATGCCCGGAAGACTAGGCGCATCGAGCGCCTCAATCGGGGAGGAACACCCGGGTTGGCGGGTCACTCGTTCGGCCCGTGCGAAGATTTGGGGCATGAGCGCCACAGAGCGGCCCTCGGGCCAGCAGCAGACCGGCCGTTCCGCGACCCGTGCCACCGACGATTCGGCCTTCGTCCGGGCCTGTCGGAGGGAGCCGGTGCCGCACACCCCGGTGTGGTTCATGCGGCAGGCCGGGCGCTCGCTGCCGGAGTACCGCAAGGTCCGCGAGGGCACCGCGATGCTGGAGTCCTGTATGCGGCCCGACCTGGTCACCGAGATCACGCTGCAGCCGGTGCGCCGCCACCAGGTGGACGCGGCGATCTACTTCAGCGACATCGTGGTGCCGCTCAAGGCCATCGGTCTCGACCTCGACATCAAGCCCGGGGTCGGCCCCGTCGTGGAAGAGCCCATCCGGACCCGGGCGGATCTGGAGCGGCTGCGTCCGCTCGAGCCGGATGATGTGAAGTACGTCACGGAAGCCGTCGGGATGCTCGTCGGCGAGCTCGGCGCCACCCCGCTGATCGGTTTCGCGGGTGCGCCCTTCACGCTCGCCAGCTATCTCGTGGAGGGCGGCCCCTCGCGGAACCACGAGCACACCAAGGCCCTGATGTACGGGGACCCGGAGCTGTGGGCCGATCTGCTGGACCGGCTCGCGGACATCACCGCGGCCTTCCTGAAGGTCCAGATCGAGGCGGGCGCCTCGGCGGTCCAGCTCTTCGACTCCTGGGTCGGCGCCCTGGCCCCGGCCGACTACCGGCGCAGCGTGATGCCCGCCTCCACCAAGGTCTTCGAGGCCGTCGCCGGATACGGCGTACCGCGGATCCACTTCGGCGTCGGCACCGGTGAGCTGCTCGGGCTGCTGGGCGAGGCGGGCGCGGACGTCGTCGGCGTCGACTGGCGGGTGCCGCTGGACGAGGCCGCCCGCCGGGTGGGCCCCGGCCGGGCCCTCCAGGGCAACCTCGACCCCGCGGTGCTCTTCGCCCCGCGCGAGGCGGTGGAGACCAAGGCGGCCGAGGTGCTGGACGCGGCCCGGGGCCTGGAGGGACACATCTTCAACCTCGGCCACGGGGTGCTGCCGACCACCGATCCGGACGCGCTGACCCGGCTCGTGGAGTACGTCCACACCCACACCGCGCGCTCGGTCTGACGGCCGGAACCGCGCCAGGACACCGCGCGTCGTTTCGATCATGAACGACTTGGACGCCGACGCCGTCGGGGAACTGACCGGCACCTGGGACGAGATCTGGCTCTACGGCGACGCCCGGGAGGACGGGTACGACCGCGCGGTGCTCGACTGCGCGGCCCGGCTCGCGGCCGATCCCGGCGGTCCGTCGGCGTATGTCTGGACCCTCGGCCTGGTGATGATGGCGCCGTATGTCAGCGGTCTGCGGGCCGAGGAGCTGACCGTCCCCGTGCGGGACGCCCTCGCCGCAGCCGACGGCGCCCTGCGCGACCGGCCCTGCGACCACGCCTCGCACCCCTACCGGACGACCTACGGCGACAGCGCCGAGGACCTCGCCGAGGACCTGCGGCTCACGGCCGACGAGACGGCGGTCTGGGAGCCGTCCGCGCCCCGCGAGGAATGGCGCTGCCCGCGCAACGTCGCCGGGTTCGCGCGGATCGCCTCGAACATCGTGGAACCCGGTTCGGCCGGGGACGTCCCGCCCCGGCTGCCGAGGGAGGACCTGCGGAGGATCAAGGAGCTCTCGGCGCTCCTCGAGGGCTATCCCGAGGGCGGGACCGACGAGGAGGTGGCGGCGGCGGGACGCGATCTGAGCCTCGCCGACGATCCGCTGGACATCGCCGGGTACGTCCTGCTCGTGCGGGCGGTGAGCTGGCACGCGGTCTCCGGGATGGTCCGCGCCGGGTTCGTCCTCGACGAGCTGATCGACGGGCTGGAGAAGGCACTCACCGGGTTCGCCGGGGCCGGGTGCGGGCACCGGACGCATCCGGCGCTCTCCGACAGCGGACCGGAGGCCGCCGAACTCGGCGTCGTCCTCAGCAGTCCCGCCGGACGTGAGGTCTTCGAGCACGGCTGGGGCAACAAGGGGATGGCCGCCCTGCTGTGCCCCGCCTTCATCGCCGGTCACGCCGAGGAGACGCTGGAGCTGCTGCGGACCGGCCGTGAGCGGCTCTTCGGGCGCCGGGACACCTCCGCCCTGGACGCCGAGTACCTGCGCCCGGACGGACGGCTGGAGATCGGGCTGATCGTCGAGCGGCTCCAGGACACCTCCGCCCAGCAGCCGCACGGCCTGGACCTCGGGCTGTGGGCCGCCCGCCGCCACGCCGGGACCACCGACCCGCGGGAGCGCGCCGTACTGCTGCTGACCGCCGGTCAGACGATGCGCACCGCCTATCCGGACCCACCGGTCTCGGTGCTGCGCGACGTCGTTCCGGCGCTGCGCGCCGCCGTCGCCGCCCGGCCCGAGGGGGAGTGCGCGCACCCCGCCCATCCGGTGCCGGACCGCGGTGGGTTCCTCGACGGACTGCCGCATCTGTACGCGCCCGGGGAGCACCCGGCGCCCGAGGGCGCCCTGGACCCGGACGCCTGGACGTGCCCGTGGTTCCTGGCCGGCTACGCGCGGGACCGGCTGACGCCGCTGGAAGGGCTGCTGGACGAGGCCTAGGCGGACTCCGCCGCCCGTACCTCCGCGGCCGCCTGACGCGCCGCCACCTGCACCGGGTCCCACACCGGTGAGAACGGCGGCGCGTAGCCCAGGTCCAGCGCGGCCACCTGGGCCACCGTCATCCCGGCGGTGAGCGCCACCGCCGCGATGTCCACGCGTTTGCCCGCGCCCTCGCGTCCCACGATCTGCGTGCCCAGCAGCCGTCCCGTACGGCGCTCGGCGAGCATCTTCACGGTCATGGGGCGGGCGCCGGGGTAGTACCCGGCCCGGCTGGTCGACTCGGTGGTGACGGTCACGAACCGCAGCCCCACGGCCGCCGCCTCGGTCTCCAGCAGCCCGGTGCGGGCGATCTCCAGATCGCAGACCTTGCTGACCGCCGTGCCCACGACCCCGGGGAAGGTGGCGTAACCGCCGCCCACATTGGTGCCGATGACCTGGCCCTGCTTATTGGCGTGAGTGCCCAGCGGGATGTGCCGGGTGCGGCCGGAGACCAGGTGGAGCACCTCCACGCAGTCGCCGCCCGCCCAGATGTGCTCCTGGCCGCGGACCCGCATCGCCAGATCGGTCAGCAGCCCGCCGGACTCGCCCAGCGGCAGCCCCGCCGCACGGGCGAGTGCGGTCTCGGGGGTCACCCCGAGCCCCAGCACCACCAGTTCGGCCGGATACTCGCTGACCTTGGTGGCCACGCCCCGCACCCGGCCGTCCTCACCGGTCATCACCTCGGTGACCTCGGCGCCGGTGACCGTGTCGATGCCCATCCCGGTCATCGCCTCGCGCACCAGCCGCCCCATGTCGGGGTCGAGCGTGGCCATCGGCTGCTCACCCCGCTCCAGCACGGTCACCCGGCAGCCGCGCCGCACCAGGGCCTCGGCCATCTCCACCCCGATGTACCCCGCGCCGACCACCACCGCGCGCTCGACGCGGATGCCCTCCAGGGTGTCCAGCAGCGCCCGGCCGTCGTCCAGGGTCTGCACACCGTGCACCCCGGGCGCGTCGATGCCCGGCATGGCCGGGCGGCGCGGCCGGGCGCCGGTGGCGATCACCAGGTCGTCGTAGTCGTACCAGCGCTCGCCGTCGTCCGGCCGCTCGAGGTCACGGACCAGGACCCGCTGTCCGGCCGGGTCGATCTCGATCGCCTCGGTGCGCGTCCGGACGTCGATACCGCGGCCGCGGTGGGTCTCGGGGGTACGGGCGACCAGGGAGCCGGGGCCGTCCACGTCACCGCCGACCCAGTAGGGGATGCCGCAGGCCGAGTACGAGGTGAAGTGGCCGCGCTCGAAGGCCAGGATCTCCAGCTCGCCCCGGCCGCTGAGTCTGCGTGCCTGGGACGCGGCGGACATCCCCGCCGCGTCGCCCCCGATGACCACCATCCGCCGCGCCGCCATGGCCCGTGCCCCTCCGCCGCCGTATCTCTCCGACCCTGCCGGGCCCACGCTACGGGCGCGCCGGGCCCGGTGTGGCGGGCGCCGGGGACGGGATCACCCACACGGAGGGTCCGCGGCGGGGACGCGCTCGCCCCGCGCGGTGCCGCCCCGGACGCCACCCGGCCCGCGCGGCACGGGGAGTGGGGTCTGAGACAGTGGGGACATGAACGCGAGCAGCACCCCCGGGGCGGGGCGTACCGGTCATGTGATCGTCATCGGTGGCGGGATCTCGGGCCTGGCGGCGGCCCACCGGCTGCTGGAGGCCGGGGCGCGGGTGACCGTCCTGGAGGCGACGGAGCGGCTGGGCGGAAAGCTGCGCGCGGGGGAGATCGAGGGCGTTCCGGTGGACCTCGGCGCCGAGTCGATGCTCGCCCGGCGCCCCGAGGCGGTGGACCTGGCGCGCGCGGTCGGCATCGGTGAGCGTCTCCAGTCCCCGGCGACGGCGAACGCCTCCCTGTGGACGCGCGGTGAGCTGCGGCCGCTGCCCAAGGGACATCTGATGGGCGTGCCCGGGGAGCTCGGCCCGCTGGCCGATTCGGGGGTGATCTCGCGGGAGGGACTCACGCGGATCGCCCAGGAGGAGACACTGCCTCCCACGGAGGTCGGCGAGGATGTGGCGCTCGGTGAGTTCATCGCGGCACGGCTCGGCCGGGAGGTCGTCGACCGGCTCGTCGAGCCGCTGCTCGGCGGGGTGTACGCGGGCGATGTCTACCGCACCTCGATGCGCGCGTCGGTGCCCACCCTGTTCGAGGTGGCGCGCTCCGGGCGCCCGCTGACCGAGGGGGTGCGGGAGCTGGTCGCGCGGGCCGCGCGGCGCCAGGGCGGCCCGGTCTTCATGGGGATCGACGGCGGCGTCGGACGGCTGCCGCTCGCGGTGGCCGACGCGGTGCGCGCCCGGGGCGGCGAGATCCGCACCCACACCCCCGTACGGGAGCTGCGGCGGACCGCCGACGGCTGGGCCGTCGCCACCGACGGCGGCGCGCTCCGGGCCGACGCGGTGGTGCTGGCCGCTCCCGCGCCCGCCGCCGCGCGGCTGCTCGCCGCCGACTCCCCGGCCGCCTCGGCCGAGCTGGCCACCGTCGACTACGCCTCGATGGCACTGATCACCATGGCCTTCCGCCGCGCGGACGTGGACGCGGTCGCCCGGGGCAGCGGCTTCCTGGTGCCACCGGTCGACCGTCACAGGATCAAGGCGGCCACCTTCTCCAGCCGCAAATGGGGCTGGCTGCGGGAGGCGGACTCCGAACTGTTCGTGCTGCGTACCTCGATCGGGCGGTTCGAGGACGAGGACGACCTCAGGCGCGACGACGCCGATCTGGTGGGGATGTCGCTCACCGATCTGGGCGAGGCGGTCGGCCTCACCGCCCGTCCGGTCGCCACCCGGGTCGACCGCTGGGACGGCGGACTTCCGCAGTACCCGGTGGGCCATCTGGACCGGGTCGCCCGCATCCGCGCGGAGGTCACCAAGCTGCCGGGGCTGCGGGTGTGCGGCGCGGTCTACGACGGTGTCGGCATCCCCGCGTGCGTCGCCAGCGCCCGCCGGGCCGCCGATGAGGTGCTGGAGCACACCGGGGCCACCCTGGGGCCGGACGCCGGAGACCGGGGGCGAGAATGGGGAGCATGACTGCTGCTCCTGACAAGACTCCCCACGCCGGCAAGAAGGCCAAGGACCTCAATGAGGTCATCCGCTACACCCTGTGGTCGGTGTTCCGGCTGCGCGACGTGCTGCCGGAGGACCGCACCGGCTACGCCGACGAGGTCGAGGAGCTCTTCGCCCAGCTCGCCGCCAAGGACGTCACCGTGCGCGGCACCTACGACGTCTCCGGGCTGCGCGCCGACGCGGACGTCATGATCTGGTGGCACTCGGAGACCTCCGACGCCCTCCAGGAGGCGTACAACCTCTTCCGCCGCACCCGGCTCGGGCGGGCCCTGGAGCCGGTCTGGTCGAACATGGCGCTGCACCGCCCCGCGGAGTTCAACAAGTCGCACATCCCCGCCTTCCTCGCGGACGAGCAGGCGCGTGACTATGTCAGCGTCTACCCCTTCGTGCGCTCCTACGACTGGTACCTGCTGCCCGACGAGGACCGCCGCCGGATGCTCGCCGACCACGGCAAGATGGCCCGCGGCTACCCCGACGTGCGCGCCAACACCGTCGCCTCCTTCTCGCTCGGCGACTACGAGTGGATCCTCGCCTTCGAGGCGGACGAACTGCACCGGATCGTCGACCTCATGCGTCATCTGCGCTCCTCCGAGGCGCGCCGCCATGTGCGCGAGGAGGTGCCGTTCTACACCGGACGGCGCAAGGAGGTCTCCGAGCTGGTCGCCGGGCTCGCCTGACGGGACGCCGCCCCCGCCGCCGCGCCCGGGGCGTCAGGACCTCACGGGGTCCCGGGCAGTGCGGCGGGCTGCTTGCCGGAGTCGGGCAGCGGGGCCGGTTCCGGCTGCGGTTCGGGCTGGGCGCGGCCCGCGCAGTCGGCGCTCCGGCCGGGGACCTTCCCGGTCAGCAGATAGGTGTCGACATGGCGGTTGACGCAGTCATCGGGCCCGCCCCACAGCCCGTGCGTCCCCGCGTTCCGCTCGGTCACCAGGGAGGAGCCGGGCAGCCGCCGCCACAGCTCCTTCGCCCCCGCGTAGGGCGTGGCCGCGTCGCGTTCGGCCGCCAGCAGCAGGACCGGTGGCAGGGCACCGCGGCCCCGCCCGGTGCGGGTTCCGGCACCGACGTCGACGGGGTGCTGGTGCTTCAGCGGCCAGAACGCGCACGGCAGGTTCATCGCGACGTTGTCCCACGTCTCGAAGGGCGCCCGGCGGGCCAGCGCGGTGTTGTCCCGGTCCCAGGTGGCCCAGGTGCGTGGCCAGGGCGCGTCATTGCACTCCACCGCCGTGTAGACGGCGGTGCCGTTCTCGTCCTCGGCCGCCGTGGCGGGGTCGGGCGCTGCCAGGGCGGTCAGCGGGGCGGAGTCACCGCGCAGATAGGCGGCCAGCGCCCGGGCGCTCGGGTCCCAGTAGGCGTCGTTGTAACCGGTCCGCAGGAACGCGTTCTGGAGCTGCGCGGTGCCCACCGTCCCCGCGGGCTCCCGCGTCAGCCGCGCCCGTGCCTTCTCGTACGAGGCGAGCACCCGCGCCGCGGTGTCGCCGAGGTGATAGACGGCGTCATGGCGGGCCACCCAGGTGCGCCAGTCCCGCCAGCGGCGCTCGAAGG
Organism: Streptomyces sp. NPDC045899; assembly: GCF_056431485.1. NCBI lineage: Bacteria > Bacillati > Actinomycetota > Actinomycetes > Kitasatosporales > Streptomycetaceae > Streptomyces > Streptomyces sp. NPDC045899. Next base: position 256,885 of record NZ_JBWKKP010000003.1, read on the forward strand.
CGAGTGACTGCTCCAGGTTGTTGCGGTACCAGATCTGCCAGGGGTCGGGGTTGACCACGCTGTCGAAGACCATCCGCCGCACATGGCCGGGGAAGAGCGTGGCGTACACCGCGCCGTAGTACGTGCCGTACGAGGCGCCCATGAAGGTCAGCCGCCGCTCGCCGAGCGCCGCGCGCAGCACATCGAGGTCCCGGGCGTTGTTGAGTGTGGTGTAGTGCGCGAGCGCGGATCCCGCGCGGCGGGCGCAGCCGCGCGCGTACGCCTGCGCCCGGGTCACCAGGCGCCGTTTGAACGCCGCCGACGGATGGGGCGGTGAGCTGGTCGGTGCCTTGGCGTAGGCGGCGGGCGACTGGCAGGACAGCGGCGCGGAGCGGCCGACCCCCCGGGGCGCGTAGCCGACGAAGTCGTAGACCGCCGCCACCCGCCGGAACCGCTCCTCGGTCGCGTACGAGGGGAACGCCATCCCGCTGGCGCCGGGTCCGCCCGGGTTGTAGACCAGTGCCCCCTGGCGGCGGGTCGCGGGGCCGGTGGCGCGCACCCGGCTGACGGTGAGCGAGATCTGCGGGCCGTCGGGCCGGGCGTAGTCCAGCGGGACGGAGACCGTGCCGCAGGCGATGGGGGCGGCCAGCCCCTCGGCGAGGGGGCAGCGGCCGAAGTCGATCCCGTGGGTGGTGGCCCGCCGGGCGGCGAGCGCGAGCCCCCGCGCTTCGGCGGAGCGGCCGGCGGGAGCCGCCGCGGCCGGTGCGGGGGCGACGGGGGAGGCGGGGGACGCGGACCAGGCGGCCGCGGCCGCCAGGGTGGCCGTGGCCCCGGCGGTCCCGGCGGCCCGGGCCCGGCCGTCGACGGCGCCGGTGGTGGCCGCCCCGGCCGCCCCTGCCGCCGCGGGGGAGGCGGCGGGCGCGGCCAGCGGACGCCCGGTGGCCGGGGCCGCGAGCAGTGTGGTCATCCCCAGTGACAGGGACAGCGGTCCGAGGATGCCGTACAGCGCTGCTGCTCTCACAAGCCATCCCTTTCCGCGGTGCGCGGTGCTGCGTGACGCGATAAAAGGCATGTTTCGTGCGGTTGTTGGCTGTGTAAAGCACCGCGTGGCGGTGTCGGGGTCATTGACCCCAATGCGCCTTCAGCGCCGCGCGCAGCGCGGGATCGGAGAGCGCGGCGGTGCCGTGGACGGCGACCGCGGTGAGCAGCTCGCCGTCGTCACCGCCCGGATCCGCCGCCGCTCCGCCGCCCCGCGCCGCGGCCCGGCGCGGCGGGACGTCGATCCGGCCCAGCAGCTGCTGTCCGGCCGGGGACGCCCAGCGCGAGTAGGGGTGCGCCTCCACCCGGGCGATCACCAGACAGGCCGCGGTGAGGACCAGCGGCAGGATGAACCAGGCCGCCACCGGTCCGTGCCCCGGGGCGGGCGGCACCAGCAGCAGCGCGCCCGCGGCCGACAGCAGCACCAGCACACACGCCGCCCCGACCTGCCGCACCGCGGCGGCCACATCGGTCCGCGCGGCGGCGGAGACCGCGAGCCCCGCGCCCACCAGCCGGTCGGCCAGGGCCCGCACCGGTTCGGCGGCGGCGAGCGCGGCCCGGACGGCCGGTACGGGCGACTGGCCCTCGGGGCCTATCGCGGAGATCACCGAACGTTCGAGCTCGTCGCGGCCCTCGGGGTCCACCACCGTGACCCAGCCGGTGTGCGCGAGCAGCAGACGGCGCTCGCGGTACATCGCCACCATCGCGAGATCGCCGACCCGGCGCGGGCCGCCCGCCAGGAAGGCCGTCTCGTACAGGCCCAGCGCCGCCCGGCCCACGGCCGGATCGGGATCCAGGGGGTGGGCGGCCGCGACCGCTGCCCGGCACAGCCGGACGCAGCTGATCACCGCGGCACCCCAGGCGACGAGCAGGAACGGGACCCACAACATGGCCGAGTTCTACTGGACCCGGCCCCGGCGCGCCACAGTTTTCACGATGTGGAACGGCACGGGCGGTTCACGCACCCCCGACGGGGGCGTCCGCACCGTGCCGTCCCGGAGCTCAGCCGCCGCCGCAGCCCCCGCCGCCACCGCAGCTCGAGCCACCCCCGCAGCTCGATCCGCCGCCGCACGAGGACCCGCCCCCGCAGGAGGAGGCGCTGCCGCAGGACGAGCCGCCGCCCCCACCGTCTCCGCCGCACCACCCACCGTCGGAGGAGTCCACCACGGAGATGCTGACGTCCCCGCCGAGGCCGCCCGACGCGGCGGCCGAGGCCGCGCCCGCCTCCAGCAGCTGGTCCCGCAGCGCCTCGTCCGCGGTCAGCGCCACCGCGCCGCCCAGGGCGACGGCCACCGCCACGCCGGTCATGGCCTGGGCGCCGTACGGGTCGTGGTGATGGCCCGGTCCGTGGCCTCCCGGCCCGGACGGGCCCGGACGGTCGTCCGGCACCGTGGCGGGCGGGGGAGCGGCCGGGGCACGGTGCTCCGCCGCCGAGGTGTACGTCCGCAGCGCCCGCTTCCCGGCCCCGGTCACCCGGCGCCGGCCCGCGGTCGCGCAGGCCGCGCCGGTGACGAAGCCGAGGAACAGCGCGGGGAGGACCGCGACGATGAACGGCAGGTCGGCCCGGCTGTCGCCGTCCTGGGCGACCGTGACCCAGATGCCCACGAACACCCCTGTCCAGGAGGCCACGATCTGCGTGATCGCCCAGCGCCGCCAGAAGCGGATCCGCTCGGGCCGCGCCATCAGCCCCCGACGCGCCAGCCCGTCGCCGATCGCCTGCACCTCCAGACTGCGCATCAGCTTCCGGCGCAGCAGGGCCAGTCCGCCGTGCGGCGCCTGGGCGCAGTGCCTGAGCAGCGCGTTCTCCACGGGGTGGCGCCCGACCGGCTGCCGTACCGAGACCACGCCGGGGCCGCCGACCGCCAGCCGTCCGTCGCTGTGCATCGCGCTGATCACGGTGTCGGCCACCCGGCCGGGCCCGCCCGCCAGGAAGGCCGCCTCCAGGGCGTCGTGCGCCTCGGGGGCCGCCGTGGGCCCGCCCGCGGTACGGGACCTGACGGTGCCCGTGATGAGGGTCGCGATGGAGGCGGCAGCCGCCGCGTAGACCAGGACCACTGTCGCGATCATGTCCGTCACCTTCCGCTCAGGGCGTGGCGCAGGGCGCGGGTGAGGCGGGCCGCGGGGTTCGCCCGCAGCGGTGCCGGTCCCGACCGCTCCTTCCACCACTGGGTCAGCCGCCGCCGTGCCGCCGGGTCCCGGGGCAGGTCCTCGGCGAGCAGGTGCTCGGCGAACAACAGGGCGTCGCGGCGGTAGCCGCCGGTCATCGGGCGGCGGTCCGCGTACGCCAGGAAGGCGGGGCGGAACCCGTCGCCCAGGATCTCCGGCAGTTCGGGCGCCACATGGGCGATCACCGAGGCGCGCTTGGCCGTCAGCGCCGCGCTCTGGACGCGCAGCCGCCGCCGGTCGAAGCCTTCGGGGGCCGGGGTGCCCGCGACGAGCGCGGACAGCAGGGAGGTCTGGGCGAGCGCGAGCCGCTGCCGGGCGGCGTCGAGCGCGGCCTCGCCGGGACCGCCGGCCGCCGGGCGGAGGTCCGGGGCCCCGGGGACCCACGGGGTCGCGGGCGCCGTCCCCGCCGCCGTCACCGCGCGGATGGCGTCGAGTTCGCCCGCCAGCTCCCCGGCCGACGGGAAGTCCTCATCGCGCTCCAGCAGCACTCCGGGCGGCGCCGTCCGCGCGCACAGCTCGGCGAGGACGTCCAGGACGGGCTGGGTCACCGGGTGGGCGTGGCTGTCGTGCCACACCCCGTCCCGCTCCACCCCGCCGGCCACATGGACATAGGCGATGGCCTCGGTCGGCAGCTCGTCCAGTGCCTTGGCCGGGTCCTCGCCCCGGTTGACGTGGTTGGTGTGGAGGTTGGCGACGTCGATCAGCAGCCGCACTCCGGTCCGCTCCACCAACTCGGCCAGAAACCGCCCCTCCGTCATCTCCTCGCCGGGCCAGGAGATCAGTGCCGCGATGTTCTCCAGCGCGAGCGGCACCGGCAGCGCGTCCTGCGCGATCCGCACGTTCGCGCAGAGCACGTCGAGCGCGTCCCGGGTACGGGGCACGGGCAGCAGATGGCCCGCCTCGATCACGGGTGACGCGGTCCTCGCGCCCCCGGCCCGTACGAACGCGATGTGCTCGGTGACCAGCGGGGCGCCCAGCGCCTCCGCCCGTTCGCCGAGCGCCTTGAGCCGCTCGGGGTCGGGCGGTTCGGCGCCGCCCAGGCCCAGTGAGACGCCGTGCGGCACCACGGTGGTGCCGCGCTCCCGCAGTCGCTCCAGCGCGTCGGGCACATGGCCGGGGCAGACGTTCTCCGCGACCACCTCCACCCAGTCGATGCCGGGCAGTCCCGCGATGTCATCGGCGATTTCCGGTCGCCAGCCGATTCCGGTACCGAGGCGCACCATGCTCCCCCTCCTCGTTCCGTCCCGCGTTCCCCGCGGTGTGTTCTCGCGTGCCGGGGTAATGACCCCACAGGAACAGGACGAACCCCCGGCCCGTACGGTTCAGAGCTTCATTTGAGCTTCGGTGGCGCGCTCCGGGAGACCCGCCGGGGGCGGGGACGGGGCCGTCCCCGGGCCCGTCCCGGACGCCCCGGAGCCCGCGCGGCGGCGGATGTCCGGGCTGATGTGAATGGTCACCGGGCGTCCTGAGTTGCGGAATTTCGTCACTGTTACAAAATTTTGGGCCCCTGTGGCGACAGGTGTTCGGAGGGGAAAATAGGATCGTGTGGTCGTGAGGGGATGGAAGATCACACCTTTGTGCCGCGCCCGCGCGCGGAGTGAGCGTGGGGGCAAGACGTGCAGGGCAGTAGCGACAACAACGCGGCGGGGAAGCACCGGAAGCACCGCCGTGCCGCGCCTCCGAAGGTCCGGGGCGGGGGGCCGGTTTTCCCGGGGCGCCGCCGCCGTTCGGCGGCCTCGGGGCGCGGGCTCATGCGGGTGCGCCGCTGGATGGCCGGACGGGTCCGGCTGGACTACCCCCGGGCGGGCCGCAGGGGGGTGTTGCGCTGGCTGCCGTCCTGGCGCCAGACGTCCCTGCTCTTCCTCTTCTGCGTGGGAATCCTCACCGGGCTGCTGAGCTTTCTCTATATGCGGACCGACATACCCGAGGACCTGAACGACTTCGCTACCCAGCAGGACAACGTCTACTACTGGGCCGACGGCAGCGAGATGGCCCGCACCGGACCGGTCAACCGCCAGGAGGTCCCCCTCGGCAAGGTGCCGGAGAAGGTCCAGTGGGCCGTTCTGGCCGCCGAGAACGCCAGTTTCTACTCCGACAGCGGGGTTTCGCCCAGCGGGCTGATGCGCGCCGTGACCCGGATGGTGACCGGCGGGGAGACCCAGGGCGGCTCCACCATCACCCAGCAGTACGTGAAGAACGCCTATCTGAACCAGCGCCAGACCTTCTCCCGCAAGCTCACCGAGATGTTCATGGCGATCAAGCTGGACGACCGGATGAGCAAGCAGGAGATTCTCCAGCGCTATCTGAACACCAGCTGGTTCGGCCGGGGCACCTACGGCATTCAGCGGGCCGCCTACGCGTATTACGGCAAGGACGTCTCAGAGCTGAATCCGAGTGAGGGCGCGATGCTCGCCGCCCTGCTCAAGGGCGCCGGGTCGTTCGACCCCACGCTCGGTGAGAAGAACCGCCAGCGGGTGACGGAGCGCTGGGAGTGGGTGCTCGACCGGATGGTGGACATCGGCAAGCTCTCGCGCGAGGAGCGCGCGAAGTACACCAAGTTCCCCGAGCCCAAGGCACCGCCCAAGCCCGCCGGGCTGACCGGACAGGTCGGATATCTGGTGGAGACCGCGCGGGCGTACGTCAGCTCCCACACCGATATCTCCGACGCCGACTTCGACCTCGGCGGGTACCAGATCCACACCACCTTCGAGAAGCCGAAGGTGACGGCGCTGGCCAAGTCGGTGAAGAAGGCGCGTGCCTCGTTCGACCCCGACGAGCGGCGGGGTGACCGCCATGTGCGGATCGGTGCCGCCTCGGTGGCGCCGGACGGCAGGATCGCCGCGCTGTACGGCGGACCGGGTTATCTGGAGCAGGGTTTCAACGACGCGAACGCCTCCAACGTGCCCGCCGGTACGGCCTTCACCCCGTTCGTCTACGCCGCCGGACTGCGCGACGGCGTGCTGCTCGACCGCGAAGGCCCGCGGGAACCCGTGACGCCCACCAGTCTCTACGACGGCAACAACAAGGTGGCCGTGCGGACGCCGGAGGGGCCGTACTGGGACCGCAGCGGGAAGATCGTGCGGGCGAACAACGAGGGCGACCGGTCCTACGGCCAGGTCAGCCTGCGCCAGGCCATGGTGCAGTCGATCAACACCCCGATGATGCAGCTCGGCATGGACGTCGGGCTGGACCGGGTCCGTCGCGCCTCCATCGACGCGGGGATGCTGCCCAGCAGCTTCGGCGCCCGGGTGCCCGCGTTCTCGCTCGGTACCGCCACCCCCAGCTCGATCCGGATGGCCAGCGCCTACGGGACGTTCGCCGCCCAGGGGATGCACGCACCGCCGTACTCGGTCACCGGACTCACCCGCAACGGGGACAAGTTCCAGCTCCGCAGGGACGCCACGAAGCGGGCGTTCAGCGCGACGGTCGCGAACCAGGTGGACGACGCGCTGCGCGGCGCGGTCCAGAGCGAGTCGGGTTCGGCGCGGGCCGCCCGGGTGGCCGGATCCGAGGTGGCGGGGAAGCGCGGGATGTCCCAGGACGACACCTCGGCCTGGTTCATCGGCTACACCAAGAAGCTGTCGACGGCGGTGTCCCTGTCGCGGGTGGACCCCAAGACCCAGGAGCTGCTGCCGCTGGAGGACTTGGGCGGGGCGGGCGCGGTCTCCTCGGTGGACGAGTATCCGCTGTCCATCTGGACGCGCTATATGACGGCGGCCGGCCGGGGGTGACGGCCGGGGATACCGGCCGGGAGTGAGAATCGTCCGGGCATGAAAAGGAATCACCCCCGGGAGCAATCCCGGGGGTGAGGGAACAAGGATCCGGACCGGCTACTTCTTGGTGAAGGTCCGCCAGTCCGGGGATTCCGCCGGATCCAGCATCCGCAGTTTCGCGAGGACTTCCGGGTCCTGGGCGTCCATCCAGTCGGCGAGCTGCTTGAACGATACGCACCGCACACCTTCACGAGGACAGACGCTCCGCATCACGTCCTCGATGGCCTGCATATAAATGCCGCCGTTCCAGTCCTCGAAGTGGTTTCCGATGAACAGCGGGGCGCGGCTGCCGTGGTAGACACGGTCGAAGCCGTTCAGATAGCCCTCACGGGTCAGCCGCTCCCACTCCGGGTACTTCGCCGGATCGCCCTCGGTGCTGTCCCCGGACTGGTTGAAGAGGAAGTTGAAGTCCATCGACAGGACCTGCTTCTCACTCTCCGGGTACGGCACCAGCTGCAGGGGGAAGTTCCAGATGTCGTTGACCTTCGACGGCCAGATCTGGAAGTCGCCCGGTGAACTGGCGTCATAACGCCAGCCGAGTGACTTGATGACCGGGAGCAGATTCTTCTGCCCCTCCAGGCACGGCGCGCGGCCACCCGCCAGTTCCACGTCGTAGTCGAAGGGCAGGGGCTTGATATCGGTGAAGCCGGTGTTGGTCTTCCAGTTCTTCACAAACGAATATGCCTGCTCGGTCTCGCTCTTCCACTCCTCAGTGGTCCAGTCCTGGCCGCCCTTGGTGCCGCAGAAATGACCGTTGAAGTGGGAGCCGATCTCGTTGCCCTCCCGCCAGGCACCGCTCAGCTGTTGCAGTGTCTCCCGGATGTGCTCGTCGGTCGGGAACGATATGGCGGCCGACCCCTGCTTGTGCTGGGGCGGCCGGTAGAGACCGCTTTTGGACTTGGGCAGCAGATACATACCGCTCAGGAAGAACGTCATGGTGGCGTTCGACTCCCGCGCGACCCGGCGGAACCGCGAGAAGAGCTGGTCGTCGCCCTCCAGGGCGCCGTCCCAGGAGAACACCACGAACTGCGGCGGCTTCTCACCGGGCTTGAGCTTCCGCGGCTTCAGCTGTTTGGGCTGCGGGCCCGTATAGGAAGTGGAGCCGTCACCGAGGACCTTGACCTTGCCGTCCCAGTCGGCGTACTTCTCCTTCTTCTTTTTCGCCTCCTTGGGCAAGCGGTCCGATCTCGGGGAGGCGGCGGCCGCCGGGACGTCTCCGTCCGGTGTGTCCCCCACACCTCCGCGCGAGGTCAGGGCTATCAGCAGGGCCACCACGACGGCCACGGCGGTGAGCGCGCCGAGGGGCCCCACCACTCCGTGGGCACTCCGCGCGATTAAAGCCTTCCACGCCTTCATGATCTTCAGCGCCTTCAACGGGTCCGCCCCCAGCACCAATACAGATGTACGTCCCCTCCAGTATCACAGAAGTATCACCTGCTCTTCACATCGGTCCCGTCACCAGCCGGTCAGCAGCAGATGATTGATGAGAAGTGCCACCGTGGCCTGGACCATAAGCCAGCGGCGCCGGTCCCGCACGGGCAGCAGAGCGGTTCCGGGCAGCATCCACAGGAGGAACGGCAGCCAGATGCGTTCCGTCTCCGCCTTGCTCATACCGGACAGATCGGCCACGGCCAGGGCGAGCAGCGCGGCGAAGGTCAGCACCAGCAGCCCGTCCGGGGCACCGGACGCGCCCCCGCGCAGCCGCCGCAGCGCCCCCGGGGCGGCCGCCGCCACCCGGCGCGCACCGGCCACACAGGCCGGGCCCGCGGCCACCCCCGCCACGGCGAGATTGGCCCACACCCAGTAGGCGTACGGCCGGTCCGAGGCCACGCCCTGGTAGTAGCGCTCGACCAGCAGGTCGTACCCCTCCCACCAGGCGAATCCGGACAGTGTGAACACCCCCGCCACCAGGGCGACTCCGCCCAGTACCCAGGGCAGCGGCCGCACCGTACGGGCCAGGAGCAGTACGGCCAGGGCGGGCAGTGCCAGCAGGGTGAGCCCGTAGGAGAGATAGGCGGTGAACCCCAGCAGCAGCCCCGATGCCAGTGCCACGGCGCCCGGCGCGCGCACCGTACGCCGCGCCGCGAGCGCCAGCAGCGCCAGACCCCAGGCGGCCACGGCCGCGAAGTAGCCGTCCGCGGAGGCACCGGCCCACACCGCCGTCGGGGCCAGCACCAGGAACGGGGCGGCGATGCGGGCCGCCCCCTCCTCGCCCAGCGCCCGCAGGGCCACCAGCACCGCGACCGCCGCCGAACTCCCCACCGTGACGCAGAACGCGCCCGCCCATGCCCCGCCGCCCAGCCCCAGCCGGTCCAGCCCGACGAACGTGAGCACCGCACCCGGCGGATGGCCCGCGATATGCGCCGGCCAGTGGTCGGGCTGGGTCAGCAGGATGTGCTCGGTGAACCCGCGCAGAGCCGCGCCGATGTCATCGAAGCGGTCCACACCGCGCAGATACTCATGGCGCTGGGTCAGCCGCCCGGCCAGCCCCCGCCCCCAGCCGTCGACCAGCGCCAGCGACCAGGTCCACGCCATGGCCGTCCCCCACACCGCCACCAGCAGCCCGCGCCACGGCAGCCGCATCGCGAGCCGTGGTCCGTGGACGACGACGAGCACGGCGACGGCCAGCGCGGCGGGCGTACCCGGCCCCACATGGGGCAGCCAGTCGGCGTAGAGCGGCGCCCAGTCGACGTACAGGGAGTGGTAGGCGCGCTGGATCAGGGTGCCGACGACGGCGGCGACCGCGAACAGGACGGCGCCCGCCACGGCGGTCAGCACGTCGAGGCGGCGGCCGGACCGGAGGGCCTGGGGGGTGCCCGGGCCGCGGTCGCCGGGGGAGGGGGGCCGCACGGGGCGGAGGGGGAGCCTCGCAGGGCGGAGGGGGAGCTTCACGACCTCACGCTACGTCCCGGCACCGGCCGGAGGTGCGCCGCGCCGCGGCCCGTCACCGAACCGTCAGATCCGTGCGGTGTTCCGCGCCGTGCCCCCGGCGCCACCGCGCTGACGTCAGCGTTTCGTCATCGGTTCACACCCCCGGAAAGCCCCCTGGCGGCTCTACGGTCGAGCCATGAGCCCCCCTTCCCACCCCGGCGGGCGCCGCACCCCATGGCGGAGCCCCCTGCGCGGTCCCTGGCTGACGTCCGTCTTCGGACTGCTGCTGCTCGTCGGCATCCCCGTGCTCTTCGTGACCGGTCTGCTCTCGTACGCGGCCTACAACCCCGGCCTGTCCCCGGTCAACGACAAGACACCGGACAAGGGGCTGCTCGGCTTCTATCTCTTCGACTGGCCGACGCACCCCTCCTGGCTCTACCGCGTCACCCAGGGCGTCCACGTCACCCTCGGCATCGTGCTCATCCCCGTCCTGCTGGCCAAGCTCTGGTCGGTCGTCCCCAAGCTCTTCGAACGGCCGCCGGTGCGGTCCCTGGCGCACGGGCTGGAACGGCTGTCGCTGCTGGCCCTGGTCGGCGGCGGGCTCTTCGTGTTCGCCACCGGTGTGCTCAACGTCCAGCTGGACTACATCTTCCCGGGGTCCTTCTACCCGCTGCACTTCTACGGGTCCTGGGTCTTCATGGCCGCCTTCGTCGTCCACGCGGTGCTGCGCTTCCCCCGGATGGTGCGTTCGCTGAAGGGCCGTGACCTGCGGGCGGAGCTGCGCACACCGGTCTCACGCACCAAGCCGGAACCACCGGACGAGACCGGTCTGGTGAGCCCCGACCCCGCCCCGCCCACCATCTCGCGCCGTGGCGCGCTCGGCATGGTCGGCGCCGGGTCGGCCGCCCTGCTGGTGGTGACCGCGGGCCAGAGCATCGGCGGACCGCTGCGCGAGACCGCGCTGCTCGCCCCGCACAACCGCGAACCCGGCCGGGGCCCCAATGGCTTCCAGATCAACAAGACCGCCGCGGGCGTCGGCATCACCGCCCGCGACATGGGCGCCGACTGGCGGCTGGTGCTGCGCGGCGGGGACCGCGAACTCGCCCTGACCCGTCAGGAGGTGCTGCGGCTGCCCCAGCACGGCGCGGCGCTCCCCATCGCCTGCGTGGAGGGGTGGTCCACCCCCGACCAGCGGTGGGAGGGCGTACGGCTGGCCGATCTCGCCGCGCTCGTCGGCCTCGGCGGCCAGCCGCCGGGCGTCCTGGTGGAATCCCTCCAGCGGCATGGCTCCTTCCGCACCGTCGCCCTCCGCGACAACCAGGTCCGCGACCCGCGCTCACTGCTCGCCCTCAAGGTCAACGGCGCGGAACTGTCACCGGACCACGGCTACCCCGCGCGGATCATCGTCCCCAACGCGCCGGGTGTGCAGAACACCAAATGGGTCGGACGGCTGAGCTTCGGGGAGACGGTATGAGGCGCTTCGGTTTCCGGCGCGGATACGGCGATTCGCCGTGGCATCTGCTCGCGCTGCTCTGCTCGTTCGCGCTGACCGCGTACGCCGGGGTCCGGCTGCTCGACGGCGACTGGCTGGGCATCGTGCTCTGGATCGTGGGCGCGGCGGTCCTGCACGACCTGGTGCTGCTGCCGCTGTACGCGCTCGCCGACCGCGCGGTGAGCGCGGCCCAGCCCGCCCCCGCCTCCTGGATCAACCACGTCCGGGTGCCCGCCTTTCTCTCCGGACTGTTGCTGCTGGTGTGGTTCCCGCTGATCCTGGGTGAGCAGAAGCGGCGCTACGAACGCTCGACCGGGCTGTCCGCCGATGTCTTCCTGGGGCGCTGGCTGTTGATCAGCGCCGCGCTGTTCGCGGCGTCGGCCCTGTGGCTGGGCCTCCGGCTCTGGCGCGCCCGCGCCCGCCGGGCCCCGCGTCCGAGCCCGCCCGCGCCGTGAGCGCGTGGCTCGCGCACTTCTGGGGATGCGACGCCCCGCCTTCTGACCCCGCCCTGGGCGGGGTCAGAAGGCGGGGCGCTTCTCGGTCCCGGACCGCCGGGGGCGGACAGGCCGGTCGGCGGTGCGGGTGGGGGTTCACCGCACCGCCGACCGGGGTCAGGGGGCCGGGGGGTGTCAGCCCTCGGGAGACGTACGCGCTCCGGGCAGCACCCGCCGCAGGGCCACGAAGTCGCGGTCGAGCGCCGACCACCGCTCGACGGCGCTCCAGCCCGCCGCATCCGCGTGGCGCAGCAGGGCGGGGGCGCCCACCCGGGCCCAGGGGAAGTCCGTGCCGACGCCGCCGTGTCCGTCGTCCACCCGGACCCGCACCCGTTCGTCGAGGTCCGCCGGTGCCACCTCGACGAGCACCAGCCCTTCCGGGGCGAGGATCCGGCCGACCCGGGCGAGCAGGGCCCGCGGATCGCCGCCGATGCCGATGTTGCCGTCGATCAGCAGCGCCGTACCCCAGCGCCCCTCACCCGGAATCGGCTCGAACACCGAGCGGCACAGGGCCGGTCCGCCCGCGCCGATCGTGCGGGCGACCGCCGCCTGGCTCATATCGATGCCCAGGCAGGGACGGCCCAGCAGGGCGAGTGCGGCCACCAGCCGTCCGGGGCCGCAGCCGATGTCGAGGACGGGGCCCCGGCAGCGCGTCAGTACGGTGCGGTCGGCGGGGTCGGCGTCCGCGCACCAGCGTTCGACCTCCAGCGGCAGCATCCAGCCGTCGGAGCGGCGCAGATACAGCGGGCCGCGTCCGGTGCGCAGCGCCCGCGTATAGGGGTCGGCACGCCATGAGGCCGGCTGCGCCCGGCCGTCGGCACGCTCACGCAGCCGGACGGCGTCCGGCCCGGTTCCGTTCCGTATCGACCCGGCCGCGCTCATCGGGCGCCCGCCCGGACCGGCATCCGGGACAGGGTCCGGGCGAACCGGCTGCCCGGGGCGGCCGCCGCCACCTTCAGCGCGTCGCTCGCGGTGTCGAGGTCGCGCAGGACCGGCAGGTCGTACACCCGCAGCCCGGCGTCGACGAGCCGACGGCGCTGTACGGCACCGGTGGTGGCGGTGGACATCGGCACCCCGCGCAGCAGCGCCGGGTCCGGGTCGGACAGGCCCAGGGCCCAGAAGCCACCGTCGGCGGCCGGGCCGAACCAGGCGTCGCGGCGTGTCCAGCCGCGCGGGTCCAGCACCGGGGCGAGCAGTGCGGGGGTGATCTGCGGGGTGTCCATGCCGAGCAGCAGCGTGGGTCCGTGGCAGTGCGCGAAGGCGTGCGCCAGCCGTTCGTCGAGACCGCCGCGGCATTGCGGGATGACCTCGAAGCCGAGCGGCAGCCATCTCCCCGGACGGCCGTCCAGCGCCAGCACCCGGCGGTGCGCGGGCATCCCGGCCACGGTGCGGAGGGTGTCGGTGAGGGCGGCCTCGGCGAGTGCCGCGGCCTCCACCGGGGTGTACGGGGGAGTGAGCCGGGTCTTCACCCGGCCCGCCACCGGCTCCTTGGCGATGACGAGCAGGGTGACCTTCGTCCGTGCGCCGTTCCGCGACGCGCCGCGCGCGGGGCTCACCGGGCAGTCCTGACCTGGCGGCTGACCTCGGCGACGGGTACCGGCGGCCGGTCGTGGAGCACCGCGCGCATATCGCGCACCGCGTGCCAGGTGCCCCGCCAGGTGCCGGTGACCTTCGACCGCCCCGCGCGCGGCAGATACGGCACGTCGCGTTCCTCGATCCGCCATTCCGCGTCGGAGCCGCGCACCACCATCTGCAGCGGATAGCCGCTGCGCCGGTCGCTGAGACCGAGGTCCAGCAGCGGTGCGCGGCGGGCCGCGCGCAGCGGGCCGAGGTCGTGCAGCCGCAGACCGGTCCGGCGGCGCAGCATCCGGGCGAGGGCGAGGTTGCCGGCCCGGGCGTGCGCGGGCCAGGTGCCGCGCCCCTGGGGGCGGCGGCGTCCCAGCACCAGATCCGCGCCGCCCTCGGCGAGGGTGGCGACGAAGCCGGTCAGCAGTCCGGGGTCGAGCGTGGCGTCGCAGTCGCAGAAGCAGACGAACTCCGCCTCGGCGGCCAGGAGTCCGGCGTGGCAGGCCGCCCCGAAGCCGCGGCGGGGCTCGTGTACGACGGTCGCTCCGTGGTCGCGGGCGATGGCGGCCGAGCCGTCCGTGGAGCCGTTGTCGACGACGATGGCGCGCCAGCCGTCGGGGATGCGGGCCAGCACCCAGGGCAGGGCGTCGGCCTCGTCCAGGCATGGCAGAACGACATCGGCGCGGGGAACACCGTCGGAACGGGGGGTGATCGCATGTGTCACGCGCTCCACACTACGGAGACGAAAGCGGCATTTCTGACTTCGGGACCTTACGAAACACGGACGTCGCCGGTCCCCGGCCACACCGGGGTGGGCCCGGATCCGGCCAGGTGCGAGGCTGTGGCCATGCAGCAGACCCCCACCCCCGGTCGGGTCCTCGTCGTGGACGACGATCCGACTGTCGCCGAGGTCGTCGCCGGATACCTCGACCGCGCGGGCTATGACGTCGACCGGGCCGCCGACGGCCCCGAGGCGCTCGCCCGCGCCGCCGCCCGCTGGCCCGACCTGGTCGTCCTCGATCTGATGCTGCCGGGCATGGACGGGCTCCAGGTGTGCCGGACGCTCCGCGAGCGGGGGCCGGTGCCGGTCATCATGCTCACCGCGCGCGGCGACGAGGACGACCGGATCCTCGGCCTGGAGATCGGCGCGGACGACTATGTGACCAAGCCGTTCAGCCCGCGCGAACTGGTGCTGCGCGTGGAGTCGGTACTCCGCCGCAGCCGTACCGGGCCGCGGGTCGTCCACCTCGGCGGGGCGCCCGGCGGAACCGGCGGCAGCGGTCCAGGCGGTGAGCCCGCGCCGCGGGACGGTGTGCTCCGGCACGCCGGGATCACCCTCGACCCCGCCGCCCGCCGTGCCACCCGGGAGGGCCGGGAACTCGCCCTCACCCTCCGCGAGTTCGACCTGCTGGCGCATCTGCTGCGGAACCCCGGTGTGGCCTGCACCCGCGAGGAGCTGATGCGGGACGTGTGGGGCTGGGACTTCGGCGATCTGTCCACCGTCACCGTCCATGTGCGGCGGTTGCGCGGGAAGATCGAGGACGATCCGGGCGCACCGCGCCTCATCCAGACCGTCTGGGGCGTCGGCTACCGCTTCGACGCCCCGTCCGGGTCCGCCGCCGCGGACCACGAGGGCGAGGGCTGACCGCCGTGCGAGACATCCTCCTGATGGCCCTGTTCGCGTTCCTCGGCGCCGCCGCGGCCGGGCTGCTCGGCGCGCTCGCGCTGCGGCTGCTGCGCGGACGTTCCGTCGCCGTGTCCCTCACCGTGGTCGCCGCCGTCACGGTCACCGCGATGCTGACGGGCACCCTCGCCGTCGCCTGGGCCATGTTCCTGTCCGCGCACGACCTCTCGGTCGTCACCACCGTCTGCGCGATGGCCGCCGTGGTGTCGATGGCCACCGCGGTGCTGCTGGGCCGGTGGGTCGTGGCGCGCAGCAACGAGCTGACACAGGCGGCCCGTTCGTTCGGTGACGGCGGTGCCTTCGCCGCCCCCGACGGCGAGGCCACCGCCGAACTCGCCGCCCTCGGCCGTGCCCTCGCCGACACCAGCGCCAGACTCGCCGCCTCCCGCGAACGCGAACGGGCCCTGGAGGCCTCACGCCGTGAGCTCGTCGCCTGGATCTCCCACGACCTGCGCACCCCGCTGGCCGGACTCCGGGCGATGTCGGAAGCGCTGGAGGACGGGATGGTGCCCGACCCGGAACGCTATCTGCGGCAGATCCGCACCGAGGTGGAACGGCTCAACGGGATGGTCGGCGACCTGTTCGAACTCTCCCGCATCCACGCCGGGGCGCTGTCCCTCAGCCTCACCCGGGTCTCCGTCTACGACCTGGTCGGGGACGCCCTCGCGGGCGCCGATCCGCTCGCCAGGGAACTGGGCGTACGGCTGATCGGCAACTCCGTCGACCCCGTTCCCATCGAGGTCGACGGCAAGGAGATGACCCGCGTCCTGGGCAACCTCCTCGTCAACGCCATCCGCCGCACCCCGGCCGACGGTACGGTCGCGGTCACCGCCGAGCGCGAGGCGGACCATGTGGTGCTGTCGGTGACGGACGGCTGCGGCGGCATCCCCGAGGAGGACCTGCCGCGCGTCTTCGACACCGGCTGGCGCGGCAGCCACGCCCGTACGCCCCCGGCGGGCGCGGGCCTGGGCCTCGCCATCGTCCGCGGCATCGTCGAGGCCCACGACGGCCGCGCCGCGGTCCACAACGTGGTCGGCGGCTGCCGCTTCGAGGTCCGCCTCCCCGCGGCAGGCGTCTGACCCCTCCCGGCCCGGCGGCGTCTGGCCGGCGGGCCGCCGGGCCGCAGGCGGGATCGGCGATGGCGGCTCCCGTCGGCGCGGTCCGCGGTGTGTCCGCGTGGGCTTCCCGGAGTGCGCTGGGGTCGGCGCGGAGCGACGCCGTCGCGGGCGCCCGGCGCGCCAGCGGGTCCGGCGTGACCGGGGACCCGTGACGGCTGTTGCGTCGTGCGGTGGGCGTGACGCCCGTCCCCGTCACGCTTCCGTGTGCGGCGCCGCCGCACGCGGATGTCCTGCCGTGGCCGGACGAGCCCGGCGTGGCCTGGGGCGCCCGGGTCCCGAGGGGAGCGGCCCGCCGCCGACCGATGATGGCCCATGCCGCCAACGGCTGGGGCGGAGCGTGCGGTTCGTGGCGCGTACGCGCGGGCCGCCGGGGGCGCTGAGGGCCGGCGCCGGCCATCGCCGCCGGGCGTCGGTGCGGAGCCGCGCTCCGCGTGACCTTCGCGCACCCGCGGGGTGAGCCCGGTGCGATCCGCGCGGCCGGGGTGCCCGCGCGCCGCCGACCGGGGATGGCTCATGCCGCCAGGGTCCGGTGCGGTGCGTGCGGTGCGTGGCACGTCGGCGCGCTCCGGTGGGCCTTGCGAGGTGAGCCCGGCCCGGCCGGGACCGGGTATCGGCCGTACTGCCACGCGTCAGCGCAGGGGTGCGCCCGGTCCCGGACGGGGGCCGGGACCGGGCGCGGTACGTGGGGGCTACGGGACCGGGGCGGGCTGGGGCGTCGCGCGCTGGGGGGCGCGGGCGAACTCGGCCATGCCGTCCACGAACGGCACCGTCGCCCGCCACCCCAGCCGTTCCCGGATCCGCCGCGACGAGGCGGTGATGTGGCGGACGTCGCCGAGCCGGTACTCGCCGGTCACCACCGGTGCCGGACCGCCGTGGGCCGCCGCGAGGGCGGCCGCCATCCCGCCCACGGTCTGCGGGTCGTCGCTCCCGGTGTTGTACGCGGTCAGCGCGCCCGCCTCCGTCGCTTCGGCGCCCGCCTCCAGCGCGGCCACGTTCGCCGCCGCCACATCGCGTACGTGGATGAAGTCCCGGCGCTGACCGCCGTC
This sequence comes from Streptomyces sp. NPDC045899, assembly GCF_056431485.1. Taxonomy (NCBI): domain Bacteria; kingdom Bacillati; phylum Actinomycetota; class Actinomycetes; order Kitasatosporales; family Streptomycetaceae; genus Streptomyces; species Streptomyces sp. NPDC045899. The sequence goes on from NZ_JBWKKP010000003.1 coordinate 274,112, forward strand.
CTCGAAGACGGTCGGTGCCTCACCGCGCGCGAGGGCCGAGCGGAAGAAGGAGGCGACACCCGCGTACGGGGTGTCGCGCGGCATCCCCGGGCCGTAGACGTTGTGGTAGCGCAGGGACACCGCGCGGCCGTCCACGGCCCGCGCCCACGCCGCCGCCAGATGCTCCTGCGCCAGCTTCGTCGTGGCGTAGACATTGCGCGGATCGGCCGGGGCGTCCTCCCCGACGAGCCCCGCCACCAGCGGAGTACCGCACCGCGGGCAGGGCGGTTCGAACCGGCCCGCCGCGAGATCGGCCTCCGCGCGGGGACCGGGCCGCACCCATCCGTGCCGGGGGCAGTCGTAGCGCCCCTCCCCGTAGACGACCATCGACCCGGCGAGCACCAGGGTCCGCACCCCGCCTGCGGCCATGGCCGCCAGCAAGACGGCGGTGCCCAGGTCATTGCAGCCGACGTAGTCCGGCGCGTCGGCGAAGTCCTTGCCGAGGCCGACCATCGCCGCCTGGTGGCAGACCGCGTCCACGCCGCGCAGCGCGGCGTCCACCGCCGCGCGGTCCCGTACGTCGGCGTGGATCCACTCGGCGTCGGGCAGCGGTGGCGGTGCCGGGTGGGCGGCCGGGAGCAGGGCGTCGAGGACGACCGGCTCATGGCCGTGGGCGGTGAGTGCGGTGACGATGTGCGAGCCGATGAAGCCCGCGCCTCCGGTGACCAGTACGCGCATGGGGGCGACGTTAGGCCGTGACGGCCCGCGCCGTCCGCCCACGCGCCGTGCCGTCACCGCTCCGTAAGGGTTCGGAGGCGGTCCCGGGCGCCCGTGCCGGCTCCGTGATGCGACCCCGCCGCTCCTGGGCGATCCTGTGATGACCAGCGTCGAGAGGCCAACGATGCGCACCACAGGTCTGACATCCCGGACGCTGACCGCCCTCCGCGCCAAGAGGCCCTATCCGGCGGTCACCATCACCCTCCCGACCCACCGCCGCGAAACGGACAACGCCCAGGACTCGGTGCGGCTGCGCAACCTCGTCGCCGAGGCCAAACGGCGTCTGGAGGCGGCCCCGGACGTGCCGCGCGACGCCCGCTTCGACATCAGCGCGCAGCTCGACCGCGCCGTGGCCGACGCGGATCTGCGCTACGCCCTGGACTCACTGGTGATCTTCGCGGCGAAGGGCGAGTACGAGGTCTGGTCACTGCCGAGGACGGCTCCCGAGCGCGTGGTCCTGAGCGACACCTTCCTCACCCGCAACCTGGTCGCGGCGCGTGAGCGGACCCGTCCGTACTGGGTGCTCACGGTCGCCTCGGACCACACCGCGCTGTGGGGCGGCACCGACGGCTCGCTCCAGCAGGTGCGCGCGGCCGGGTTCCCGATGGCCCCCGAGCCGGGCGACAACGAGGACGTGGAGCGCGAGGAGCGGATCGGCAACGCGCCGGGGATCTACGACGACGAGCGCACCCGGCAGTATCTGCGGCAGGTCGACACCGGCCTCGAAGGTCTGCTCGCGGGGGACCCCCGCCCGCTCTACCTGGTCGGGCTCGCCCCCGCGCTGAGCCTGCTGGACGAGGTGGGCTCGGCGGCGAAGGCCGCCGTGAGCCGGGTGCCCAAGGGCGGACTGGCCGGTGGCCCGGCCAAGGCGCTGACCGAGGCGCTGCGCCCGGCGCTGGGCGAGCAGGCCGCCCGCCACGCCGAACGGGTCATCCAGCGCACCGAGCAGGCCCAGGGGCGGCGGGCCTTCGCCGCCGGGCTGGAGGAGGTGTGGCAGGTGGTCCGGGAGGGCCGGATCGACCTGCTGGCGGTCGAGGAGAACTACCAGCGGCCCGTCCGGGTCACCGACGGACATCTGATCCCGGTCGACGCGGACGAGATGACCTCCGCCGAGCACGGTCCGGCCGTGCAGGAGGACATCGTGGACGAGATCATCGAGGCCGCGCTGGACACCGGCAGCGAGGTCGCCTTCGTCCCGGACGGCTCCCTCGCAGGGTGCGAACGCATCGCGGCGGTCCTCCGCTTCTGAGCACGGGCCGCTGGGCCCCCGTCGTCCGCCTGCTCGTCGATTTCCGGCCACCCGGCGCCCCGTTACGCCCGGATATGTGCCGGTACGGCCATCGCGTTGCCCTGCCCCTTTCGGTCACACGACACACACCACGGGGACCCTCCGGCGTTGCCTTCCGCTGTCAGCGTGGCGGCCACGCACGCAACCGAGGGACTGGGAGCAGCATGACGGCCACCACCGGGCACACCGCGCGGCGCCCCCGCGGCCTCGACGACGTCAAGGGCTGGTTCCCCAGTCTCGACCAGGTGCTCTTCGACCGCTTCCTGGCCCGCCAGGAGCGCCATGAGCAGCGCGGGGACCTTCTGGAGATGGGCGCCTACCTGGGCAAGAGTGCCATCTTCACCGCCGCCTATCTGCGGAGCGGCGAACGCTTCACGGTCTGCGACCTCTTCGGGGCCGACGCACCGGACGAGCGGAACGCGGCGGAGGCCCGTACCTCGTACGCCACCCTCACCCGTACCGCCTTCGAGCAGAACTACCTGGCCTTCCACGACGAACTGCCCGAGGTGGTCCAGGGCCCGACCTCCGTGGTGCCGCACCACGTCGGTCCGGACAGCTGCCGTTTCGTGCACATCGACGCCTCGCACCTGTACGAGCACGTGGTGGGCGACATCGACACCGCGCGCACCGCGCTCGCCCCCGACGGCCTGGTCGTACTGGACGACTTCCGCTCCGAGCACACCCCGGGCGTGGCCGCCGCGGCCTGGGAGGCGGTGTTCACCCGGGGGCTGCGGCCGGTCTGCCTCAGCACCCAGAAGCTCTACGGGACCTGGGGCGACCCCACCGCGTTGCAGGACGAGCTGCTCGCCGACGAGGAGTGGCGGTCGGCGCTGCGCACGAGCGTGCAGGAGATCGCGGGACGCCGGATACTGCGGTTCTCCGGCAAGCCGCCGAACCCGGCCGCACCGCGTTCCCGATACGCCGGTGAGCCGTGCGGGACCACCCGGGCCCCGTCCGGCGCGCCGGGCCGGGCCGGGGCGGGCCGCACCCCGCCCTCGCCGGTCCGGCGGCTCGCCGCCGATGTCCTGCCGCCGGTGGTCACCCGGGCGATCCGCCGCAGGCGACGTCCCGCCGGCTGAGCGCGACCGTCCGCCATGCCCCGGCGGTCCGCCCGCGCCCCGGCGGTCAGCGCCGCCGCAGGGCCGGGTGGTCCGCCACCACCGTGCAGGACCCGGGCGCCACCTCGGTGAAGCCCGCGTCCCGCACCACCGGAAGCCCGCTCGTGGTGAGCGCCTCCCAGCGCGCGGGTGACGCGGTGCGCACCGCCAGCGGGAAGCCCGCGGCCCGCCAGGCCGCCCGCGCCGTGCCGTCCAGCCGCCACCAGGCGAGCTGGGCGCCGTGCCCGGCCTGGGCCATCGCCTTGCCCGCCGACATATCGACATGGGGATTCATCCACAGGACCGGCTCGTCAGGGCCGGGCGAGGCCGGGGGCTCCGGATCGTCCAGGTCGGTGCCGGACACCTGGAGCTTGACCAGCTCCTTCGGCCAGCCGTTCAGCGGCACCGGCGGGAAGACACGTACCTCCGCCTCCGCCCGGCCGTCCGTCACCCGCCCGGTCAGGGTGATGCCCGGCAGTGTCCCGGCACGCCGCCACTCCGCGCCGCGTGCCCGCCGCACCACCTTGCGGATCCGGGCGTCCTGCCAGGCCGCCACGGCCTCGGCCCATTCGCCGTCCGCCGCGGTCGCCCGCTCGTCCGACAGCAGGACCAGCACCGCGCGGGCCGCCGTCTCCAGGGCGTCGGTACGGGTCGGCGGCGCGGCCTTCTCGATCCGGACCACCAGGGGCAGGACGAACTGCGGCGCGGCGTCCCGGTCGGTCTCCGCGGTACGGAACGGGCTGGTCTCGGGGTGGGTTCCGGAGCTGGTCACGCGCCCCAGTCTGCCAGCAGGGCGTACGTCACGAGTCCGTCGGATATTGCGAAATGATCAGCAAGCCCGGAATTATGTGTACATGCAGAGTGATCTCTTCTCCCCGGAGTACATGGCGCAGTTCGCCACCGCGCCGGGGATGACCCTCCAGAACCCGAAATCGATCAAGTACGCGGTCAACGGCGAGTGTTACGCCCGCCAGGGCGCCATGGTCGCCTTCCGCGGTGACCTCACCTTCGAGAAGCACGGCCAGGGCGTCGGTAAGTTCCTCAAGCGCGCGGTCACCGGCGAGGGCCTGGCGCTCATGGTCGTCCGGGGCCAGGGCGAGGCGTGGTTCGCGCACGAGGCGGCCAACTGCTTCGTGGTGGACCTCGCCCCCGGCGACAGCCTCACCATCAACGGACGCAGCGTCCTGTGCTTCGACTCCTCCCTCTCCTATGAGATAGCGATGCTCAAAGGCGCGGGGATGACGGGCGGAGGTCTGTTCAACACCGTGTTCAGCGGCGCCGGACGGCTCGGCCTCATCTGCGAGGGCAACCCCATCGTCATCCCGGTGTCCGCCACCGACCCGGTGTGCGTGGACACCGACGCGGTCGTCGGCTGGACGACCTCGCTGCGCACCTCGCTGCACCGCTCACAGAGCTTCGGCTCGATGCTGCGCGGCGGTTCGGGGGAGGCCGTCCAGCTCCGGCTGGACGGGGAGGGGTTCGTCATCGTGCGCCCGAGCGAGGTCAAGCCCGAGAAGAACGGCTCCAACTGAGCCACGGCGGTGGCCGGTCCTCGGGCAGGACACGGCCTAGGCTCAACCGGTATGAGACTGCGAGGAGTCGGCCGGCGCTACGGTCTGGGCGGGCCCTGGGTGCTGCGGGGGATCGACCTCGAACTGGCACCCGGTTCGCTGGTCCGCGTGGAGGGCACCAACGGCAGCGGGAAGTCCACCCTGCTGCGGCTGCTCGCCGGGATCGACGCGCCGAGCGCGGGCCGGATCACCGGCCGTCCGCGCACCGCGTACGTACCCGAGCGCTTCCCGGCCGAACTCCCCCTCTCCGCCCGTGGCTACCTGGTCCACCTGGGGCGCATCCACGGACTGGGGCGTACGGCGGCGGAGCGCGGGGCGGGGGAGTGGCTGGAACGGTTCGGCGCTGCCGGACACGCCGACACCGCGCTCACCGAGCTGTCCAAGGGCAGCAGCCAGAAGGTGGCCGTGGCGCAGGCGCTGCTCGGCGCCCCCGGGCTGCTGGTCCTGGACGAGGCGTGGACCGGCCTGGACCAGGCGGCGCGCGCCGAACTGGACGCCGCCGTCGCCGAACGGGTCGCGGCGGGAGGCACGGTCGTCTTCGTCGACCACGACCCCCGGCGGCTGTCCGGCGCCGCCGACACCGTCCTCCGCGTCGCCGACACGCGGCTGACGCCGGTGGCGGTGCACCGGCCGGACACGTCGGGCCCGCGGCCCAGGGACCCGGAGGACGGTGCGGGGCCGTGGGTGGCGGTGGTGACCGAGGGCCCGCCGGGCACCGGACTCCCGCCGGATCTGCCCGGCGCGCCGCGCCACGAGCCCCTCGCGCCGGGGCGCGCCGGCACCGGCCCCGTACGGCTGACCGTCGGCGCCGTGCACTCCGACGCGCTGCTGCGCACCCTGCTCACCGCCCATCCGCCGTGGCACATCCGCTCCGTGACGGAGCCACCGGTCACGGCGGCGACGCCCCCGGAGGGACCATGACCGCCCTGCTGCGCTACCAGGCCGCGCTGCTGGTCCGTTCACAGCGCTGGCTGTCGCCGGTGCTGCTCTACGCCGCCTTCATGGGCATCGCGGTGCGGGCCGGGGACCCGGTCCTCGACTCCTTCGGCTACGCCGCCGCCGCGCTGCTCCCGGTGGCGGCCTGGCTGGTGCGGGTGTGCACCACCACCGAGCCCGCCGCGGCGCGGACCTGCGCGGCCGCGGCGGCGGGACCCGCCCGGGCGCACCTCGCCTCGGTGCTCACCGCGCTCCTCGGCGCACTCGCGCTCGGCACCGTGGGGACCCTGTACGTCGCCCTCATCGGCGATCCGCACACCGCGGACCACCGGACCGGGATCCCGCTGGGGAGGGCGACCGCCGCGGGGCTGCTGGCCGCCCTCGCCTGCGCGCTGCTCGGCACGGCCGTCGGCGCGCTGTGCAACCGGCCGCTGCTGCGCGGCCCCGGCTGGGCCGTCTCCGCCACCGCGGTCACCACGCTGCTGGTGCTGGTGGCCGGTGCCTCGCCCGCGAACGCCGCGGTGTCGGGGCTGGTCGAGGGGTCGCACACCGGCGCCGTACCGCTGCCGCTGCTCCCGCTGGCCGTGACCTGCCCGGCCGCCGCCGGGGCGATCGCCCTGGCCTGCGCCCTCAGCTCCCGCCGGACGTAGCGGGGCCCGGGCGCGACGGCGTCCGGGGAACCGCGCGACCGCCCATGACGCGGCCGCGCGGCACGTCCCGCGGAGCGCTCAGTGCTTCCAGGGGCCGGTCACCGCGAACGTGGTCCCGGGCGTGTAGCAGTTGACGTACATCGTCCCGCCGTCCGGGGCGAAGGTGACACCCGCGAACTCACCCCATTCCGGCTTCTCCGGGGTGCCGATGTTCTGCCGTCCGCGGGCCATCGGATAGACCTCGCCGCGCCGGGTCAGCCCGAAGACGTGCTGGGCGCCGTCACCGTCCTCGCACACCATCAGGCCGCCGCTGGGCGCCAGCGTGATGTTGTCGGGGGACTCGCCGGGCAGCTGGAGGTCGGTGTCCGGTCCGAAGACGATCACCAGGGTGAGCCGCCTCCGCTGCGGGTCGTAGCGCCAGATCTGGCCGTAGTGGTCGGCCGCCGAACCGTCCGAGCTCTTGGCGAAGCTGGAGACGAAGTAGACCGACGACCCGCCCCAGTAGCAGCCCTCCAGCTTCTGGGCGTGGGTGATACCGCCCGCGCCGAAGTCCTGGAAGCGGATGGGGGTCTCCTTGGCGAGCGGATCGGGGACCGTCACCCACTCGATGCCGTCGAAGGTGGTGCCGGTCTCCTGGATCGTGGAGAGGTCGCGTACACCCGGCACCCGCATCGCCTGGAGTTCACCGCCCGCGCGGAGCGAGCCGGTGCCGCCGAGGGGCTTCTTCGGACGGAACCGGTAGAAGAGCCCGAACGGCTTCTCGAAGGCGTCCTCGGTCTCGTAGACGATGCCGTTGCGCGGGTCGACCGCGATGGCCTCGTGCTGGAAGCGGCCCATGGCGGTGAGCGGCACGGCGCCGGTGCGGCGCGGGTCGTAGGGGTCGACCTCGAAGATGAAGCCGTGGTCCTTGGTGTACCCGTTGGTCCCGGCCTTGTCCTCGGTCTCCTCGCAGGTCAGCCAGGTGTGCCAGGGGGTGGGGCCGCCCGCGCAGTTGACCGCGGTGCCCGCGATGGCGACGCGCTCGGAGATCACCTGGTTGCGGGCGTCGAGCTCGAGGGCGGTACAGCCGCCCAGGCCCGCCGGGTCGTAGGTGAGGCCCTTGACGGCGGGGACGCGGATCTTGGCGGTCACGCGGTTCTCGTGGTTGCGGACGAGGTGGGTGCGGCCGTGCCTGCCGCTGGACCGGCCCGGGAAGGCGGCCATGCCGTCGCAGTTGCTGGGCACCTTGCCCTCGCCCGAGCGCAGTTCGTCGCCCTCCCGGGACAGCACCCGGTAGCGGAATCCCTTGGGGAGGTCGAGCAGACCGTCGGGGTCGGGGACGAGCGGGCCGTAGCCACCGTGGGCGGCCGCCCCGGCGGCGGAGTCGGATTCGGCGGCCGAGGCCGTACCGGCGAAGAGTTCCGGGATGGCTCCGGTGAAGGCGATGGAGGCGCCCAGCGCACCGGTGCGGCCCAGAACCTGACGTCGTGTCGCTGACATGCGGTAACTCCCTGCTGGCGGACAGGAAATATGACCGCACGTGTGTATCACGCGCACGCCCGCGCGGGAACCATCTGATCCGTGTCGGCTGCGCGCGTCCCTCCCGGTGGCGGCCGGGGTGCGGTGCGGGCCGGCCGGCGGCTCAGTGTCCGCCGTGCGTCCCGGCGAGCCCCTTGGCGTCCCGGGCCAGGGCCGTGAGCCGGGATATCGCCCGGAAGTACTTCTTCCGGTAGCCGCCGTTGAGCATCTCCTCGCTGAACAGCTGGTCGAAGGGGACACCGGACGCCAGCACCGGCACCTCGCGGTCGTAGAGCCGGTCCGCCAGGACCACCAGCCGCAGCGCGGTGGACTGGTCCGGTACCGGGCCGACTCCGGTCAGGCATACGGCCTGGACGCCGTCGCACATCGCGCCGTAGCGGCTCGGGTGCACGCGGGAGAGGTGCTCCAGAAGGGAGGGGAAGTCGTCGAGCGAGGCGCCGGGGGTGCGGTACGCCGCGCGCGTCACCGTGTCGTCGGAGTGCGGGGCGGGAGCCTCGGGCAGCCCGCGGTGCCGGTAGTCCTCGCCGTCGATGCGCAGGGGACGGAAGTGGGCGGACAGCCCCTGTATCTCGCGCAGGAAGTCGGCGGCGGCGAACCGGCCCTCGCCCAGCTTGCCGGGGAGCGTGTTGGAGGTCGCGGCCAGTGCCACGCCCGCCTCGACCAGTTTGCCGAGGAGGGTGGAGACCAGCACGGTGTCGCCCGGGTCGTCCAGTTCGAACTCGTCGATGCACAGCAGCCGGTGGCCACTGAGAGTCCGCACGGTCTGCTGGAAGCCGAGGGCGCCGACCAGGTTGGTCAGCTCCACGAAGGTGCCGAACGCCTTCTGCTCGGGGGCGGCCGGGGTGGCGTGCCAGAGGGAGGCCAGCAGATGGGTCTTGCCGACGCCGTAGCCGCCGTCCAGGTACATCCCGCGCGGGCCGCTGGGGACGGTGGGCTTGGGCTCCCGCCGGAACCAGTGCCGCCGCCGCCCGTCCTTCGCGCTCGCCCCGCCGCCGAGTCCCTCGGCGAAGTCGCTGAGCGCCTTGACGGCCTCGGCCTGGCTGGGCTGGTCGCGGTCCGGGATGTAATTGTCGAAGCTCACCGTCGCGAAGCGGGGCGGCGGCACCATCTCGGCGACCAGGCGCTCGGCAGGAACCTGCGGCGCGCGGGCGGTGAGGGCTACCGGGGCTTCGGCGGCTATCGGGCCTGCCGAGCCAGAAGTGGTGGTTGGTGCAGACACGGAAGTCCAGGGTAGTCGCTTTTCCGGGGCCGACCGACCGAGAGGGAGGCATGTCACACTGCGCCGTATGCGACGCCTGTTCCCGCTGTCCACCGAACCGACCACCGGATCCGCCGCGGCACGCGGCGCCGAGGACCGTGAATGGGGGCTGGACGAGCTCGCCGACGCCTATGCCTACCCGGACCGGCCGCCGGGTCCCACCGGAGCCGTACTGCGGGCCAACATGGTCTCCTCGCTCGACGGCGCGGCCCATCACGACGGCCGCTCGCAGCCGCTGTCGTCCACCGCCGATATGCGGATCTTCGGAGTGCTGCGCGGTCTTGCCGACGCCGTCGTCGTCGGTGCCGAGACCGTCCGCAGGGAGGGCTATCGCCCCGCGCGGGCCCGGGGGGCGTTCGCCGAGCGCCGGGCGGCGCTCGGCCAGGCCCCCGCGCCCGCCATCGCCGTCGTCAGCGCCGGTCTGGACCTGGACTTCTCGCTGCCGCTGTTCACCGAGCCGGTGGTGCCGACGCTGGTGATCACCGGCGGCCGGGCGGCCGGGGACCGGCTGGCGGCGGCCCGCGCGTCCGGCGCCGAAGTGGTGCTCGCCGGGGACGCGGAGTCCGGCCGGGTGGACGCCACCACGATCGTGACCGCCCTGGCCGCGCGCGGTCACACCCGGCTGCTGACCGAGGGCGGCCCGAAACTCCTAGGACTGTTTGCCGCAGCCGGGGTACTCGACGAGCTATGTCTGTCGGTGGCGCCCATGCTGGCCGCGGGGGATGCGGCGCGCATCGTCAACGGTCCCGCCCTGGTGGAACCGGAACGGTTCGCTCTTGCTTCTGTCCTGGAGGAAGCCGGTTTCCTTTTCACCCGCTACCGTCGGATTTACCAATAATGTTGCAGTAAAGGCATAAACGGACTGGATTCCTGGATTCCGGTATTGGATCCGTGAATGGAGAAGGGCGCCTGCCGTGTTCACGAGCGTTTTGATGATCGAGAAGCCCCTGACCCCTGCCGACGTGGAGTTCGTCACCACCCTGCACGGTGCGGACGCGGTGTCCTTCATCGTGTTGATGCAGCCCCGGGGCAGCAAGGACCGGCTGCTGCGCGCCATTGACGACATCGCGCTGGGCGAGCTGGAGCAGGCCGCGCAGGAGCGGGAGGAGCCCGAGGGCAGCGAGGCGCTGGAGCCCGCCGAGCGCGCCCTCAACCACTCGGTGGCGGCCCTGGAGAAGGCCGGGTGCAAGGCCAGAGGCCATGTCGTCCAGCGCCGCCCGCTGGAGGTGCTGCGCGGTGTGGTCGAGGAGACCGGCGCCGACGAGGTGATCGTGCTGACCGCCCCGCACTTCGTGGAGGAGTTCTTCCACCGCGACTGGGCCTCCAGGGCCCGCCACACCGTCGGCGTCCCGGTGCTCAAGCTGTTCTCCCACGCCGTGGACGAGGAGCAGACGACGGGAGGCTGAGCGCGGCGGTCGCGGCCTTGGGCGGGGCCGGGCGGCACGGGGTGCGAGAATCGGGGCCGACAACGAGAACCGCGAACCAGGGAGACCCGTACATGGCACCGGCCGGCACCGCCTCCGACGCGCTGGATCGACCGCATTTCATCGGCATCGGCGGCGCCGGGATGTCGGGCGTCGCCAAGGTGCTCGCCCAGCGCGGCGCCCTGGTCGCGGGCAGTGACAGCAAGGACTCCCCGACCGTCGCCGCGCTGCGCGCCGCGGGCGCCACCGTGCACATCGGCCACGCCGCCGAGCACATCGCGTCCGACGCCACCAGCGTGGTGATCTCCAGCGCCATCCGCGCCGACAACCTGGAGCTGGTCACCGCCGTCGAGCGCGGCATCCCGGTGGTGCACCGCTCCGACGCGCTGGCCGCGCTGATGGACGGCGCCCGGCCGATCGCTGTCGCGGGCACCCACGGCAAGACCACCACCACCTCGATGCTCGCCGTCTCCCTGGGCAGCCTGGGCCTCGACCCCACCTACGTCATCGGCGGTGACCTGGACGCCCCCGGCTCCAGCGCCCGCCACGGCAAGGGCGAGATCTTCGTCGCCGAGGCCGACGAGAGCGACCGCAGCTTCCACAAGTACGCCCCCGAGGTCGCCATCGTCCTCAACGTGGAGCTCGACCACCACGCCAACTACGCCTCGATGGACGAGATCTACGAGTCCTTCGAGACCTTCGTGGGCCGGATCCGGCCGGGCGGCGCGCTCGTGATCTCCGCCGACCACGACGGCGCCCGTGAGCTGACCGCCCGGGTGAAGGGCCGCGAGGGGCTGCGGGTCCTGACCTACGGCGAGGACGAGGGTGCGGACGTCCGGGTGCTCGACATCGTCCAGCACGGTCTGACCAGCCAGGTCACCGTGCGGCTCGCCGATGTCCTGGGCGGCCGGGAGCTCACCTTCGCCGTCTCCGTCCCCGGCCGCCACTACGCGCTCAACGCGGTGGCCGCGCTCACCGCGGGCGCCGCCCTCGGTGTGCCCGCCGCCGACCTCGCCCCCGCGATCGCCGCGTACACCGGCGTCAAGCGACGGCTCCAGCTCAAGGGCACCGCGGCCGGGGTGCAGGTCATCGACTCCTACGCGCACCACCCCACCGAGATCGCCGCCGACCTGGAGGCGATCCGCGGCGGCGCCGGGGAGGGGCGGGTCCTGGTGGTCTTCCAGCCGCATCTGTTCAGCCGCACCCAGGAACTGGGCACCGAGATGGGCGAGGCCCTGACGCTCGCGGACGCCTCCGTGGTCCTGGACATCTACCCGGCCCGCGAGGACCCCGTCCCGGGCATCACCAGCGCCCTGGTCATCGACGCCGCCGCGCGCGGGGGCGCCGATGTGACCGCCGAGCACGACCGGACCGCGGTCCCCGGGCTGATCGCCGGAATGGCCAAGCCCGGTGACCTTGTTCTCACCATGGGCGCGGGCGACGTGACCGATCTCGGTCCGGAGATCCTCGCCCGTCTGGAGAGCCCGGAGAGCCGCGAGAGCTGAGGAGTCCGCCGATGGCGTACGAGATCGACAAGCCGGACGAGCAGTGGCGCGCGGAGCTGAGCCCGGAGGAGTACCAGGTCCTGCGGGAGGCCGGTACCGAGCGTGCCTTCACCGGTGAGTACACCGACACCAAGACGACCGGCGTGTACTCCTGCCGGGCGTGCGGGGCCGAGCTGTTCCGCTCGGACACCAAGTTCGAGAGCCACTGCGGCTGGCCGTCGTTCTACGACCCGGCGGACACCTCCGCGGTCGAGCTGATCGAGGACCGCTCGTACGGCATGGTCCGCACCGAGGTGCGCTGCGCCCGGTGCGGGTCCCACCTGGGACACGTCTTCGCGGGTGAGGGCTATCCGACCCCGACCGACCAGCGGTACTGCATCAACTCCATCTCGCTGCGGCTGACGCCCCGGGAGAGCTGAGGCCGGGCGCCGGATGGTCCCGGTGGATATGCGAAGGGGTGGCGTGATCGGTGCGGCCGGGCCCACGATGGCCGGATGCTGAGTACCTTCATCGCCTTCCTGGGGGCCTGCACCCTGATCGCCGCCTCCCCCGGCCCGAGCACCGTCCTGATCATCCGGCAGTCGCTCATGAGCAAGCGTGCGGGGCTGCTGACGGTCCTCGGCAATGAGACGGGGATCTTCATCTGGGGCCTGGTCGCGGCCTTCGGGCTCACCGGGCTGCTCGCCGCCTCCGAGCTGGCGTACGACGTCATGCGGATCACCGGCGCGGTGGTGCTGGTGGGCTTCGGCGTCCAGACACTGCGCTCGGCGCGCCGCGCCAAGCGGGAGGGCGAGGACGCGGCGGCCGACGGGGCAGCCACCGCACCGGCCCCGCTCGGACGCGGCTCGGGGTGGCGCTCCTACCGCGCGGGGCTGGTGATGAACCTGGCCAACCCCAAGGCGGCCGTCTTCGCGCTGTCCTTCCTGCCGCAGTTCGTACCGTCCGGCGCGCCGAAGCTGCCCACGATGGTGGCGCTCGCGGCGGTGTGGGCGGTCTACGAGATCGGCTACTACTCGGTCTACGTCTGGTGCGTGAGCCGGCTGAAGGGTCTGCTGAGCCGGGCCACCGTACGCCGCAGGATGGAGCAGGTCTCCGGCGGGGTGCTGGTGGCCCTGGGCGTGCGTATGGCCGTCGAGGGCTGAGAACCCCGGGCCGCGTCCGCGCGGTCAGCCGGTCGCGTGGCGCAGGACGGCCGCCGACCCGGGCGGCAGCCGCAGCACGCCGTCCGCGCCCGGGAGCTCGACCGGCCGCCAGGCGGCCACCACCTCGGTGATCCCGCCGGGTCCGGTGCCCAGCGGGATCTTGGCCGGACGGTCCTGGAGGTTGATGAGCACATGGAGGGGGCCGCGCCGGAAGCCGAACCAGCCGTCGTCCGCCGTGCCCGCCGCCGAGGCGCCGGAGGTCACCGACGTCGGCCAGCCCGGATCGGTGAGCGCCGGTTCCGCGCGGCGCAGCGCGATCAGCCGCCGGTGCCAGTCGAGCAGTTCGGCATGGGGCTCCCGCTCCGGCTCCGACCAGTCGAGACAGGACCGCAGCCGGGTGGCCGGATCCTGCGGGTCGGGGATCTCCGCCTCGGCCCAGCCGTGCGCGGCGAACTCCCGGCGGCGGCCCTGCCGTACCGCCTCGGCGAGCTCCGGGTCCTGGTGGTCGGTGAAGTACTGCCAGGGCGTACCGGCGCCCCACTCCTCGCCCATGAACAGCATCGGGGTGAACGGCGAGCACAGGACGAGGGCCGCCGCGCAGGCCAGCGGACCGGGGGACAGCCGGTGGGAGAGCCGGTCGCCGGTCGCCCGGTTGCCGATCTGGTCATGGGTCTGGGCGTAGCCGAGCAGCCGGTACGCGGGGGCGGTGAGGGTGTTCAGCGGACTGCCGTGCGCCCGGCCCCGGAAGGCCGAATGGCCGCCGTCGTGGAAGAAGCCGCCGGTCAGCGTTTTGGCCAGGGCTCCGGGACCCGCGGCGGCGAAGTCGGCGTAGTAGCCCTGGCGCTCACCCGTGAGCAGGGTGTGCAGGGCGTGATGGAAGTCGTCGTTCCACTGCGCGTGCAGTCCGAGGCCGCCGGACTCGCGCGGTGTGGTGGTGCGCGGATCGTTCAGATCGGACTCGCCGATCAGGAACAGCGGGCGGCCGGTCCGGGCGGCCAGCGCGTCCACGGCGGCGGACAGTTCGGCGAGGAAGTGGCGCGCCCGGGTGTCGTGCAGCGCGTGCACGGCGTCCAGCCGCAGCCCGTCGAGGCGGAAGTCGCGCAGCCAGGCGAGGGCGCTGCCGATGAAGTACGCGCGGACCTCGTCGGAGCCGGGGGCGTCCAGGTTGACCGCGGCGCCCCACGGGGTGTGGTGGGTGTCGGTGAAGTACGGGCCGTAGGCGGGCAGATGGTTGCCGGAGGGGCCCAGGTGGTTGTGGACCACGTCGAGGACCACACCGAGGCCGTGGCCGTGGGCGGCGTCGACGAAGCAGGCCAGGCCCTCCGGTCCGCCGTACGGCTCGTGCACGGCCCACGGTGCCACCCCGTCGTACCCCCAGCCGTGGGTCCCTGGGAACGGGCAGACAGGCATCAGCTGCACATGGCTGACGCCCAACGCGGCCAGGTGCGGCAGCCGTTCGGCCGCCGCGTCGAAGGTGCCCTCGTGGGTGAAGGTGCCGATGTGCAGCTCGTAGAGGACCGCGCCCGGCAGCGGCCGGCCGAACCACTCCCGCTCCCAGGGGAGGCGGGAGTGGTCCACGACGGCGCTCAGCCCCTCGGGGCCGTCCGGCTGGCGGCGCGAGCGCGGATCGGGCAGCGGCGGGCCGCCGTCGAGCGCGAAACCGTAGGCCGACCCGGGTCCGGCCTCGGCCTCGGTCCGCCACCAGCCCTGCCGGACGGGGTCGCGCTCCATGGGGCGCGCTACGCCGTCCACCTGGAGCCCGACCCGCCCGGCCCGCGGCGCCCACACCTCGAACAGCACTGGCGTCTCCCGTCTCACGGCCGCTCACCCCGTGCTCCGGCCCGAGGCTCCTGACCATGCTGGGGGACGCGGGGCCCGACGCGCAGCAGGACAACACCGGTCAACCGGCCGGACGCGCCGACCGGCCCAGCCGGTCACACGAGGTTGATGACCTCCTGGGTGACCGGGTAGCCCGCCCTGGCGAAGTGGGCCGCCATGGGCGCGTTGCCCTGGTCGGTCGCGGCGGCGATCCGGGTGGCGCCCCGTTCCACCAGGTCGTGGGTGCACTCCACCAGCAGGTCGTAGGCATAGCCGTGGCCGCGGTGCTCGGCCACGACCCCGATGTAGCCGACGCAGGGACCGCTCGGATTGTGCGCGGGCACCTGTATGCCGACCACGTTCCCGTCGGCATCGACGGCCAGCCGCCACCACTCGCGCGGTGACGGGCACCAGGACAGGAACTCCATCAGCTCACGGACCGCGGCCTCGGCACCGCCTTCGGCCATGGCCTTCACATCGTGTGCGTCGAGGGTGCCCGGCATGATCCGGCCGAGCACCCCGGCCACCACGGCGTCATCGGGCTCCGGCCGGAACGTCAGTCGTCCCGGCCGCTCGGGCAGCCCGTCGCCGGGCGTCCACTCGTAGCGGAACCGCTCGACCAGCGGGGTCAGACCGCCCGCCACGGCGGCGTCCACCCGGGCCTGTGCCGCGGCCCGCTCCTCGGGGCGGTCGCGCCAGCCCGGCGGGACCATCAGGGTGTACTCGGCGTGGTGGGGTGCGGTGCGCAACAACGCGGCCGCGGCTTCGTCCTCGCCGTCGGCGAAGTCGAACCAGTCCAGTGCGACGGGCTCGATGCCGTCGGGCGCGGCCCACCAGGCGGCGCGGGCCACGACGCGCCCGTCGCGCAGGGCCACCCAGGTCCAGTCGGGGCGGTACTCCCCGCCCTGGCCGATGGTGGCGTAGGTGCGGCCGAAGCGGCCCCGGCCGACGAGCTCGGGGTCCTTCAGGGTGTGGAACAGCTGGGCGTCGCCCTCGGTGAGCGCGCGGATGACCAGGTCGGTCATGTGAATCCTTCCGGAAAAGCGATGCGCTCCCGGGTCGGATACCTGATCAGACGCGGATACGCCCTGCGGACGGGGGGCGGGAGCGCGGAATGGTCGACACGATGTCCATGGCTCTCGCCTCCTTCCTGATCAAGGGCGTGTCCGCACTGTAGAGGCCGTGACGGGGCCGCGTCCAGATGTTTTCCGCGAGCCCGGTGCGGCGGGTGCGGTGTGGTGGGTCAGGGGTCGAGAAGGCCCGCGTCATGGGTCAACAGGGCCACCTGGACCCGGTTGTTGAGGCCCAGTTTGGTGAGGATCCGCGACACATGCGTCTTCACCGTGGGGACGCTCAGGAACAGCGCGGCGGCGATCTCCGCGTTGGACTTGCCCCGGCCCACGGCGACCGCCACCTCCCGCTCCCGGTCGTTCAGCCCGGTCAGCAACTCCTGCGCCCGGCCCCGCCGGGGATCCGGACCGATGCCCGCCACATGCTCGATGAGCTGCTGGGTGACCGCCGGGGACAGCACCGGATCGCCCTCCGCGACCCGCAGCACGGCCGCCACCAGCTCGGCGGGCGGGGTGTCTTTGAGGACGAAGCCCGCCGCCCCGGCGCGCAGGGCGCGCAGCACATGCTCATCCGCGTTGAAGGTGGTGAGGATGATGACCTCGGGGGACTGCGGGCGCCGCCGCAGCTCCTCGGTGGCGGCCAGTCCGTCCATGGTGGGCATCCGGATGTCCATCAGCACGACGTGCGGAGCGTACTGGTCCACCAGGGCGGCGACCTGCGAACCGTCGGACGCCTCGGCCACGATCTCGATTCCGCAGTCCCCGCCGAGCATCAGCCGCAGCCCGGCGCGGACGAGCGCGTCGTCGTCGACGAGCAGCACACGGACGGGGGCGGATCCGGGCCCGCGGCCCGCCGCGCTGGAGGAGGCGGGCGCGGTCGCGGGAGCCGGGGTGGGCGCGGAGGAGTCCGGCGGAGAAGCACTCATGCGGGCCACGGTAGCCATGCGTAGAGGCGGAAGTCGCCGCCTTCGGAGGGGCCGCTCTCCAGCCGCCCGCCGGTCAGCTCCGCGCGCTCGGCGAGCCCGATGAGCCCCCGGCCCGCACCGGGGATCGCACCGGGGGCCGCCGGGGGCGCGGCGCCGGGGCCGGGAGCGGCGAGGCCGGGGGCGGGGATGCCCACGGCGGCCAGTGCGTGTGACGTATCGTCAGATGTCCGCTTCCCGGCGGGTGTGAGCTCGAGGGAGCCGGACGCCGGCTGCGGGATTCCGGCGGCGCCCGGCGCCGATGGCGGGACGTCGGCACGGTGCAGCGGATTGCGGATCTCCACGGTCAGCCCGGCGCCCCTGCTCCCGGCCGTCACCACCGTCACCTCGGCGTACGGGGCGTGCTTACGGGCGTTGGTCAGCCCCTCCTGGACGATACGGTACGCCGTACGGCTCGTGGCGCCCGGCACCGCCTCCGCGCCCGGTGAGCCGTCGATCCGGTCCCGCAGCGTGACCCGCATCCCGGCCTGCCGCGACTCCTCGACCAGCCGCGGCAGATCGGTGAGCGCGGGCTGCGGCCGGTCGGGCGGGGACGCGTCGCCGGACTCGCCGTCCGGGGACCGCAGCACCCCGATCACCTCCCGCAGGTCCTGGAGCGCCTGATGGGCGCTGTCGCGGATCACCCCGGCGGCGCGGGCGACATCGTCGGGGGAGGCGTCCGGGCGGTACTCCAGCGCGCCCGCGTGGACGCTCAGCAGGGAGAGCCGGTGCGCCAGCACGTCGTGCATCTCCCGGGCGATCCGCTCACGGGTCAGCCGCTGGCTCCGCTCGGCGCGCAGCGCCGCCTCCGACTCCGCGCGCAGCGCGCGTTCGCGCAGCGACGCGAGCAACTGGCGGCGGGAGCGCACGAACATGCCCCAGCCGACGACCCCGCCGATCAGCAGCGCGCTCAGCAGCACCGTCTCCAGGTAGCGCAGATCCGGGTCCGGGCGGAGGGCCGGACCGGTCAGCAGATGGGCCACGGCGGCCGCGCCGACGAGCGCGAGGGTGCGCGGGGGACGGTGGACGGCGACGGTGAACAGCGCCACCAGCAACGGCCCCGCGACGTAGAACGAGATGGTGCCGAGGGCCAGCAGCGTCAGCGCGAGCCCCACCGGCCACCGGCGCCGCTGCCACAGCGCGAGGCAGGCCAGCGCCCCGGCGCTGACGTCGGCGAGCAGCGCGTCGTCCGACACCGACGGGTCCTCGGCCACCGACGCGGCGGCGAGGACCGAGAAGAACCCGGCCAGCACGATGACGGCGGGGTCGACGAACCAGTCGCGCAGGGTGCGGCGCGGCGGTTGCGCGGTGGATGAGCTGCCCATACGCACGACGGTAGCGACGGGCGCGAGCGGCGTCGCCGCTTCCGGCCGGGGAAGCGACCAAAGTCGGACGGCCCGATACCTTCGGCCGATCCGCCGTCACCGGTCCGCTGCCTAGCCTCGAGATATGAAGAAGGTACTGGAGGGGGCGGGGTCGCTCCTCGTGTTCTGGGGCCTGGCCGGTCTGGTGCACGAGCTCGTGGGCTGGTTCCGGTTCTGGGGTGTGCTGGGCCGTCTGCCCTTCGTGGACGGCCATGAGTGGGTCGCGAGTGGGGTGATCCTCGTGCTCGGTGTGTTCCTCGTGATGGTGGCCGAGGCGATGGACGGACGGCCCGCGGGCCCGGAGATATCCACGGCGGCGGAGAGCGCCGCGCAGGACAGGGCCTGAGGGGGAGACTGCCGGTCCGCGGCCAGGACCTCGGCCGGGACCGCGGACCGGGCCATCGGTCAGTGCTGGTGGAGACCCCGCCCGGCCAGCGTGAGGTAGGTCTCGCCGACGGCCTCGGAGAGGGTGGGATGCGGATGGATGTGCTGGGCCACATCGGCGGGTTCGGCGTCCCATCCCACGATGAGCTGGCTCTCCGCGATCATCTCCGAGACATGCGGGCCGACGAGATGCACGCCGAGGACCCGCCCGGCCGGAGTCGGTGTCGGTCCCGGTGCTGATACCGCTGCCGCCGATGACGGCTCCGCGGCCTGGGAGGCGGCCGTCCGCTCCGCGACGACCTTCACCATGCCGCCCTGCCCGTGCACCATGCCCTTGGCCACGGCGGTCAGCGGCATGGTGTTGACCACCACCGCGTCGTCGCCCGCGCGGCTGCGGGCCGTTGCCTCCGAGAGACCGACGGAGGCGGTCTGCGGACTGGAGTAGGTCACCCGGGGCACGGCGTCATAGTCCACCGGGCGGGGTGTGCGGCCCGCCAGAGTCTCGGCCACCAACAGGCCCTCAGCGAAGGAGGCATGGGCCAGTCCGAGGGAAGGAGGAGGCAGCAGATCACCGACGACATGGATACCCGGTACCGCGGTCTGAAGGCGCGACCAGTCGGCCGGGGCGAGGAAGCCGCGCTCATCGGTGGTGAGTCCGGCGGCGGCGAGGTCCAGCCCGTCGGTGACCGGGGTCCGGCCGACGGCCATGAGCAGCCGCTCGACGTCCAGGGTCTGGGCGGTGCCACGGGAGGTGAGGACGGTGGCACGCACTCCGGTCTCGTGCGGTTCGGCCGCCTCCAGCCGGGCGCCGGTGAGCACCTCGATACCGCGCCGTTTCAGCCCGCGGGTCAGCTGGCGGCTGACATCGGCGTCCTCCAGGGGCAGCAGCCGGTCCGCCGCCTCGACCAGGGTGACCCGTGCGCCCATGGAGCGGTGCAGCGAGGCGTATTCGACTCCGATGGCGCCTCCGCCCAGCACCAGCACGGAGGCGGGCAATCCGGGGGCGAAGAGGGCGTCATCGCTGGTGACGATGTGTCGGCCGTCCGGTGTCAGCCCTGGGAGGGTGCGCGGCCGGGAGCCGGTGGCCACCACGATGCCGCGGCGTGCGGTCCACTCGACCGGCGCACCCTGCGCGGCGGTCGCCGGGGTGACACGGACCGAGCGGGGGCCGGTCAGGGCGGCGGAGCCGTGCACCACCTGGACACCCGCCCGGGAGAGGGCGCCCGCCACCCCGCGGTGGTTGCGGTCCACGATGTCATCGCGGGTCGCGGTCAGGGCGGGCCAGTCCACCGCGTCCAGGGACGCCTTCACGCCCCAGCGCTCCCGCGCCTCCGCGATGCCGTCGACCAGTTCGGCGGCGTGCAGCATCGCCTTGCTGGGGACGCAGCCGCGGTGCAGACAGGTGCCGCCGATCAGATCGCGCTCGGCGAGCACCACTTCCAGGCCCAGGGCGGCGGCGCGCAGCGCGGTGCTGTAGCCGCCGGTGCCGCCCCCGATGACGATGACGTCGGTCTCATCCATGGGCATAAGCCTCCGCCCGGGATGGACCATGAGTCCAAGGCATAGTTTTTATGATTCCAATGGATTCTCTGCATGACATGGGGGAGCGGATGAGTCTGCGGCAGATGGAATATCTGGTCACGGTGGTCGAAGAGGACTCCTTCACCGCTGCCGCCGAACTTCTGGGGGTCAGTCAGCCGACGCTGTCGCACCAGGTCAAGGCCCTTGAGGCGGAGATCGGCGGTCCTCTGCTCGAACGGCTGTCGCGCGGGGTGCGGCTGACGGCCATGGGCCGCGCCTATCTGCCCCATGCCGAACGGGCGGTGCGCAGTGCCCGGCAGGCGCGGCGCGCGGCACGGGCCGCCGCCGGGACCGAAGGTGGCGAACTGCACATCGCCACTCTGCACGCCCTCGCCGTCGGGGTGCTGCCCGAGGTGTTCGCCCACTGGCGGCGTGAACACCCCGGTGTGCGGCTGGTGGTGCGCGAGTACGCCAACAGCGAGGAGCTCGGCGAGCACATGGAGCGCGGGGTGGCGGACCTCGCCGTCGGCCACCGGCCCGCGGGCTGGCCGGGCCCGGTGGTCCCCCTCGGCCGGGAAGAGATCGTGGTGGTCGTCCCCGATGGGGACCCGCTGGCCGGACGGGAGTCCATACGGCTGGCGGAGCTGGCCGACCACGACTGGGTGCGCTGTGCGCTGGAGCCGGTGATCGACGGGCGTCGCGTACTGGACGCGGCTTGCGAGCGGGCCGGGTTCACCCCGCGGGACGGGGTGCACACCGAACACTCCTCGACCGCGGTGCGGATGGCGTCCGCCGGTTCGGGCATCGTCGTCACCCCCGCGCATGTCGCCGCTGGGCACCGCTGCGCCGTGGTGAGCCTCGACCCGCCGTGGTCTCGCGAAGTGGTCGCGTTCTCGCGCGTGGCCCTGACCGGAGCGGCCGCCGCCTTCGTCGAGCTGCTCGGCCGCACCGCCCGCCTGGGCCGGACGGAGGCGTCCGAAGGTGAGGCGCGGGGGCAGGGGCCGGTTGAGACCTCGGCCGAGGCCGAGGAGGAGGTGGTGTCGGCGCGGACCGTGGTGTAGCGCCCGGGGCAGGCACGCCGGGCGAAGGATGCGAGACGTCGGTGGCCGTCGGCCTCGGGGGCCCGGACCCGATGTCGTCCACGGTGAATGCGACGGCGTCGTCGCGCGAGGGGACAGGGGCGTAAGGGGTGACGTAAGGAGGCCCGCCCGCCGTTGGGCCTCGGTCCGGTGGGCCGGCACCGGTGGCCGGTCCCGTCGGCCGGACGGCCCGGCGACCCGGTCCACCGGACGGCTCAGCGGTGTGGCGGCCCGGTCGCCCAGTCGGCCGGGCCGGTCGGCGGGGGATCAGTCGGCCGTGGGCCCAGTCCGTCTGCCGGACGGGCGGTCCGGGCCCAGGGTTCCGCCGCGCCGGCGGCGGCGCTCGACCGGCGTCGTCTCCGTCTGAGTCTCCGACTGGTCCGTGCCATGCCCCCCGCCCCGTCACGCCCGCATCAGCAGGGCCACCGGGAGTCGGGACAGCAGGTCGGCCAGGAGGCAGGGACCGTCGATCGTGCGGCCGGTCAGCAGATCGTGCCACGGGCCGGACGGCAGGGGGAGCCGGGTGGTGCCCCAGCCGCCCGCCGCGGCCAGCCGTCGCGACAGCCGGGTGACCACCGTGATCGCCCCACCGGCTGTGGCCCGGCCGCCGTCCCCGGACCCACTGGTCGCGTAGCCGCCTTCCGCGACGACGCCGGGGGTCCGGGCGAAGGCGACGCAGTGCGCGGCGGCCGGGCCTTCGGCCCGCAGCGGGAGATAGCCACTGCCCGCGCCGAACCACTCGGGGTGTTCACGTCGCAGCCGGAGCGCGGCCGAGGTCAGCAGCAGCTTCTCGGTGGACGGCCCGTCCGCCTCCCGCCCCGCGTCCAGGGCGACCAGCACCTCCGGACGCGGAGTGGGCGGACGGCGGTTGTCCGGGTCGACCAGGGCGCGGTAGCTGTGCTCGGTGCCCATGTAGAGATCGGGGACGCCGGGCATGGTCAGCTGCACCAGCGCGGCGCCCAGCGCGATGGCCCGGGCCGGGGCGTCGACTTCGGCGCCGAGCTCCGCCCACACCGGCGCGCCGGGGTCGCCCGGTCCCCGCACCGATTCCAGACAGCCCGTCACCGCCTCCTCATACGCCGCGTCCTGCTCCGTCCATGTGGTGCGCAGCCCGGCCTCGCGCACGCCCTTGAGTACCGCCGGGACCAGCCGGGCGGGGTCCGCGTGGCCGAGGCCGAGTGCGGTCTGCCACACCGCCCAGACCGTCCGGGCGTCGAGGGCCGCCGACCCGGCCGTCCCCGTCCCCGTCCCCGTCCCCGTCCCCGTTCCCGTCCCCGTTCCCGTCCCCGTTCCCGTCCCCGTTCCCGTCCCCGTTCCCGTCTCCGTCTCCGTCCGTGCCAGCTCCCGAGCCATCAGCCGCCCCCACCACTCCGGCGACTCGGTCAGCGCCGCGATCCGTGCCCGGACGTCCGCGCTGCGCTTGGTGTCATGCGTGGACAGCACCGTGCCGGTCGCCGGCCAGTCGCGCAGCAGCCGCGCCGCGAAGGCGTGGAACTCCTCGGCGGGGACGGCGGGGTGCCCGGGGTCGCCGCCGACCTCCGCCGCCGAGAGCAGCGGGGTGTAGCGGTAGAAGGCCGTGTCCTCCACCGACTTGGCGCGCAGCGCCGCCGCGGTCTGCGCGAAGCGTGCGCAGAAGTCCCGGTGGTGCGGACCGTCGCCGAGCCTGCCCAGTGCCGCGTCCCGCACGGTGTCCACGGCCCGCGCCTCCTCCGGCACCGCGAACGCCGCCCTGGCGCCCCGCGCGGCCTCCTCCAGCAGCACGGCGTCCCCGTCCGGCGCAGGCGTGCCCACGACCACGTACGGGCGGTAGACGGGCAGCCGTACCAGCAGTTCGCGCACGGCCGTGCGCAGCGTCCAGGGCGCGTGGTCGCGCAGCCGGGGCGAGGCCTCGCAGATCCGCTCGGCGGTCCGCACCAGCCGTTCCACCTCCGCCGCCAGCTCCCGCGTCACCACCTCATGGGCGGCGCGGCGCACGGTCGCGGCCCATTCGCCGCCCTCGTCCGCCCCGGCCGCCGTGAGGTCCTGGTAGATCACGGTCAGCGCGGCCAGCCCGCCGGGGTCGAGGAAGAGCCCGTCGATGTGGTGCAGCGCGTCATAGCCGGTGGTTCCGGCCACCGGCCAGTCATCGGGCAGCCGTTCGTCCCGGGCGAGGATCTTCTCCACGACGGTCCACCGTCCCGCGCCCCCTGTCGCCTCCCGCACCGCCCGGTCCAGCCGCCGCAGATAGCCGGCCGGGTCGGCGAGGCCGTCCGGATGGTCCACCCGGAGCCCGTCGACCACCCCGTCCCGCATCAGCTCCAGCAGCTTGGCGTGGGTCGCCGTGAACACCTCCGGATCCTCCACCCGCACCGCGATCAGCTCGTTGATGGTGAAGAAGCGCCGGTAGTTCAGTTCGGTGCGGGCCAGCCGCCACCAGCCGAGCCGGTACCACTGGGCGTCCAGCAGTTCGGGCAGCGGCAGCCCCGCGGTGCCGGGCCGCAACGGCACGGTGTGGTCGTCATAGCGCAGGACCGCCTCGTCGCCCTCGCCCTCCACCGCCAGCCGTTTGAGCTCCTCGCCGAGCGGACCGCCCAGCACCGGCAGCAGCACCTTGCCGCCGTGCTCCGCCCAGTCGATGTCGAACCAGCGCGCGTACGGCGAGGCGGGCCCCTCCCGCAGCACCTCCCACAGCGGCCGGTTGAGCCGCTCGGGCACGGGCGCGGCCATGTGGTTGGGGACGATGTCCACGATCAGCGCCAGGCCGTGCGCCCGCGCCGTACGGGCCAGCGCCCGCAGGCCGTCCTCGCCGCCCAGCTCGGCCCGGACCGCGGTGTGGTCCACCACGTCATAGCCGTGGGTGGAGCCGGGCCGGGCCTCAAGGACGGGGGAGAGATGCAGATGGGAGACGCCGAGCGAGGCCAGGTACGGCACGGTCCGCCGCGCCGCCTCGAAGGGGAAGCCGGGCTGGAGCTGTAACCGGTAGGTGGCGGTGGGCGCCATGGGGTCAGCCGTCATAGGAACGTATGTACCCAGACCGGGGGCACCATCAGAGGCCGCGCACCCATACGGGTGCTCCCACCTCCTCCGCCCGACCCGGCCGCCGGGCTCCCGCCGTCGCTCCCGCCGCCTCCTATGCGGGGCGCTGGAGCACCATCAGGCTGCGGTCCACCAGCGTCAGCCGGTCGCCCGCCGCCACCTTCGCGCCGCTGCCGGGCTCCACCCCTTCCGGTTCCGCGGTGTCCACGATGACCTGCCACGACTTGCCGTGGTCGACCGGAACCGTGAACTCCAGCGGCTCGTGGTGCGCGTTGAACAGCAGCAGGAAGGAGTCATCGGTGATCCGCTCTCCACGCACCCCAGGCTCCGAGATCGCGCTCCCGTTGAGGAAGACCGTCAGCGACTTGGCGTGGGCCGCCTGCCAGTCGCGCTGCCGCATCTCCTCGCCCTCATGGGTGAACCAGACGATGTCCGACAGCTCGTCGTGGGTGCCCTCCACCGGCCGCCCGTGGAAGAAGCGGCGGCGCCGGAAGACCGGGTGGTCACGGCGCAGCCACACCAGCGAGCGGGTGAAGCGCAGCAGTTCCAGCGCCGAGCGGTCCTCCTCGCCGCCGTCCTTGCCGGGGTTCGGCCAGGTCACCCAGGAGACCTCGTTGTCCTGGCAGTAGGCGTTGTTGTTGCCGCCCTGGGAGCGCGCGAACTCATCGCCGTGGCTGAGCATCGGCACGCCCTGCGAGAGCATCAGGGTGGCGATGAAGTTGCGCATCTGCCGCTGGCGCAGCGCCCGCACCTCGAGGTCGTCGGTCTCGCCCTCGGCCCCGCAGTTCCAGGAGCGGTTGTAGCTCTCGCCGTCCTGGTTGGACTCGCCGTTGTCCTCGTTGTGTTTCTCGTCGTAACTCACCAGGTCGCGCAGGGTGAAGCCGTCATGGCAGGTGACGAAGTTGACCGAGGCCAGCGGACGGCGGCCGTCGCCCTGGTAGAGGTCGGAGGAGCCGGTCAGCCGGGAGGCGAACTCGGCCAGGGTGCGCGGCTCCCCGCGCCACAGATCGCGCACGGTGTCCCGGAACTTCCCGTTCCACTCGGTCCACAGCGGCGGGAAGTTGCCCACCTGGTAGCCGCCCTCGCCGACGTCCCAGGGCTCCGCGATCAGCTTCACCTGGCTGACCACCGGGTCCTGCTGCACCAGGTCGAAGAACGAGGACAGCCGGTCCACCTCGTGGAACTGCCGGGCCAGGGTGGCCGCCAGGTCGAAGCGGAAGCCGTCGACATGCATCTCGGTGACCCAGTAGCGCAGCGAGTCCATGATCAGCTGAAGGACGTGCGGACTGCGCATCAGCAAGGAGTTCCCGGTGCCGGTGGTGTCCATGTAGTACCGCCGGTCGTCCGTCAGCCGGTAGTACGAGGCGTTGTCCAGCCCCCGGAAGGACAGCGTGGGGCCCAGGTGGTTGCCCTCGGCCGTGTGGTTGTAGACCACGTCGAGGATCACCTCGATCCCCGCCTGGTGCAGCGCCCGCACCGCCGATTTGAACTCCAGGACCTGCTGGCCCCGGTCGCCCCAGGAGGCGTAGGCGTTGTGCGGGGCGAAGAAGCCGATGGTGTTGTAGCCCCAGTAGTTGGCGAGCCCCATGTCGACCAGCCGGTGGTCGTTCACGAACTGGTGTACGGGCATCAGTTCGAGCGTGGTGACGCCCAGCTCCGTCAGATGCTCGATGATCGCCGGGTGCGCCAGCGCCGCATAGGTGCCCCGCAGCTCGTCCGGCAGCCGGGGGTGGCGCATCGTCAGCCCCTTGACATGGGCCTCATAGATGACGGTGCGGTGGTAGTCGGTGCGCGGCGGACGGTCGTCTGCCCAGTCGAAGTACGGGTTGACCACCACCGACGCCATGGTGTGCGGGGCGGAGTCCAGGTCATTGCGCTTGTCCGGCCGGTGGAAGTGGTAGCCGTAGACCTCCTCGCCCCAGTCGATCCGGCCGCTGATCGCCTTCGCGTAGGGGTCCAGCAGCAGCTTGGCGGAATTGCAGCGGTGGCCGAGCTGCGGTTCGTACGGGCCGTGGGCCCGGAAGCCGTAGCGCTGCCCTGGCATGATCCCCGGCAGATAGGCATGGCGCACGAACGCGTCGGTCTCGCGCAGTTCGACGGCCGTCTCCGAGCCGTCGTCGTGCAAGAGGCACAGTTCGATCCGAACCGCTGCCTCCGAGTACACCGCGAAGTTGGTTCCGGCGCCGTCGTACGTGGCGCCCAGGGGGTAAGCCTGTCCCGGCCAGACCTGCATGTGTCGACTCTTCCACTTCTCCTCCGGGGGCCGCGAGCACCCGTGGCACCGGACGGAACCGGATCGGGAGGGAATCCTTTCCCAACTCACCCGGTCTGACAGCGGTTTCGGCGGAAATTCCTCACATGGCAGGCAACCTACGGCCAGATTGGTTCGTCCTACCGGGTGACCTTCGCATACGCGATTTACCGCTATGCAAATGGATATGTCGACTGGGGGGATTGGGGGAGGATGTGCGCACGATGATCCACCGGCACCTGGGCAAGGTGGTGGCCGGTGCGGCCGTGGCGGTCACCGCCGGCGCGGCGCTGATCGCGGTCATGCTGCCGGGCAGTGCGTCCGGTGACGAGGGACCGGGTGGGGGAGGGCCGCAGGGTTCGGCGGCCGAGCAGGGCCAGGCGTCGCCGCGGCCCGGAGTGGTGGAGTCCGCGCCCGATGGGGCGAAGAAGGGCACCGGACGGGATCCGCTGACCGAGGACGAGATGAAGCGTGCCCAGTCGCTGGCGCTCAGCCGCGACTTCCGGGCCGGAAGTGAGAACGTCAAGGGGAAGACGGGCCCCCAGCACCTCTCGACCGACCTCGCGGAACTGGGGCCGGACGAGGTCGGCAAGGCTGCCCCGCCCCGGCGTGCCGAGGTCACGTACTACGACTACAAGGACGACACGTATGTGACCAAGACGGTCGACCTGGGCACCGGCAAGGTCGAGAACACCGACACCCAGCGGGGTGTCCAGCCGCCGCCCAGCCGTGGGGAGGCCGTGGAGGCCGCCCGGCTGCTGATCGGCGACAAGCTGGGCGCGGGTCTGCGGAAGGACTTCAAGGACGCCACGGGCAGGACGCTGACCGCCCCCGGCCAGCTCACCGTGACCGGCTTCGTCTACCGGGGGAGCGGGGACAGCGCGGGACCGGCCTCCGTCCAGGACTGCGGTGAGCACCGCTGCCTGCGGCTGTTCACCCGGGTCGTCAACGGTCCGTGGATCGACACCCGTCAGCTGGTGGTCGACCTGAGCGACCGTTCCGTCGCCCGGCTGGACTGACGCCGCCCGGACGCTCACCCACGCCCACTCACTTGTGAACCAACAGGAGTCCTCCATGCCTGGAAGAAGGCTCGGCCGCGCCCGGCTCAGGGTCGCGGCTGCCGTCGGCGCCACCACGCTGCTCGGCACCGTGGCGGTCGCCGCGGGCCCCGCCCAAGCGGCCCCCGCGAAGCTCCCCGCCAAGGCCCCCGCACCCACCGCGGCCTGCAGCACGCCCTACAAGATCGAGCAGACGCTGGACGGCGGCACCACCTGGCGGATGTGCTGGCACTACGAGAGCAAGGCCGGGCTCGTGCTCGACGACGTCTCGTACCAGCCCAAGGGCGAGTCCGCCCCGATCAAGGTGCTGACCTCGGCCAAGCTGGGTCAGATCCATGTGCCGTACGACGACGGCAGCAATGAGTACGACGACCTCACCGGCCAGGGCTTCTCCCAGGGTCTGATGCAGCTGGACCCGGCCGAGTGCCCCGGCGGCACCATCAAGACCGTCCGGGTGCCGGACGCCTGGGACCCCAGCCGGCCGGACGTGAAGGGTCTGTGCGCCACCACCCGCGCCCGCGGCCACGCCTACCGGATGTCGGGCGAGGGGGACAAGGTCTTCCAGCGGCAGGGCAAGGACCTGCTGCTCTACACCGTCAACCAGGTCGGCTGGTACGAGTACATCACCGAGTGGCGGTTCTCCGGTGACGGCACCATGTCCATGCAGGTCGGCGCCACCGGCACGCTCTCCCCGATGGACTACGACGCCGGTGACGGCCGGGGCTGGCCGATCGGCAAGGGCGCCAAGGACTTCGCCACCAGCCATGCCCACAACGTCTTCTGGCGGCTGAACTTCGGTCTCGACGGTTCGCCCAAGAGCAAGATCGAGCAGTACGACTCCAAGACCACCGCCACCTCCGGTCAGATCCCCAAGACCAAGACCACCCGCAAGCAGGTCACCAAGGAGCTCGCCGGGGACGCCGCGGAGGCGCGCTGGTGGCGTGTGGTGAGCACCGCGGGCAAGAACAAGGACGGCCATCCGCGGAGCTACGAGATCGTGCCCGGCCACACCACCAAGTACCAGGGCCGTAGCTACACCAAGCACGACGTGTACTTCACCGAGTACAACAAGTGTGAGCAGTTCGCCACCCACAACCTCCGCAACTGCGGCCGCGGCGCGGGCAAGTCCGTCGACAAGTGGGTCACCGGCCAGACGCTCAAACACCCGATCGTATGGGTCAACATCGGTTTCCATCACATCGCCCGTGACGAGGACCAGGAGCCGATGCCGGTCCACTGGCAGGGCTTCCAGCTCGCTCCGCGCGATGTCACCGCTATGAATCCGCTCACGCCTCCTGCACTCTCCGGTCACAACGGCCATACGGAAGAGGCCGGTTGACCGATAGGTCGATCGAGAGTGCTGCACCGCCTCCGCCCGCGCAGTAGTCTGCGGTGATCGTTGGACGGGGGCGGAAGGCGGTGCACAGGTGAGCTCGGGCGGTCTGGAGCTGCCCCCTGGTGACGGAGGTCCCGGGGGTGACGGCTCCACCGACGCACCTCCCGGCGCGGTGTCCCTGGTGCGGCCGATGGAGATCGGAGCGGAACTGGACTGGGGCGCCGACGCCTGGGCCGAGGTGCGGACGCGTGCGCGCCGGGCCGGACGTGCCTACATCTGGCTGAATCTGGTGGAACAGCGACTCCGCGCGGTCGTCGGTGCCGTTCTCCGGCCCATCTACGAACCGGTCCACGGCGATGACTGGGTCATCGCCGCGGCCGGGCCCGCCGGACAGGAGTGGGTGCAGCGCGCGGTGGCGGTCCGTGAGGTGTCCCGCCGCAAGGGCTATCTGCTCGACCCCGCCGACGACAATGTGCTGAGCTTCCTCACCCTCCCGCAGCTGCGGGAGCTGCTGGTCCAGCACTGGCCGTGCTTCGAGCCCTACCTCGACGACCGCCGTGAGGTCGAACTCGCCCTGGACGAGCTGGAAGTGGCGCGCAACGTCGTCTCCCGCAACCGGGCCCTGTCCGAGACCGTTCTCGCCCAGGCCGAGCGTGCCTCGGCCCGCCTGCTGGAGATACTCGGCAGCGGCACCGGCACCCCCTCGGCGGACCGGCTGCCCATCGACGCCGTCGAGGACCTGGTCGGCGACCGCTACGCCGATGTGGTGGGTGTCCACTCCGACCGGGTGCGGCTCCAGCGCCAGCTGCCCGCCGAGGACCTCTTCGAGGGCGCCCGTCGCCTGGACGCCGTCGGTATCGGACTCAACCTCCTGGTCCAGAACTACTCCGGCCGCCGGCTGGTGCGGCTGGCCGAGTCCGGCTGCCGGGCGCGGCTGCTCTTCCTCAACCCCGCCAGCAGCGCCGTCCGCCGCCGGGAACGCGAACTCGGCCTGAAGAAGGGCGAGATGAGCCGCTCGGTGGAGATGAACATCCTCCATATGCGGCGGGTCCGGGCCCGGCTGCGCGATCCCGGTGCCTTCGAGATCCATGTCTTCGACGAGACCCCCCGTTTCACCGCCTACCTGGTGAACGGCGACGGCGCCGACGGCCTCGCGGTCATCCAGAGCTATCTGCGCAAGGCCCGTGGGATGGAGGCCCCGGTGCTGGTGCTGCGCGGCGGCGGCCGTGGCCGCGATGTGGTGCGCGCGGGCCAGGGCGCGGGCGCCGTGGTCGACGGCGGGCTGTTCGGCACCTACCGGGAGGAATTCGAGAGCGTCTGGGCGGACTCCCGCCCGGTCTCCTGACCCGCCGCCCCGTCCGCGGAGCCTCCTGCTCCGGTCCGGGATGTCGTACCCCGTCCGTACGCTCCTGCCATGCCGAACGCGTATACGACCCTGTGGACCAATGACGTCTGCCGCTACCTCCGGCGGAAGGGGCAGGAGGGGGAGCGCCTGGTGATCCTCTTCGGAGGGCCCCATCTGTCGCTGCCCAGCTTCGTACGCGCCGGAGTGGAGGAAGGCGACCACATCTATCCGGTGCGGGCCTTCCGCAAGCGGCTGTGGGCGCTCGGCCGGATGGAGGTCGGCCGGATCCTCCCCTATGACACGGTCGGTGAGCGGACCGCCCTGGAGGACTATGTCCGGCTGCTGCGCTGAGACGGTCTGAAGGCCGGGGGCGTCAGCGAGGTCCTCCTCGGCCCGCCGGGTTCCCCGCTCCGTTTCGACCGCCCGCTGCCGCCGGACCTGTTGACGTCGCTCACCTACACCTCGCGCCGCGGTGAGCGCCGTCTGAAGCACGTGGCCGACGGGGAACTGCGCCACTCCACCGGTGTGCAGGGCATCTTCCGGCTGGCCCCGGAGTCGGCGGCGGCCATGGAGGCGCTGGTGGCCATGGAGGCGTCGGTGGCCGTCGAGGCGTCGGTGCCGGAGGGGCCGTCCCCGGACGGTGTTGTCAGTGGCCCGTGCGAAGGTGAGCGCAGTAAGGGAAAACCGGGGGAAACCGGGGGAATCATGCCAAGGGAGGGCAGCCATGGGCTGGCACCGTGAGCTTCTGATCGGATTCGATCTGGAGACGACGGGCACGGATCCGCGTACCGCGCGGATCGTGACGGCGGCCGTGATCGAGGTGAAGGGCGGGGAGCCGATCGCACGGCGGGAGTGGCTGGCCGATCCGGGAGTGCCCATTCCGGACGGTGCCGTGGCGGTGCACGGGATCACCGACGAGCGGGCGAGGGCCGAGGGGCGGCCCGCCGTGGAGGTGGTGGACGAGGTGGCGGACGCGCTGGTCGCGCACTGGCGCCGGGGCGCCCCCGTGGTGGCGTACAACGCGGCGTTCGATCTCAGCCTGCTGGCCGCCGAGTTGGGGCGGTACGGACTGCGATCGCTGAGCGAGCGGCTGGACGGCGCCGAGACCGGGCCGGTCGTCGATCCGTACACGATAGACCGGGCCGTCGACCGGTACCGCAAGGGCAAGCGGACACTGGCGGCGGTCTGCGGGGAGTACGGGGTGGCGCATGAGCGGGCCCATGAGGCCGGGGCGGACGCGCTGGCGGCGGTCCGGGTGGCCTGCGCGGTCGCCGAGCGCCACCGCGAGGTGGCCGGGCTCGGACTGTGGGACCTGCACCGTAAGCAGGTGGCCTGGTACGCCCACTGGGCCGCCGACTTCCAGTCCTGGCTGCGCCGCAAGGGCACACCTGACGCGGTGGTGGACGGCAGCTGGCCGCTGCGCGAGGTGGGGACCGCGGCGGCGTAGCGCCCTCCGGCCGGACGGGTGCTCCCCGCACCGATGAGTTTCCCGGCTCCGGCCGGTCCGTACAGGTAGAGGAAGAAACGGACCGGAATGAGGAGGACCCCCGTGACGCAACAGAGCCCGAACGTCGATCTCGGCCCCGCGGCCGGCCGGGTCACCGCGCTGCTCGGCGGTGTCTCGGACGATCAGCTGACGGCACGCACCCCCTGTTCGGAGTACGTGGTGGGGGACCTGCTGGACCACATGATGGGGCTCGCGCTCGCCTTCCAGGACGCGGCGCACAAGAAGGCGCCGGAGGACCCGGAGCGATCCGCACCCGGTCAGGGGTCCGCGGCGCGGCTGGAGCCGGGCTGGCGGGAGGAACTGCCCCGGCGGCTGGACGGCATGGCGGCCGCGTGGCGGGACCCGGCGGCCTGGCAGGGGAATGCGCAGGCCGGGGGAGTCACCATGCCCGCCGAGGTCATGGGGCTGGTCGCGCTGGACGAACTGGTGATCCACGGCTGGGATCTGGCCCGCGCGACCGGCCAGCCCTTCGACTGCGACGCCCGCAGCACCGAGGCCGTCCTCGCCCTGCTGTCGCAGTCCGCCCTGGAGGACCGCCCGAAGGAACTGTTCGGCGCGGTCGTCCCGGTGCCGGAGAGCGCCCCGCCGCTCGACCGCGCGGTAGGCCTCAGCGGCCGCGACCCCGCCTGGCGGGCGTAGGCGCCCGCGGGACGGCGCACGTCGCAGGGGCGGTGCACCGGGGGGCCGTGGTGCGCCACGTCCTGCGGGACCGTTCAGAACGCGTACCAGCGCACCGTCGCGTCGCCGTCCCGCAGGGAGGCCACCCGGCGGGTGAACTCGGTGCGTGCCGCCGGGCTGCCCGGCGCGTGCTGGGCGACCCATGCGCAGCTCGCGGTCTCCCGGGCGCCGCGCAGCACCGCGCACCCCGGCCACTCGCGTACGTCCCAGCCGTAGGCCGCCGTGAAGTCGTCGTAGGCGGCCGGGCCGAGGCCGTAGCGGTCCCGGCTCAGGGCCATCACCACCAGGTCGTGCTCGCGCAGGTCCGAGGAGAACGTCTCCAGGTCGACGAGGACCGGACCGTCCGGTCCGATGTGCACATTGCGGGGCAGCGCGTCCCCGTGGATCGGACCGGGATCGAGCCGCGGGGTGAGCTCGGCGGCCGCGGCCGCGAAGTCGTCCCGGCGGGACCGCAGATACGCCGCGTCCGCCGGATCGATCGCGTCCCCGGCCAGCCGCAGCCACCGTTCCACGCCGCCCAGCAGTTCCCGCCGCGGCAGTTCCAGCGACAGCCCGGCGGGCGGCTCCGGCAGGGCGTGCACCAGATGCAGCAGGGTGGCCAGGTCGCGGGGCCCGGCGGGCCGCACCGGTTCGGGGAGCTGCTGCCAGTACGTCACCAGATGGCCGGAGAACGGCAGCGGCTGCTCCGAGCCGTAGCGCCGGTCCGGCCGCACCGCGGGCAGCCCCTCCCGGGCGAGCCAGTCGGCCACCTTCAGCTCCCGGGCGGCCCGGTCCCACACCTCCAGGTCCCGGCTGACCCGCACCACCAGCGACAGATCGTCCACGGCGAACACGGCGTTCTCCCCGAGGGCCAGCAGCCGGGCCCCGGCCGCCCCGGCCCGGTACGGCGGCAGCGCCGCCCCCAGCACCGCCCGCGCCCGCTCCTCCGTGAACGCCCCGTCCACCACGCCGTACCCCCTTCGCCTCCCGTGAGCCACGCCTCATCATGCACCGCCGTCCGTCCGGTGATCGCCGTCGGGTGCGCCGCCCCGGACGGGGCGGGGCCAACTCCCGTACGCCGCGCCGCGGGTCGTATGCCTTGACTGCGCCCGTCCCCCTCCGCACGATGACGTGGGCTTCCCCATCGGGCCGCCCCGTACCGCTCCGTGCCACCGCCCGCACCGCCGCGCCCTCGAAGGAGCCTCCTGACGTGACACCCATGACCGCGACGGCGCGGCCGGATCGGAGAGCGGGGGCGGGGGCGTCCGGTGGGGGTGCGCCGGGGGTCCGGCGCGTCACCGGGCACGGCGCCTGGTTCCTGGTGCTGCCCGCGCTGATCCCGATCCTGCTGCTGAGCGTCGGCCCGCTGCTGTACGGGACCGCGCTCGCGTTCACCGACGCGCAGTCGGGGCGGACCGAGCCCACCGAGTGGATCGGGTTGCTCAACTTCCAGGACCTGGCGCAGGACACGCTGTTCTGGGAGTCGTTCCGGATCGGGCTGCTCTGGGCGGTCGCCGTATCGGTGCCGCAGTTCGTGCTGGCGCTCGGGCTGGCGCTCCTCCTCAACCAGAACCTCCGCTTCCGGTGGCTGGCACGGGCGTTGGCGATCGTTCCGTGGGCGATGCCGGAGGTGGTGGTCGGCATCATGTGGCGGCTGGTCTACCACCCGGAGGCGGGCATCCTCGGGGAGACGCTGGGCACCCAGCGGGACTGGCTGGGGAGTCTGGGCACGGCGCTGCCCGCGGTGGTCGTGGTCGGCATCTGGGCGCGGCTGCCGCAGGTGACGGTGGTGCTGCTGGCGGGGCTCTCCAACGTGCCGCGGGAACTGCACGAGGCCGCGGCGATGGACGGCGCGGGCGCGTGGCGGCGGTTCCGCACCGTCACCTGGCCCGCCATCCGGCCGGTCGCCCTCGCCATCGGCGCGCTCAGCTTCATCTGGAACATCAACTCCTTCGCGCTGGTGTACGTCCTGACCGGTGGCGGGCCCGGCGGACGCACCCGGCTGCCGATGCTCTTCGCCTACGAAGAGGCTTTCCGCTACGGGCAGTTCGGCTATGCGGCGGCGATGGGGTGCGTCCTGGTCGCGGTGGTCTCGGTGCTGCTCGCGGTCCAGCTCGTCGGACGGCTGAGGGGAGACGACCGATGAGCACGGCCTCACGTCCGCCGCGCGGGCTTCTCGTCCGGCGCCGCGCGGCCCGCACCGGTCAGTACCTCGCGCTGCTGGGCTATCTGGTCTTCCTCGGCTTCCCGCTGCTGTGGCTGGTGTCCACCGCGTTCAAATCGCCGCGCGAACTGGCCGGGCTGCACCCCGGCTGGATCCCGGACCACCCGACGCTCGACAATTTCCGGCAGGCGTTCGACGAGCAGCCACTGCTGCGGGCCGGAGCCAACAGTCTGCTCGCCGCGCTGGCCGCGGCCGTCATCGCGGTGGTGATCGCGACCCCGATGGCGTACGTCATGGCGCGGCACCACCGTTCCCCGCTGTCCCGGGCGGCCACCGGCTGGGTGGTGGTCAGCCAGGCGTTCCCCTTCGTACTGGTGATCATCCCGCTGTTCCTGGTGCTCAAGAACCTCCGGCTGATCGACTCCCTCGGCGGGCTGATCCTGGTCTACGTGGTGTGGTCCCTGCCGTTCGCGCTGTGGATGCTCGCGGGGTACGTCCGGGCGGTGCCGCCCGAACTGGAGGAGGCCGCCGCGGTGGACGGCGCGGGGCGGCTCCGGGCGCTGGTCTCGGTCACCATGCCGCTGCTGGCCCCGGGGATCGTGGCCACCGCCCTGTTCGCCTTCATCAACGCTTGGAACGAGTTCTTCTTCGCCCTCGTCCTGCTCAAGTCCCCCGAGAAACAGACGATGCCGGTCATCCTCACCCACTTCATCGGCGCGGAGGGCGTGGCCGACCTCGGGCCGCTGGCCGCCGCCTCGCTGCTGGCGACCCTTCCCTCCCTCGTCCTCTTCGCCGTCATCCAGCGGCGGATCACCAGCGGCACCCTGGCCGGGGCGGTGAAGCACTGATGCGCCGCCGGGGCTTCCTCGCCGGGGCGCTGGCCGCCCCCGCCGTCACCGGGCTGCTGCCGGGCTGTGCTCCGGAGCGGCGCCGCGCCACGGGCGGGAAGGTCAGGCTCCGCTTCCAGTCGCTGGCCTGGCAGAAGGAGTCGGTGGACGCGGTCAGACGGCTGGTGGGGGAGTGGAACGCGGCGCACCCGGACATCACGGTGGAGTACGTCCAGGGCAGCTGGGACAGCGTCCACGACCAGCTGCTCACCTCCTTCGAGGCCGGAGAGGCGCCGGACATCATCCACGACGCCGCCGACGACCTCGCCGACTTCGCCTACGGCGGCTATCTCGCCGATCTCGGCGGGCTGCTGCCGCGCCGGCTGAAGGACGACATCCCGGAGCACAGCTGGCGGACCACCACCTTCGGCGACGGTGTGTTCGGCGTGCCCTTCCTCCAGGAGCCACGGGTGCTGATCGCCCACCGCGCGGCGCTGGAGGAGGCACGGGTGCGCATCCCGACCGCCCGGGACCCGTGGAGCTGGGCGGAGTTCGAGGACGTGGCGCGGGAGCTGACCCGGGGTGGCCGGTACGGGGTGGCCTGGCCGCTCAAGGAGCCCGTCTCCGCGACCCTCAACCTCTCGCTGTCCACCGGCGGCAGGCTCTTCCACCGGGGCGCGGACGGCAAGGTCACCATCCGCTTCGACACGGCCGACCAGCGGGTGCCGCGCACCATCCGCGACCAGGTGGTGCGCGACCGCACGGCCTCCCGCACCACCCTCGGCATGGGCGGTTCGGACACCCTGCCCGGTTTCTTCGGCGGGAAGTACGCGATGGTCCCGCTCGGCTTCTCCTACCGCCAGCAGATCGCACAGCAGGCGCCCGAGGGGTTCGAGTGGACCGTACTGCCGTCTCCTGCGGGCCCGGGCGGCGACCAGCGGCAGGGGGTGAGCCCGCAGACACTGTCCATCGCGGAGGACAGCCCGTACCGGGAGGAGGCCATCCGCTTCCTGGACTTCCTGCTGCGGCCGTCCCCCATGGTGCGGCTCGCGCTCGGCGACTGGATGCTGCCGACCGGCGAGCGCGCCCTGCGCGATCCGGCGCTGCGCACCCGCCGGTACGGCTGGGCCACCGGTACCGCGCTGGCCGGGACGCTGCGCCCGGCGCCCGCCCAGTCGGTGCGCGGCTACCCGGAGTGGAAGGACAAGGTCGCCACACCCGCGCTCCAGGAGTACTACAGCGGGGCGATCGGGCTGGACGGACTGCGGGGCCGGCTGGTCGGGGACGGGAATCTGGTGCTGGCCCGCTACCAGCGCTAGGCCCTGTCCTGCCGCTGCGCCCGTCCGCCCCGCCGGTGCGGGAAATTCATTTCCGCGAGACGTGTCGTCTCGCTTAGCGTGAGGCACATGACCGCATCCCCGCGCCGCCACCGGCCCGCCCACATCGCCATGTTCAGCATCGCCGCCCATGGCCATGTCAACCCGAGCCTGGAGGTGATCCGCGAACTGGTGGCCCGGGGCCACCGGGTCACCTACGCCATCCCCGAGTCCTTCGCGGCCAAGGTCGCCGAGACCGGCGCCGAACCCCGGATCTACACCTCCACCCTCCCCACCGACGACGAACCCGAGGCCTGGGGCACCGAGGTCATCGACCACATCGAGCCCTTCCTCGCCGACGCCGTCCAGTCGCTGCCCCAGCTGCGACAGGCGTACCAGGGCGATGAACCCGACCTCGTCCTCCACGACATCACCGCCTATCCGGCCCCCGTGCTCGCCCGCCGCTGGGGTGTCCCGGCCATCCAGCTCTCGCCCTGTCTCGTGGCCTGGAAGGGCTACGAGGAGGAGGTCGCCGAGCCGATGATGGCCCCGATCCGCGCGACCGAGCGCGGCAGGGCGTACTACGCGCGCTACCGCGCCTGGCTGGACGAGAACGGGATGGCCGACATGGACCCCGACCGGCTCATCGGCCGCCCCGGCGAGTGCATCGTGCTGATCCCCGAGGTGCTCCAGCCCAACGCCGACCGGGTCGACCGCGGCGTCTACACCTTCGTCGGCGCCTGCCAGGGCGACCGGAGCGGTCAGGGTACCTGGCGCCGCCCCGAGGGCCTGGCGTCCGCCGACCGGATCCTGCTGGTCTCGCTCGGCTCGACCTGGACCAAGGAGCCCGCTTTCTACCGCGCCTGTCTGGAGGCGTTCGGGGATCTCGAGGGCTGGTACGTCGTCCTCCAGATCGGCAGACACGTCGACATGGCCGCGCTCGGTGAGATCCCGGCCAATGTCGAGGTGCATCGCTGGGTTCCGCAGCTCAGTGTGTTGCGCCAGGCCGACGTCTTCATCACCCACGCCGGCGCGGGCGGCAGCCAGGAGGGGCTGGCCTGCGGGGTGCCGATGGTCGCCGTACCGCAGGCCGTCGACCAGTTCGGCAACGCCGATGTGCTCCAGGGGCTCGGTGTCGCCCGCCACCTCCCCAAAGAGGAGGCGACCCCCGAGGCGCTGCGGGAGGCGGTGCTCGCCCTCGCCGACGACCCCGAGGTCGCCGCCCGGTGCGCGGCGGTCCGGGAGCGGATGGCGGGCGACGGAGGGACCCGGCGGGCGGCCGACCTCATCGAGGCCCGGCTGTCCACCTGAACCTGCCATTGACCCGTTGTACAGAGCAGACCTATACCCCCCGGGAAAGGTTGCGTTGGTCCGCTCTTGTCTCTTCTGCTACCGGCTTCTTAGCTTTGAGTAAACGCTTGTCAAACGCCAGGAAGCTGAAGAATGACCCGAGACATACCGCCGCTCGCAGAGGTCCGCAGGATCACCGAGAAGAAGCGGGACGCGTGGTGGACCGTGATGCTCGTGGACCCGGTGGCCACACCGCTGGTGCGCTGGACCGCGAAGCACACCCGCGCCACTCCCAACCAGCTCACCTGGGGCGCCTTCCTCGTGGGTCTGGTCTCCGCCGCCTGCTTCGCCCAGGGCGACTGGAGATGGCTGGTGCTCGGCGCGGTGCTGTACCACGTGAGCTTCATCTTCGACTGCATGGACGGCAAGCTGGCCCGGCTGACCGGGACCGGCTCGGTCTTCGGCGCCTGGCTGGACTTCGTCTTCGACCGGATCCGGGTCCTGGTCTGCGCGGTGGCGCTGATGGGCGGCCAGTACCAGCGCACCGGTGAGGTGCTCTACCTCTGGCTCGCGCTGGCCGTGGCCTCGCTGGACGCCCTGCGCTACATCGACTCGCTGGAGATCTTCAAGATCCGGCACGGGATGCGCAAGCAGATCAAGGCCCGGATGCGGGCCGCGCGCAAGGCCGAGAACGCGGCCGAACTCGCCTTCATGGAGGACCTGCTCCGGGACAACCCCGAGGCCGACATCGAGCAGGACCGGGTCACGGTGGCCGCCCTGGACGCGGACGGGACGACGGCCACCGGGCCGGTCGCCCTGGCCGACGCGGACGAGCCCGCCGTCCCGGACGCGGCCCCGGAAGGCGCCCCGGCGGCGCGCCGCCCCGCCGCCGTCGTCGATCTGCACCAGGAGTTCCGGCGCCGCTTCCCGTGGTGGACCCGGTGCCGGAACGTCCTGCTGCGCCACCGCATCCGCGCTCATCTCATCAGCGGTATCGAGTTCCAGATGGGCGTGTTCATCATCGGCCCGGCCCTCGACGCGGTGGTGGCGACGACCGTCGTCTCGGGTGCGCTGCTGCTCGTCTTCGAGCTGGCCATCATCTACAAACTGCTGCTGTCCACCCGGGACTTCACCCGCACCCTGGACTCCTTCGACGCTGCGGCACCCGCCGCCCCTGCCCCGGTGGCGGCGGCCGCCACCCCGGCCACCCCGGTGAGCTCCTGAGCCAGGACGAGCCACTGCGGGGGCGTGACGAAGGCGACGACCACCTCCCGCTCCAGCCCCGCCCGCGCGAACGCGGCGGACAGCCGCCGGGCGGGGCAGATCCGGCGCAGTGACGCGTACAGCGAACCACCGGCACCGGAGAAGCCCAGCTCCACCAGGCCCGCGTAGACGGCCCGTTGAGCCGCGTCCGGCAGCAGCGGCCGAGGACGGCGGATCAGCCGCATGATCCCGCCGTCCACGGCGGGCACCGGCCGGAAGGCGGTCCGCGCCACCCGGCCGCACAGCCGCCACTCCACCTCGGGCCAGGTCCGCACCGTCAGCAGGCTCCAGCGGCCGAAGTCACCGGTGCGCTTGCGGGCGTACTCGAGCTGGGTCAGCAGGGTCGCCGAGGTGGGACCCGGCGCCCGCAGCGCCCAGTCGACGATGTCCGAGGTGCGGGCGTAGGGCACATTGCCCACCAGGGCGAACGGTGCGCGCGGGGGATGCGCGGTCAGGAAGTCCCGGTGGACCACGCGTACGGACGGATACGGGGCGAGCCGCTCACGCAGCCCCGCGATCAGATGGCGGTCGACCTCATAGCTGATCAGCTCACGGCAGAGCGGCGCCAGCGCCTCGGTGAGCACGCCCTTGCCCGCGCCGACCTCGACCAGGAGGTCGCCGGGGCCGGGGCGGGCGGCGCGGACCATCCGGGCCACCGCGCCCGGGTCGGCCAGGAAGTTCTGGGAGAGGGTGCGCCGCGCCCTGTCACGAGCGGTGCGACGGGGCGCGGGGGAACGGCGTCGATTGCGGGCCACGGCCACGGTCCTTCCGGAGCCGGACGGGCGGCGGTGGCAGTGGTGGCAGCCGTGACGGCAGCACCGGACAGGCCCTGCCGCCCGTCCGGAACGAGTAGTTCCTGAACTGGCGGGGGCCCTGGCGCAGGGCATGCGGAAGCGGGCGATCGGGAACGCCGGTGGTCCGGGTACGGCACATCGCCCGGGGCGACGGGTCGTTCAGGACGACGGGCGGCTCACGGACTCAGCGGAGGCTGGGCGCGTCCGGGCCGGCCAGGGCACCGGGGCCGCGCCGCGGACGGCGGGTGAACACGGCACAGGCGCGGACACCCGTCGCCCCGGCACAGCCGGGGGTGGTGACGCGGGTGAACACGCCGATGCCGGGACTGCCGCCCATCGGTGTCCTCCTCCCGGTGCGCCGTTCGCGGGCCGTGTACGACGACACGGAACTCCGCCGTGACCCCGGCACCGTACGAACCGGCCGGGCGAGGGCGCAACGGGTTTTCCGGGGTCCGCTCCACGGGCC
Source organism: Streptomyces sp. NPDC045899 (assembly GCF_056431485.1). Classification (NCBI taxonomy): domain Bacteria; kingdom Bacillati; phylum Actinomycetota; class Actinomycetes; order Kitasatosporales; family Streptomycetaceae; genus Streptomyces; species Streptomyces sp. NPDC045899. The sequence continues at coordinate 314,744 of NZ_JBWKKP010000003.1, forward strand.
GGACGCCCCCGGCCCGCCCCTTCAGGAACCGGCCCGCACGCGGAACCGGCCGCGCGGCCGAAGGGCCACGCGACCGGTTGACGTCGCATGTGAGTCGCTGCGGAGGGGAGGCGGTCAGACCCTGGCGTGCCGCGGCCGGTCGCCGAGGTCGGCGCCGTGACCGTGCGCCGCGCCCACCGGGGCGGTGACGGGCGGCTGCGCGGCGACCGCCTCGTCATGGGTGAGGTCGGGCAGCCACCGCAGCCACTTGGGCAGGTACCAGTTGCGCTCGCCCAGCAGCGCCATCACCGCGGGGAGCAGCACACCGCGGATCACCGTGGCGTCGATGAGCACCGCGGCCGCGAGCCCCACGCCCATCTGCTTCATGCTCTGCATCGACAGCGTTCCGAAGATCGCGAAGACGGCGACCATGATGACGGCGGCGCTGGTGACGACGCCCGCCGTGGTGACCACACCGTGCACCACCGCGTCCTTGGTGGTGCGCCCGGCCAGCCGCGCCTCGCGGATCCGGGAGACCACGAAGACGTGGTAGTCCATGCTCAGCCCGAAGAGGATCACGAAGAGGAACAGCGGCAGCCAGGACACGATCGCGCCCACGCCCTCCGCGCCCACCAGGCCCGCGCCCCAGCCGTGCTGGAAGACCGCGGTGAGGATGCCGTACGCGGCGCCCACCGACAGCAGGTTGAGCACGATCGAGGTCACCGCGATGGTCAGCGACCGGAAGGACATCAGCATCAGCAGGAAGGCGAAGACCACGACGAAGGCGAAGACCGGCGGCGCGGCCGAGCCCAGCTTGTCGTTGAAGTCCTTGGAGGAGGCGGTGGAGCCGCCGACCGGGGCCTCCACCCCGTCCACCGCGCCGAGGGTCGACGGGCGCACCTCGTCCCGCAGGACGGCGAGGCTCTTCTCGCTCTTCGCCTCGTCGGAGCCGCCGATCAGCGGCACCTGGATGACGGCGACGTTCTCCTTCGCGTGGACGGTCACCTTGACCGGCCCCTTGGAGGCGCCCTTGGCCACCGCGTCGGCGCGGAAGCGGCTGATGGCGTCGCGCACCGGTGCGGCGCCGATGTCATCCGCCTTGACCACGACCTCGGCCGGGTCGGGGCCGCCCGGGAACGCCTCGTCGATGTGCTGGTAGGCGGCCACGACCGGCAGCCGGTCGCCGAACTCCTGGTCCATGGTGAGGTTGGCGGTGTTCATGCTCACGGCGGGCACGGCGATGGCGACCAGCGCACCGCCCGCGATCGCCAGCGACAGCTTGGGCCTGCGCAGCACCCGCGCCAGCACCGCGCGCCAGACCCGGCTCTCGCCGTTGCCCTTGCGCTTGGCGCGGGCCAGGAACGGCATCCGCCCCTTCTCCACCCGCTCACCGAGCAGGGAGAGCAGCGCGGGCAGCACGGTCACCGAGCCGACCATCGCCACCGCCACCACCATCAGGGTGGCCAGGCCCATCGCCTTGAACTCGGCGATACCGGTGAAGAGCATGCCCGCCATCGCCACGATGACCGTGACGCCGGAGACGAGGATGGCCCGGCCCGAGGTGGCGGCGGCGATCCGCAGCGCGGTCTGGGCGTCCCGTCCCGCGGCGCGCTCCTCCCGCTCCCGCCGCAGGTAGAACAGGCAGTAGTCGACGCCGACGGCCAGACCCACCAGCAGCATCACGGAGTTGGCGGTGTCGCTCATATGGACCCAGTGGCTGACCACCGCGACCAGACCGGTGGTCGCCAGGAACGCGGTCATCGCCAGCGCCACCGGCAGCAGCGCGGCCACCAGGGCACCGAAGGCGATCAGCAGGATGCCGAGGGCCACCGGCAGGGCCGAGTACTCGGCCTGCTGGAAGTCGTCGCCGAAGGCGTCGTCGAACGCCTTCTGGCCGCTCGCGTCGCCGAACTCCTCGATGAGCAGGTCCGGATGGGCGTCCTGGGCCTTGTCCACCGCGTCCACCACCGGCTGGATGCGCTCCGCCGCCTTCTCCGCGTCGCCGCGGATGTCGAACTGCACCAGCGCCGAACGCCGGTCGGCGGAGATGGTCCGGGTCTGGTACGGGGACTTCACGGCGGTGACCTCGCCGGTGCCGCGGACCGCGCCGATGACCGCGTCGACCGCCTTGTGGAACTCCGGGTCGTTCGCCGTGGTCCCGTTGGCCTTGGCCTGGATCAGGACGGTTTCACCGGCGGCTTCTTCAATGCCCGCCTCGTCGAGAATCTTCGAGACCCGCCCGGACTCGCCGGGAACCTGCTCACTGTCCGAAACATCGACCCGTCCGGCCATCGACCCGACGGCCAGGGCGAGGATGACCAGAAGTACCCATCCGCCGACCGCGGTCCACCGGTGCCGGGCGCTCCAGCTCCCTGCGCGGGCCGCTATACCGCGCGGTCTCTCCAAGCGGTCCGTATCCGCCACGACGTCCCCTTTTCCTGTGGCGGCGACCCCGTGCCGCCACCGGAGACGACGCTAGGCCGCGGGGGAGCGGGGACCCATCCTGCTGGCCGGTGAACCGGGGGGCCGCTCTCTCCACCCAGGGGAGGGGGGACAGCCCTACCCTCCCGATGCAAGCCCCTTACACGTAAAGGGATTTGGCTTGATCACCCTGATGGCCGGGAGTTGTCTGCGTCACACCTTCCGGGAGATCTTGAATTGGTCCGGTCAATCGGTCAGGGTTTCGAGTCAGCCCGGGGAGTACTAGTGATTTCCCCTGGGCGTGTGCGCACTCAGTGCGATTCCCCCCACAACCGCACGAGGAGGATTCCCTCGTCATGGCAGTACACAAAAAGCGCAGCGCGCGTCGCATCGGCCTCGCCGTCGCCGCGGCGGCCGCCGTCACCGGCGGTGCCTTCGTGGCTCTTCCGGCCGGCGCCGCCACCAACGCCCCCGCTGAGGGCAAGGTCTACGGCACCGAGTCGAAGAACGCCGTGGACGGCAGCTACATCGTCATGCTCAAGGGCGGCAAGACCATCCGGGCCGCCTCCGAGGGCAAGGACCTCGCCAAGGAGTACGGCGGCACGATGCGCCGCAGCTTCGACTCCGCGATCAACGGCTTCTCGGCGAACAGCCTGAGCGAGACCGAGGCCAAGCGGCTCGCCGCCGACCCGTCGGTCGCCAAGGTGATCCAGAACCACCGGTTCACGATCAAGGGCACCCAGGAGAACCCGCCGTCATGGGGCCTGGACCGGATCGACCAGGACGACACCAAGGGCGACAAGAAGTACGCCTACCCCGACACCGCGGGTGAGGGTGTCACCGCCTACGTCATCGACACCGGTGTGCGCACCTCGCACAAGGACTTCGACGGCCGCGCCACCTCCGGCTTCGACGCCATCGACAACGACGAGGACGCCGACGACGGCAACGGCCACGGCACCCATGTGGCGGGCACCATCGCCGGTGCCGACCACGGTGTCGCCAAGAAGGCCAAGATCGTGGCCGTGCGCGTCCTGGACAACGAGGGCTCCGGCACCACCGAGCAGGTCGTCGCGGGCATCGACTGGGTGACCGAGAACCACAAGGGCCCGTCGGTGGCCAACATGAGCCTGGGCGGCGGGGTCGACGAGGCGCTCGACGCGGCCGTGAAGAAGGCCATCGACGCCGGTGTCACCTTCGCGGTGGCGGCGGGCAACGAGTCCTCCGACGCCGGTCAGAGCTCCCCGGCCCGGGTGAAGGAAGCGATCACCGTCGCCTCCAGCACCGAGAAGGACGAGCAGTCGGACTTCTCCAACTTCGGCTCCGCGGTGGACATCTACGCCCCCGGTTCGGACATCACCTCCGCCTGGAACAACGGCGACGACGCCACCAAGACCATCTCCGGTACGTCCATGGCCAGCCCGCATGTCGCGGGTGCCGCCGCGGTCTACCTCAGCGGTCACAAGGACGCCAAGCCGGCGGACGTCGCCAAGGCCCTGACCGGCGGCGCCACCGCCGACAAGATCACCAACCCGAGCGAGGGCACGCCGAACAAGCTGCTGAAGGTCGTCAAGTAACGCCTTCGGTCCCCTGCGGCAGCCCGGCCGCCGCACCCCCGGTGGGTGCGGCGGCCGTCGGCGCGGTCCGGAGGGCCGACGCCACCCGGGCGCTCAGGCGCTGAGCAGGACCGGGACGGCGGCGCGGGATTCGTCGTAGCGGCGGAGCAGCAGACGGGCGATTTCGGGGGCGGGACCGAGGACACCGGCGAGCACATCGGCGCCCGCCTCGTGGGCGCCGTGGGCGATACGGTCCGGGAGCCGGCCCGGGGCGATGACATACGGGGCCACCGCCACCCGCCGGACACCCTCGGCACGCAGCGCGCGGACCGCGTCCTCGGTGCGGGGGAGGGAAGCGGAGGCGAACGCGGGTCGCACGGCGCACCATCCGGTGTGCCGCCACTCCCGCGCGATTTCAGCGATCACCGCGATCGCCTCCGGGTCGGTGGAGCCCGCCGAGGCCAGGACGACCCCGGTCGAGCGTCGGTCGGCCGGGCGCAGACCGGCCTCGTACAGCCGCCGCTCCAGCGCGTCGGTGAGCAGCGGGGAAGGGCCCAGCACCCCGGTCTGCCGGACGGTCAGCCGGGGGTGCCGGGCGGTGGCCTCGCGCAGCACCGCGGGGATGTCGGACTTGGCGTGGAAGGCGCGGGTGAGCAGCAGGGGGAGCGCGGCGACATCCGTCACGCCCTCGGCGGCGAGCCGGGCCAGCACCTGGCCCACGCGGGGGGCGTTGAAGTCCAGGAAGGCCGCCTCCACCCGCAGCCCCGGCCGCAGCGACCGTACCCGCGCGCAGAGCGCGCCGACGGTCGCCGCATGCCGGGGGTCGCGGCTGCCGTGGGCGATGACCAGCAGGGCCGGGGACGTGGCGGACATCAGTGGGCGCTCGCCAGCAGACCGCGGCTGCGCAGCACGCGGCGTTCGATCGGGGCGAAGACCAGCAGCTCGATGGCGATGCCGACGACCAGGATGAGGGTGATGCCGAGCAGCACCCCGGCCATATCGGAGTTGTTGCGCTGGTTCTCCAGGTACTGGCCGAGCCCCAGGCCGAGTTCGGGCGACTTGGCGATGATCTCGGCCGCCATCAGCGAACGCCAGGAGAACGCCCAGCCCTGCTTGAGCCCCGCGACATAGCCGGGCAGTGCGGCGGGCAGCAGGATGTGCCGGGCGCCGACCAGACCGCGGGCGCCCAGGGTGCGTCCGGCCCGCAGGAACAGCGGCGGTACCTGGTCGATCCCGGCCACCAGACCGTTGGCGATGGAGGGGACCGCGCCGAGCAGGATGACGGTGTACATCATCTGGTCGTTGAGGCCCAGCCAGATCACGGCGGGCGGCACCCAGGCCACCGACGGCAGCGACTGCAGTCCGGACAGGATCGGTCCCAGCGCGGCCCGGACGAACTTCACCCGGGCCACGACCAGCCCCAGCGGGGTGGCGATGGCCAGCGCGATGAGGAAGCCGAACAGCCCGCGGGAGACACTGGTCCAGACGATGTCCAGCAGCTCTCCCTGGAGCCAGAGCTCTCGCAGCGCGTCCCAGACCAGCCCCGGGTCGGGCAGCTTGTAGTCCTCGGTGACCTCGGCCACGACCAGCAGCTTCCAGATGGCCACCACCAGGGCGACGGCCACGATCGGCGGCAGCACCTTCTGCACCAGTACCTCGGTGAGCGGGGTGCGCTTGATCTGCACGGTGTCCAGGGCGTCCAGACCGGCTTCCAGGCCCTCCATGTCCCGGGCGTCCTTCTCCCGGACCGCGGTGGTGCCGGTCGTGCTCTTCTCGGTGGCGGACACGCCGTTGGCGTCGGTCGCGCCGGTGGTCTCAGGCCCGGCCATGGCGGCGGATCTCCCCACGCAGTTCTTCGGTGATCTCTATGGACAGGTCGGCGACGGCGGCGTCCTCGATCCGGCGCGGCTGCGGGATGTCCACGCTCCAGTCGCGGACCACCCGGCCGGGACGCGAGGACAGCAGCACCACGCGCTGGGCCAGCCGGACGGCCTCGCGGACGTTGTGGGTGACGAACAGGACGGAGACGCCCGTCTCGCTCCAGATCCGGGTCAGTTCGTCGTGCAGGACGTCACGGGTGATGGCGTCGAGCGCGGCGAACGGCTCGTCCATCAGCAGCACCCGGGAGTCCTGTGCCAGCGCGCGGGCCATCGCCACGCGCTGCCGCATCCCGCCGGACAGCTCGTGCACCCGCTTGCCGTAGGAGCCGCCGAGCCGCACCAGCTCCAGCAGCCGTTCCGCCTCGGGCCTGCGGTCGGCCCGGGGCACGCCGCGCAGCCGCAGCGCCAGTTCGATGTTCTTGCCCGCGGTCAGCCACGGGAACAGCGCGTGCTCCTGGAACATCAGGGCCGGCCGGCCGCCGGGGACCTCGATGGTCCCGGCGGTCGGCCTGTCCAGCTCGGCGATCAGGTTGAGCAGGGTCGACTTGCCGCAGCCGGACGCGCCCAGGATGCAGACGAACTCCCCGGGCCGCACCGTGAGGGTGATGTCGTCGAGGACGGGCTGGACGGCGCCGGCCCGGCCGAACGCCTTGTGGACGTGGTCGATGCGTACCGCCGGGTCCGCGGCGACGGTCGCGGTGGTACCCGCCGGATCGGCCTTCTCGGTGGTCAGTGCCGGGGACATCCGGTCACCTCCTGGTGGGTGCGTACGGGGAGCGGGCGGCGGACTACTGCTTGCCGAGTCCGGCGGCCGACACCGCCGGCTTGCCCTCGGCCTTGAGGACCTTGTTGAGGAGGGTGAGGTCGTAGATGCCCTTGAGGTCCGGCTCCTCCAGCAGCCCCGCCTTGACCGCGTGGTCCGCCTCGGTGTTCAGCGTCGAGGCCAGCGGGTCATCGGTGACCTGGATGCCCTTCCACGCCGGGTCGATGACCTCCGCCGGGAGCGGCTTGCCGGTCTCCGCCTTGAGCGCGGCATTGGCCGCCGCCTTCGCCTTCTCGGGCTCGGACGTGATCCAGTCGTTGGTGCGGACCGAACCGCGCAGCACGGCCTCGACGACCTTCGGGTGCTCCTCGAGGAACGACTGCTTGACGATCAGATTGGTGATGACGAACTTCTTGTCCGGCCACAGCGAGGACTCGTCGAGCAGCACCTCGGCCCCGTCGGCGACCAGCTTGGAGGCGGTCGGCTCGGGCACCCACGCACCGTCGATGGCACCGGACTTATAGGCGTCGGGCGTCACCTTGTTGTCCGAGCGGACCACCGACACATCGCCCTTGCCGCTCTGGGCGTCGACCTTCCAGCCCTTCTTGGCGATCCAGTTGAGGAACGCCACGTCCTGGGTGTTGCCCAGCTGCGGGGTGGCGATCTTCTTGCCCTTGATGTCGTCCTCGGACTTGATCTTCTTCGGGTTGACGACCAGCTTGACGCCCCCGGAGGCCGAGCCCGAGATGATCCTGAGGTTCTCGCCGTGCGACTTCACATAGCCGTTGATGGACGGCGAGGGGCCGATCCAGCCGATGTCGATGGAGCCCGCGTTGAGCGCCTCGATCTCCGAGGGCCCGGCGTTGAAGACGAAGGGCTGCACCTTGGTACCGCCCAGCGCCTGCTGGATGTGGCCGCCCTTGCGCAGCCCCACCAGGGCGGTGGCGTGGGTGAGGTTGGCGAAGTAACCGACCTTCACCTTGTCCAGACCGTCGACCTTCTTCCCGCCCGCGGCGGGGAGGGCGGCTGCCCCCTGGTCGTCGTCCTTCTTCTGGGACCCGTAGCCGCAGGCGCCGAGCGCGCCCAGCAGCAACGGGAAGACGGCGGCGGCCGCGAGGAGCCGGGTGCGGCGGCGGGAGAGCCCGGTGGGCCGGGCGGCGGCGGGGCGGTCGGTGTACGACACGGGAGGCGGTCCTCTCGCAGGGGCCGGACAGCGTCAGGTGACGCCCGGCAGGTCACGGGGTCTTCGGATCCGGTGGAGCGGGGCAGAGCACGGCATGGGGCTACGCATCAGCACACACATCGCCCGACCCCTCCCTGGCCGCTGCCACGGGCGCCGCTGCCGACGCGGCCGCCCTCCTTCGCGAAGGTCGAGAACGCTTCTCCGGCCATGATCAGAAATCCCACCCGTCGTCCTCGGACTCGTCCTTGACGGGCTCGGGGGAGGCGAACGACTCGCCGACCATGCCCGCGGTGAGCGTGGTGCCGTCGCTGGGGTCGATGAGGATGAAGGAGCCGGTGCGGCGCGAGTCGGCGTAGGAGTCAACCGGCAGCGGTTCGGCGGTGCGGATCTTCACCCGGCCGATGTCATTGGCGACCAGCTGTCCCGGGTGCGGGTGCAGGGACAGGTCGGACAGCGTGAGCCGGGACGGGATGTCCTTGACGATCGCCTTGACCGTGCGGGTCCCGTGCTTGAGCAGTACCCGGTGGCCGACGGTCAGCGCCTGGTCGGCGACGTGGCACACGGTCGCCTCGATGTCCTGCGTGGTCGCCGGGGCGTCCTTGCTGGGCACGATCAGATCGCCGCGCGAGATGTCGATGTCGTCCTCCAGCAGGAGGGTCACCGACTGTGTGGTCCAGGCGACGTCGACCGGCTCGCCCAGCAGCTCGATACCGGAGATCCGCGACGCGCGGCCGGACGGCAGCACCGTCACCGCCTCGCCGACGCGGAAGGAACCGGCGGCGATCTGGCCCGCGTAGCCCCGGTAGTCCGGTTGCTCGGCGGTCTGCGGCCGGATCACGAACTGCACGGGCAGGCGCGCGTGGCAGTGGCTCAGATCGTGGCTGACCGGGATCGTCTCCAGGTGCTCCAGGACGGTCGGGCCGCCGTACCAGTCCATGGTGGCGGACGGCTCCACCACGTTGTCGCCGGCGAGCGCGGAGATCGGGATGGCGGTGACCTCGGGGACGCCCAGCTCGGTCGCGTACGCCGTGAACTCCTTCGCGATCGCGGCGAAGACGGGCTCCTTGTAGTCCACCAGGTCCATCTTGTTGACGGCCAGCACCACGTGCGGCACCCGGAGCAGGGCCGCGATGGCGGCGTGCCGGCGGGTCTGCTCGACGACGCCGTTGCGGGCGTCGACGAGGATCACCGTCAGCTCGGCGGTGGAGGCACCGGTGACCATGTTGCGGGTGTACTGCACATGGCCCGGGGTGTCGGCGAGGATGAACCGCCTGCGCGGGGTGGCGAAGTAGCGGTAGGCCACGTCGATGGTGATGCCCTGCTCGCGTTCGGCGCGCAGGCCGTCCGTCAGCAGCGCGAGGTCCGGGGCCTCCTGGCCGCGGTTGCGGGAGGCGTGCTCCACGGCCTCCAGCTGGTCGGCGAGGACCGACTTGGAGTCGTGCAGCAGCCGGCCCACCAGGGTCGACTTGCCGTCGTCGACGGAGCCGGCCGTGGCGAACCGCAGCAGGGTGGTGGCCGAGAGCTCCTCGGTCGTGATCGTGCTCATGCTTAGAAGTACCCCTCGCGCTTGCGGTCTTCCATCGCGGCCTCGGAGAGCTTGTCGTCGGCGCGCGTCGCGCCGCGCTCGGTCAGCCGGGACGCGGCGATCTCGGTGATGACCTGCTCCAGGGTCACCGCGTCGGAGTCGACGGCACCGGTGCAGGACATATCGCCGACGGTGCGGTAGCGCACCTGCCGCTTCTCGACGGTCTCGTCGTCCTTGGGCCCGCCCCACTCGCCGGCCGTCAGCCACATCCCGCCGCGCTGGAACACCTCGCGCTCATGCGCGAAGTAGATCTCCGGGAGCTCGATGCCCTCGCGGGCGATGTACTGCCACACGTCCAGCTCGGTCCAGTTGGAGAGCGGGAAGACACGGACGTGCTCACCGGGTGCGTGCCGGCCGTTGTAGAGGTTCCACAGCTCGGGACGCTGGCGGCGCGGGTCCCACTGCGAGAACTCGTCGCGGAGGCTGAACACCCGCTCCTTCGCGCGGGCCTTCTCCTCGTCGCGCCGTCCGCCGCCGAAGACCGCGTCGAACCGCTCCGCCTGGATCTTCTCGGTCAGCGGCAGCGTCTGCAGCGGGTTGCGGGTGCCGTCCGGGCGCTCCTTGAGCACACCGCGGTCGATGTAGTCCTGCACCGACGCGATGTGCAGCCGAAGGCCGTGCTCGGCGACGGTGCGGTCCCGGTAGTCGATGACCTCGGGGAAGTTGTGCCCGGTGTCCACATGGAGCAGGGAGAAGGGCACCGCCGCCGGGGTGAACGCCTTCAGCGCCAGGTGCAGCATGAGGATGGAGTCCTTGCCACCGGAGAACAGGATCACCGGCCGCTCGAACTCGCCCGCCACCTCGCGGAAGATGTGCACCGCCTCGGACTCCAGCGCGTCCAGGTGCGACAGCGCGTAGGGGTCGCCGTCGGCGGCCCCGGTGCCGTTGATCGCAGCCGCGGTCGTCGTCATGCCAGTCCCCTCTCGCCGAGCAGCGCTCGGAGCGCCGCGGCGGATTCCAGTACGCCCTGCTGATGTGCCTCGATGCGCAGGTCCGGGTCGGCCGGGGCCTCGTACGGGTCGTCGACCCCGGTGAGCCCGGTGAGCTCGCCCGCCGCCTGCTTGGCGTAGAGCCCCTTGACGTCCCGTTCCGAGCACACCTCGACCGGCGTGGCCACGTGCACCTCCAGATACGCGGTGCCCTCCTTCTGGTGACGCTCGCGCACCGCCTCGCGGCTGTCCGCGTACGGGGCGATCACCGGGACCAGCGCCTTCACCCCCTGGGAGGCCAGCAGTTCGGCGACGAAGCCGATCCGCTGGACGTTGGTGTGCCGGTCCTCGCGGGAGAAGCCGAGCCCCGCGGAGAGGAACTCCCGGATCTCGTCGCCGTCGAGCACCTCCACCCGGTGGCCCTCACCGCGCAGCCGCTCGGCCAGGGCGTAGGCGATCGTGGTCTTCCCGGCGCTGGGCAGACCGGTCAGCCACACGGTGGCTCCGGTGTGCAGGGGCGCGCTCATCTCGTTCTCCTGGTCGACAGCCATCAGCCGTGCAGCCCGCATTCGGTCTTGGTGCTCCCGGCCCAGCGGCCGGAACGTGCGTCCTCGCCCTCCAGCACCCGCCGGGTGCAGGGCGCGCAGCCGACCGACGGATAGCCGTCCATCAGCAGCGGGTTGGTGAGCACACCGTGCTCGGCGACGTAACGGTCCACGTCGGCCTGCGTCCAGCGGGCGATCGGGGAGACCTTCACCTTCTGCCGCCTGGCGTCCCAGCCGACGACCGGGGTGCCGGCCCGGGTCGGGGACTCGTCGCGGCGCAGCCCGGTGGCCCAGGCGTCGTACTCCCGCAGCCCCTCCTCCAGCGGCGCGACCTTGCGCAGCGCGCAGCACCGGTCGGGGTCGCGGTCGTGCAGCCGCGGACCGTACTCGGCGTCCTGCTCGGCCACCGTCCGGCGCGGGGTGAGCGTGATGACGTTGACGTCCATCACCGCCGCCACCGCGTCCCGGGTGCCGATGGTCTCGGGGAAGTGGTAGCCGGTGTCGAGGAAGACCACGTCGACTCCGGGGAAGGCGCGGGAGGCCAGATGGGCCACCACCGCGTCCTCCATCGAGGAGGTGACGCAGAACCGCGCACCGAAGGTGTCGGCCGCCCAGCGCAGGATGTCCAGCGCCGGGGCGTCCTCCAGATCACGGCCCGCCCGCTCGGCGAGCGTCGCCAGATCGTCTGTCCGCTGGATCCCGGTCATGTCGTGGTGCCCCCTTCTCCGCCCGGATCGCGCCGCAGGCCCTTGGCCAGCAGCCCGAGGAACGACAGGCGGAACGCGCGGTTGCAGGAGGCGCATTCCCAGGCGCCGTGGCCCTCCTCGGAGGGGCGCAGGTCCTCGTCCCCGCAGTACGGGCAGTAGAACGGCGCGGCGCGCTCACTCATGACAGCGCCTCCTCGTCGGCCCGCGCGGCCCAGGTGGCGAACCGCTCGCCGTCCTGGCGCTCCTTCTCGAAGCGGCGCAGCACCCGCTCGACGTAGTCGGGCAGTTCATCGGCGGTGACCTTCAGGCCGCGCACCTTGCGGCCGAAACCGGGCTCCAGGCCCAGCGCGCCGCCCAGGTGCACCTGATAGCCCTCGACCTGGTTGCCGTTATCGTCCATGACCAGCTGGCCCTTGAGACCGATGTCGGCGACCTGGATCCGGGCGCAGGCGTTGGGGCAGCCGTTGAGGTTGATGGTGATCGGCTGGTCGAACTCGGGCAGCCGGCGCTCGAGTTCATCGATCAGCGTGGAGCCGCGGCCCTTGGTCTCGACGATGGCCAGCTTGCAGAACTCGATCCCGGTGCAGGCCATGGTGCCGCGCCGGAACGGGGACGGCTTGACCTGGAGGTCCAGCGCCTCCAGTCCGGAGACCAGCGACTCCACCTGGTCCTCGGCCACATCGAGCACGATCATCTTCTGCTCGACGGTGGTGGTCAGCCGGCCGGAGCCATGGGCCTCGGCCAGGTCGGCGATCTTGGTGAGGGTGGCTCCGTCGACCCGGCCCACACGCGGGGCGAAGCCGATGTAGAAGCGGCCGTCGCGCTGGCGGTGGACACCGATGTGGTCGCGCCACTGCTGAACGGGCTGCTCGGGCGCGGGGCCGTCGGCCAGTGCGCGGCCCAGGTACTCGTCCTGCAGCACCTGCCGGAACCTCGCGGGACCCCAGTCGGCGACCAGGAACTTCAGCCGGGCGCGGTTGCGCAGCCGCCGGTAGCCGTAGTCGCGGAAGATGGAGACGACCCCGGCCCAGACCTCGGGTACGTCCTCCAGCGGGACCCAGGCGCCGAGCCGGACGCCGATCTTGGGGTTGGTGGACAGACCGCCGCCGACCCACAGGTCGAAGCCGGGTCCGTGCTCGGGGTGGCGCACCCCGACGAACGCCACATCGTTGATCTCGTGGACGACGTCGAGGACCGGGGAGCCGGAGACCGCGGTCTTGAACTTCCGCGGCAGGTTGGAGAACTCCTTGCTGCCGATGTAGCGGCGGTGGATCTCGTCGATGGCGGGGGTGCCGTCGATGATCTCGTCCTCGGCGATCCCGGCGACCGGGGAGCCGACGATCACGCGCGGGGTGTCACCGCACGCCTCGGTGGTGGACAGCCCGACGGCCTCCAGCCGCTTCCAGATCTCGGGTACGTCCTCGATCCGGATCCAGTGGTACTGGACGTTCTGCCGGTCGGTGATGTCCGCGGTGCCGCGCGCGAACTCCTGCGAGATCTCGCCGATGACACGCAGCTGCTCGGTGGTCAGCCGTCCGCCGTCCACCCGGACCCGCATCATGAAGTGCGTGTCGTCGAGCTCCTCGGGCTCCAGCACGGCGGTCTTGCCGCCGTCGATCCCGGGCTTGCGCTGGGTGTACAGACCCCACCAGCGCATCCGGCCGCGCAGGTCGGCGCTGTCGATCGAGTCGAATCCGCGCTGTGCGTAGATCGTCTCAATGCGTGTCCGCACATTGAGACCGTCGTCGTCCTTCTTGAACTGCTCATTGCCGTTGAGCGGAGTGAAGTGCCCCGCGGCCCACTGGCCTTCGCCGCGGTGGCGTCCGGCCTTGCGGCGGGGTGATGCGCTTGCGCGTTCCGGGGTGGCGGCCATGGCGGTGTGTCCTTCTGAGCGGCTCGGTGCGGCGGATGGTGCTCGCGCGCACCCTCTGACCTGCGATTCTGTGCAGGCGGGCACGGCGCTTCGGCGGTACCGGGTGCGATGGTGCGGCGGGGGAGGTCCCACGGCCGCGCCCGCCCGCGTCGTCGGGGGCGGTGGTCGGGGGCGTCGGGGACGGTGAGGTGCTGCCCGGGGCCTCGGGGGGCCCTGAAGAGGTGCGGGTCAGCCCGCCGGACAGATCGCGCTGGACATGCGGCCGAGGTCGACGTGGCGTCGACTCACCAAGGCAATTCCAGCTCGAGACATGGAGGAAGCGTGGCACGGTGGTCTCGGGGGAGTCCACCGCCATCCACTATCTGGACGTTGATGTCTTGCATGGCGAGACGTTGTGGTGTGGGTCACCCCTCCGTCTCGGTGGTGACGTCGAAGACCCGGAAGCCGCGCCGCTGGTAGTTGTCCAGCGCGTACGGCCCGTCCTTGCTGCAGGTGTGCACCCACACCCGCTTGGTCGGCGGCTGCCCCGGCAGCCGCTCGCCCTGGTCCCAGGCGCGGCGGATGCCCCAGGTCAGCAGATGGCCGCCGATCCGCCGGCCGCGGAAGGCGGGCAGCAGCCCGAAGTAGAGGATCTCGACCACGCCGTCGTCCTGGCGCTCCAGCTCGATGTACCCGGCCGGGGTGCCGTGCTCGTACGCCACCCAGGTCTCCACACCGGGCCGGTCCAGATGCTCCTGCCAGCGCTCGTGCGACCACACCAGCCGGTCGGTCCAGGAGACGTCGGCGCCGACGGAGGTGTAGAGGAAGCGGCTGAACTCCGGGCTCGGCACCTCCGCCCGGACGATCCGCACCCCCGCCCCGGCCGCGGGCTCCCGCGCCGGACCGAGGTCGGCGGGCGAGGTCTGCTCCAAGGACCACGTGGTCACTGTGATGCTCATGGTGGACAGACAACCACGGACCGGGGGACGGCCGGGAGCCGGGCGGTGGCCGCGGCAAGCGGTTGCCCGGAACCGGTGGACGGCGGGCCGTTCCATGGGCCACCGTGGGAGCGCTCTTTTGACATGTCTCGCACAGACGGCACGCACCCCGCCGCCGGTGCCGGAGGAACAGCGCCGCGTCCCGGGGAGGTCCACGGTCCGCCCCGGTGATCCCACTGATCCGGCTGATCCGACGACGAGGGAGATCACTCCATGATCCGCACCCGCACCGGCACCCGGGCCGCCGCGCTGTTCGGTGGCGCGCTCCTCGCGGCCACCGGTCTCGTCACCGCCCAGGGCGCGGTGGCCGCTCCCGCCCCGGTGGCCGCCACCGCGCCGACGGCCGCCACCGCCCCGGGCGCCGCGGCCGTCGCCAAGCTCAGCCACGCCGACGCGACCGCGCGCCTGCGCGCCGCGGGGGTCAGCTGGACCTCCAGCGGCGGCTGCTCGGACCGCAACAGGCCGACCTGTACCTCGTTCGAGCAGGTCAACCTGGCCACCATCCAGGGCGCGACCACCCTCAAGCAGGCCAGCGGCTGTGCCCTCACCATCACCGGTGGCACCGAGACCGGACACGCCTCCGGCACCTACAGCCACTGGAACGGCTACAAGCTGGACTTCAGCCCCACCAGCTGCCTCAGCGGCTACATCACCCGCACCTTCACCAGCATCGGCCCGCGGCCGGGCGACGGGGCCCAGCAGTACCGCTCCGGCGCGGGCAACATCTACGCCCGCGAGAGCAACCACTGGGACGTGCTCTTCCACAACTGCGGCGGCTGCTGATACCGGCCCGCGTGTCGGCCCGGCTGCAACGCGGCGCAACCTTTGCGCCCGTCCGTACCCGGGCCGGACAGTGGGCCCGGCGGGCGGAGGGCGGTGCCGAGTCGGCGCGGCATCCCCTCCGCCGTCGCACGGGCGGACACCCTGATGGCCCCTGCGCGCGGACCCGCGCGGGGTGCGCCGCGGGCGCGCGGGCCGGTCGCCGGGTGAGCCGGGGTGAAACCGCCCGATACGGTGAGAAGGTGCAGCCAGCGAAAGAACTGTCCAAGCCGTCCGGCCGGCTCCACAAGGCCCGTGCCCTCTACCGCAATGTCTCCAAGCGCAGGATGGTCTGGCTGCTGCTCAAGGACACCGTCAACTCCTGCATGGAGCACCGGGTCACCGGGCTGGCGGCCGAGGCGGCCTTCTTCACGCTGCTGTCCCTGCCGCCGCTGCTCCTGGGCCTGATCGGGCTGCTCGGCTACTTCGACGCCTGGACCGCCACCGAGACGGTGGCGACCATCCGGCAGAACATCCTGGACGCCTCCGGGACCGTCCTGTCCGACCAGGGCGTCAAGCAGATCGCCCGGCCGCTGCTGGACGACGTCATCGAGGGCGGCCGCCCCGACGTGATCTCGCTCGGCTTCGCCATCGCCCTGTGGTCCGGCTCCCGCGCGGTGAACGTCTTCGTGGACACCATCACCATCATGTACGGGCTGGAGGGGCGCCGCGGGATCGTCAGGACCCGGCTGCTGGCCTTCCTCCTCTACCTGGTCGCGCTGGTCGTCGGAGCGGTGGCGCTGCCGCTGATGGTCATCGGGCCGGAGGCGGTGGTGGACCTCCTCCCGGCCAGCGGCGGTCTGGTCCGGATCCTGTACTGGCCCGTGGTGATCCTGCTGTCGGTCGCCTTCCTCACCACGCTGTACCACGTGTCGGTGCCGGTCCGTTCGCCCTGGCGCGAGGACGTCCCCGGCGCTCTGGTGGCCCTCACCATGTGGGTGCTCGGCAGCTTCCTGCTGCGCATCTACCTGGTGCACACCGTGGAGGGCCCGACGATCTACGGCTCGCTGGCCGCGCCGGTCGCCGTACTGCTGTGGATCGGGGTGTCCGCCTTCGCGGTGCTGGTGGGGGCGGCCGTCAACGCCGCGATCGACCGGGTCTGGCCGTCCGTGGCCACCGCCGCGGGGCGCGCCGAGCAGGCCGCCCGGGTCCGGAAGCAGACGGCCCGGCTGCGCGCCAGGGACCAGCGCACCGCGGACGACGGCGCGGCCGAGATCACCCCACCGTCGGAGTTCCCCGAGCGCTGGGCCCAGTTCCTGCCGCACGATGATCTCCGGGCGCGGCTGCACGGCAGACGGGAGGCGGGGGAGCGGACCGGGAACGGCGCCGCGAAGCCCAGGGGGAAGCGCGCGGGGGATCCCGCCGAGAAGCCCGCCGAGAAGCCCGCCGGGCGGGCAGCCGGGAACGGCGCCGAGCGGGCGGCGCGTACGGAGAAGCCCGGACGCGCGCCCCGGCAGGGGCCGCGGCGGCCCGAGGCCGACACCTCGGCGGACGGATCCGCGGAGACCACGCCGGAGAGCACCGCGGAGGGCGGCCGGCGCGCCGGAACGCCGCCGTCCTAGCCCCATCCCCAGCGGACGAGACGTTCCGTCTTGCCAATGCGGCACACCCTGGGTAGGGTTCACGATATCGACGCGAGACGGACCGTATCGTTTCGCTTCATCATCGCCGAGAAACCCGAGGAGCCGCATCTCCATGACCGCCACCCCCGCCGCAGGCCGCGTCTGGTTCATCACCGGTGCGAGCCGGGGACTGGGCCGGGCCTTCACCGAGGCCGCCCTCGCGGCGGGCGACCGCGTCGTCGCCGTCGCCCGCACGCTTACCGCCCTCGAGCCGCTGGCCGCCGAGCACGGCGACCGGCTGCTCACCCTCCCGCTGGACGTCACCGACCGCGCGGCCGTCCACACCACGGTCGATACCGCCGTCCGCCACTTCGGCCGTCTGGACATCGTCGTGAACAACGCCGGGTTCCTCGCCATGGGGATGGTCGAGGAGTTCGGCGAGGCCGAGGCCCGCGCCCAGATGGACACCAACTTCTTCGGCGCCCTGTGGGTCAGCCAGGCCGTCCTGCCCACCCTGCGCGCCCAGGGCAGCGGTCATCTCGTCCAGATCTCCAGCGTCGGCGCGCTGGGCGGCCATCCCCTCACCGGGCTCTACAGCGCCAGCAAGTTCGCCCTGGAGGGGATGAGCGAGGCGCTGGCGGCCGAGGTCGCGCCCTTCGGCGTCAAGGTCACCCTCGTCGAGCCCGGCGGCTACTGGACCGACCTCTACACCACCGGTCTGGCCGCCACCGAGCCGATGGACGTCTACGCGCCGCTGCGCGCCGATTTGGAGAAGCGGTTCGCCGAATCCTCGATCGACAGCCTGCCCCACCTGGCGGCCGAGGCCGTGCTGAAGCTGGTGGACAGCGATGACCCGCCGCTGCGGCTGCTGCTCGGCAGCGCCGTCTACGACCTGGCCTTCGACCTCTCCCAACGCCGCATGGACACCTGGGCGGCCTGGGAGGAGACCAGCCGCGCCGCCGAACGCGCCGTCGAGGCGCCCGAGGGCTACGGGGCTCCCGCCGCCGGGGCGATCTGATCGGTTCCGGGGGCGCGCGGAAAAACCCGTGGTGCCGATCCGGCCGCCCGACTACAGTGATGCCGACCCGATCCGGTGGCCGTCCGGCCACCGCGGTCCGATACGAGACGTGCGAGAAGGAGGTGTGACCGATGGCTGTCTTTGCGCTGGGCGCTGCCCGCAATCAGGAGTTCATCACGTCCACCTCCGTGGCCTCCGGCTGATCCCACGTCATTCCTCCGCGCCGAGCGGCGCGTGCCGGGGCCACCCTTGTGAAGGGTCACCCCTTGTCATCCTCTTTCGCTTCACCGTCTTCCCTCCTGGGCATCTCCGAGGACCCGCTCGCCCCGTACGGCTGGGACGAGGACTGGGAGGCCGTGTTCGCCCCGTACGCCGAGCAGGGACTGCTGCCCGGCCGGGTCATCCGTGTGGACCGCGGCCAGTGCGACGTCATCACCCGCTCGGGCACCGTGCGGGCCGACACCGAACTGGTCACGCCCCACGACCCGATGCGGATCGTGTGCACCGGTGACTGGGCCGCCGTCGACTCCGGCGGCGACCCGCGCTATGTGCGGACGCTGCTGCCGCGGCGCACCGCCCTGGTGCGCTCCACCTCCTCCAAGCGGTCGGACGGCCAGGTGCTGGCCGCCAATGTGGACCACGCCGTGATCGCCGTCTCCCTCGCCAACGAGTTCGACCTGGGCCGCCTGGAGCGGTTCGTGGCCCTGGCCTGGGAGAGCGGCGCCCAGCCGCTGGTCGTCCTCACCAAGGCCGACCTGGTGCCCGACCCCGCCACGCTCGGCCATCTGGTCGAGGACGCCGAGACGGCTGCCCCCGGTGTCCAGGTGCTGCCCGTCAGCTCCGCCACGGGAGAGGGGCTGGACGTGCTGTCCGCCGTGCTCTCCTCCGGCACCGCGGTACTGCTCGGCCAGTCAGGTGCGGGCAAGTCCACCCTGGCCAACGCGCTGATCGGGGAGTCCGTCCAGGAAGTGCAGGAGATCCGGGACAGCGACGGCAAGGGCCGTCACACCACGACCACCCGCGATCTGCTGCCGCTGCCCTGGGGCGGTGCGCTCATCGACACCCCGGGGCTGCGCGGGGTGGGGCTGTGGGACGCCGGAAGCGGTGTCTCCCAGGCGTTCGCCGAGATCGAGGCGCTCGCCGAGGAGTGCCGCTTCCACGACTGCGCCCACCGCACGGAACCCGGGTGCGCGGTGCTCACCGCGGTCGAGGACGGCTCGCTGCCGGACCGGCGGCTGGAGAGCTACCGCAAGCTGCTGCGGGAGAACGAACGCCTCGCGGCCCGGACCGACGCCCGGCTTCGGGCCGAGATCCGGCGGGACTGGAAGCAGAAGCAGGCGTTCGGACGGCATCTGGCGGAGATCAAGCGCGGACCGCTGCGCAAGCCGTAGCGGGTGGCGGAAGACATCGGCACCGGCCCCGCGCCCCTTCCGGGGGCGCGGGGCCTTCGCCGTCGCCCGCCGCCGTGTCATGCCGGAACGGCGCGGGATGCCGATTCGGGTGGCTCCGCGCGGTAACTCGACACCAGGATGTCCCCAGGGGCACCCGGGGGTGCGGGGTGCCACACGGTCGATCACACCGCCGGATCCGGCAGAGAGCGGGTTGCGATGAACGACGCCATGGACGAGTACGACGTCGTGGTCCTGGGCGCGGGCCCGGTCGGCGAGAACCTGGCGGACCGCAGCCGCGCCGCCGGGCTCTCCACGGCCATCGTGGAGAGCGAACTGGTCGGCGGCGAATGCTCGTACTGGGCCTGCATCCCCAGCAAGGCGCTGCTGCGCCCGGTCATCGCCCGCGCCGACGCGCGCCGCGCGCCCGGGCTGCGCCAGGCGGTGGGCGGTCCGCTGGACGACGCCGCGGTCTTCGCCCACCGTGACTACTTCGTCTCCGACTGGAAGGACGACGGCCAGATCGGCTGGCTGGACTCGGCCGGCATCGACCTGCTCCGCGGCCACGGGAGGCTGACCGGTCCGCGCCAGGTCACGGTCACCGGCCCGGACGGGCAGCGGCGCGTCGTCACCGCGCGGCACGCGGTCGGCCTGTGCACCGGCAGCAGGGCCGCCCTGCCGGACATCCCCGGACTCGCCGAGGCCCGCCCCTGGACCAGCCGTGAGGCGACGAGCTCGTCCACGGTGCCGCGGCGGCTGGCCGTGGTGGGCGGCGGGGTGGTGGCCGTCGAGATGGCCACCGCGTGGAACGCCTTCGGCTCCGAGGTGACCCTGCTGATCCGCGGCACCGGGCTGCTGGAGCGGATGGAGCCGTTCGCGGGCGAGCAGGTGGCAGAGGCGCTGACCGAGGCCGGGGTGAAGATCCGCACTGGTACGTCGGTGACGGGCGTACGGCGCGACGGTACGGACGGGCCGGTCACGCTCACCCTCGAGGGCGGCGAGAGCGTCGAGGCGGACGAGGTGCTGTTCGCCACCGGCCGGGCGCCGCGCACCGACGACGTGGGCCTGGAGACCATCGGGCTGCGGCCCGGCAGCTGGCTGGACGTGGACGACACCCTCCGGGTGCGCGATGTGCCCGGCGGCTGGCTGTACGCCGTGGGCGATGTGAACCACCGTGCGCTCCTCACCCACCAGGGCAAGTACCAGGCCAGGATCGCGGGCGCGGCGATCGGCGCACGGGCGCAGGGCGTTCCGCTGCTGGAGACCGACCGCTGGGGCGCGCACGCGGCGACCGCGGACACCGCGGCCGTACCGCAGGTGGTCTTCACCGACCCCGAGGTCGGCGCGGTCGGGCTGACCGCGGCCGAGGCCGAGGCGCAGGGGCGCAGCGTCCGGGTCGTCGACTACGACATGGGCCAGGTGTCGGGCGCGGCCCTCTACGCGGACGGCTACCGGGGCCGGGCGCGGATGATCGTGGACCTGGACCGGGGCCATCTCATCGGCGTCACCTTCGTGGGCCCGGGCGTGGGGGAGCTGGTGCACTCGGCCACGGTGGCGGTGGCGGGCGAGGTCCCGGTGGAACGGCTGTGGCACGCGGTTCCGTCGTTCCCGACGATGAGCGAGATCTGGCTGCGGCTGCTCGAGGCGTATCGCGGCTAGCCGCGTCGGCCGGGGTTCGCCCCGCCGGCCCGCTGTGAGGCCGGTCCGGCGCCGTGCGGTCGACCGCAACTTCGGCGCCCCGCTACCCGTGGCTGATGCGACATGGCTGTGGCCTGGTGGCGCAGTGGTGCGGTGGGGGCTGGTGGTTCTCACCGCACCATATGGGGCGCGCGGGGGCGCCCGGCTTCACTCCGGTGCGCCCCCGGCCGTTCCCCGCGGTGCCCTCGGCGGCCCTGGCGGGTCAGTGCACGACGACCATCGCCAGCCAGCCGCCCGCGACCAGCAGGCACGCGAACAGCTCGACCAGCACGCTGGTGCCGATCGCCCGCATCACCGTCCGCGTCGACACCCATGCCTCCCCGTGTCCGCCCAGCCGGTGTCGCTCCGCGCCGTAGATCCCGGCCACGAAGCCGATGGGCGCGCCGATAACCGGGAGTACGAAGAAGCCGACGATGCCCGCGATCCCGGCCAGCAGGAACGTCCTCCGGGTGATGCCCGCCCCGCGCATCCGGCGGGCGGGCAGCAGCCATTTCACGGCCTGCTCGAGCAGCAGCAGCGCGGTGGCCCCGGCCAGAAAGGCCCAGGCCGGGCCGGTCTTCTCGGTGAGTGACCACCACAGCGCCGCGGCCCACACGATGACCGGGCCGGGCAGTCCCGGTACGACCACGCCGACCAGGCCCAGCAGCATGACCAGGCCGCACAGGACCAGCTGCCACGTCGCCATGTCACCAGGCTGCCGGACGCGACGGCCGAACGCCCACGGGCAGCGGCATGGTGTTGCCGTGAAGCCTTGCTGTGGACAATGTGGGGATGAGCCAGCAGGGGGACAAGCGCGGTCACGAGGACGACTGGTGGGGCGAGTTGTACGACCCGCGTCGGGCCGACGCGGGACCCGCCGCGGCGACGGACTCCGTCGACGACCGGTTCGACTCGGCCGCCCGCACACTCGGCTGCCGCCCCGGCGGCACCGGGACGCGGCCCGCCGCGGGGGCTCCGTGGGGGTCGCGGGAGGAGCGGGGCGGTGCCGCACCGGGGCCGGACGCCGCCGAGGGAGGTGGCCCGCAGGGGTGGCGATCTCCCCGCGGTGAAGGCCCCGGCGCCGCACCGCCCCCCGACCCCGCCCCGGCCGCGTCCGCCCCCAGCGACACTGCGGACTCCGTCGCCCGCGACGACCGGGATACCGCCGCTCGGCCCGCCCCGGACCGGTCCGCCCGCAACGGTGATCCGGGATCCACGCCCGGCCGTCCCGCTGCCACCGGCGGGGACGCTTCCGCTCGGCCGGACCGAGACGTCTCCGAGCCGCCTGGCCCGGGCTTGTCCGCCGGCAGCGGCACTCCGGACTCCGCCGCCCGGCGCGGCCAGGGCTCTGCCCCCGACGGCCGACGGACTTCCGGGCGGTCCGACCTGGCCCCGTCAGCTCGAGGCAGGGGTCCCGGCTCCGCGCCGCACGGGCATGCCCCTGCTGGCCGAGACTCCGCGGCCCGCGAAGGCCAAGGCTCTGCCAAGGGGGCCGCCCCGGCCCCGTCGGCCGATAGCGGCAGTCCGGACTCTGCCGCCCGGCCGGATCCGGGCGCGTCTGACGGGCCCTCCGCCGCTCCTGACGGCCGAGGTGCTGCCGGTCTCTCCGGTTCCGCCTCGTCCATCCGCAACGGTGGTCCGGGGTCCACATCCGAGCCGCCGGGCCGGGACCCGTCCGCCCGTAGCGGCGGGACAGGCTCCGGCGGCCGGAATGCCTCCGCCCGGAGCGACTCGGGCGCGGCGGGCCGCGGTCCGGGTGCCGCATGGCCCCGTCCGGGCGCTTCCGCCCCCGCCGGGGCCCACGGCACCGGTACCGCCTCGCCGCGGGCGTCCGCTGCCCGGTCGTCGGGTCGCCCGCCGGGCGGGACCGCGGCGCGGCCGTGGCGGGCGGCTGAGGTCGGGTTCGTGGGGAGCGGGCCGCCGACCTACGAGGGCGAGCCGACGACCCTGCCCGTCGCCGATCCCGAGGAGCTCGGCGAGCTGGTGCCCGACACCGTGCTGGACGGCGCCCGCTACGGCACGTTCACCCTCCGCGCCGCCTCGTTGCGCGGCGATTCGGCCCGCTACCGCGGGGAGCCCCGCCGGGACGCGCTGCTGACGGCGCGGTTCGGGACCGGCGACAGCGCCCTGGTGCTGGTCGTCGTGGCCGGTGGGGTGCGCGCGGCGCCCCGGTCACAGCACGCCGCGCGCGAGATGTGCGAGTGGATCGGCGGCGCGGTCGGCCGCAGCCGCGTCCGGCTGGCCGACGATCTGCACACCGCCGACCGCGGCGCCCTCAAGTCCGGGCTGCACCGGCTGACCGCGCGCGGCTACGGCAGGCTGCGCGCCCGCGCCACCACGCTCGGCCTGGACCCGGCCGAGTACACCGCCTCGGTGCGCTGTCTGCTGCTGCCCGCCCATCCGGCCTGCCGCACCCGGGTGTTCTTCGGTGTCGGCGGGGGAGGGGCGTTCCGGCTGCGCGCGGGCGGCTGGCAGGACCTGGAGCCCGTGCCGGGGGAGCCGGACACCATGAGCGGCCCGCTCCAGGCGCCGCCCCCGGAGCCGGACATCCCGGCCACGTCCCCGCAGGACCCGGCATCCGCCCACGACATCACGCCCGGCACCCCCGTCGGCGGACCGTTCCTCTTCCGCGCCTCCGTCGCCCGTCCGGGCGACACCCTGCTGCTCTGCGGTGAGGGCCTCGCCGGACCCCTGCGCGGCGAGGCGGCGCTCGCCGACCACTTGGCCGAACGCTGGGCAGGGCCGGAGCCGCCGGGGCTCGCCGCCTATCTCGCCGATGCCCAGACACGGGTGAAGGGCTACGCCGACGACCGTACGGCGGTGGCCGTCTGGGAGGCGTGAGCGCGTCGTCCGTGGGTTGATGGACGGGGGCGGACGGACCCCGGCGGCCCGGGACGGAAGGGATGAGGCGCGCGATGGCCAAGCAGACGGTGGCGGAGCAATGCGTGGACATCCTGGTCCGCGCCGGGGTGCGACGGCTGTACGGGGTGGTCGGCGACAGCCTCAACCCCGTGGTGGACGCGGTCCGCCGCAACGCCGCCATCGACTGGATCCAGGTGCGCCACGAGGAGACCGCCGCCTTCGCCGCGGGCGCCGAGGCGCAGCTCACCGGAACCCTCGCCGCCTGCGCGGGCTCCTGCGGCCCCGGAAACCTCCACCTGATCAACGGCCTCTATGACGCCCACCGCTCGATGGCACCGGTACTGGCCCTCGCCTCCCACATCCCCAGCAGTGAGATCGGTACCGGCTACTTCCAGGAGACCCATCCGGACCAGCTGTTCCGCGAGTGCAGCCACTACTGCGAGCTGATCTCCAGCCCCCAGCAGATGCCGCGGGTCCTGCAGACCGCCGTCCAGCACGCGATCGGCCGCGGCGGGGTCAGTGTGGTCACCCTGCCCGGTGACATCGCCGCCCGTCCGGCCCCCGAGCGTGCCGAGGAACACGCCCTGGTCACCTCGCGGCCCACGGTACGGCCCGGCGACGCGGAGATCGACGAGCTGGCGCGCATGGTGGACGCGGCGGACCGGATCACGCTCTTCTGCGGCAGCGGCACCGCCGGGGCGCATGACGAGGTGATGGAGTTCGCCGAACGGGTGAAGGCGCCGGTGGGCCACGCCCTGCGCGGCAAGGAGTGGATTCAGTACCAGAACCCCTTCGACGTGGGCATGAGCGGACTGCTCGGCTACGGCGCGGCCTACGAGGCCACCCACGAATGCGATCTGCTGATGCTGCTGGGCACCGACTTCCCCTACGGCGCCTTCCTCCCGGACGATGTGACCACCGTGCAGGTCGATGTACGCCCCGAACACCTGGGCCGCCGCTCCAAACTGGACCTCGCGGTGTGGGGCGACGTCCGCGAGACACTGCGCTGTCTGACGCCGAAGGTACGTCCCAAGACGGACAGCCGCTTCCTGGAGCGGATGCTGAAGAAGCACGCGGAGGCGCTGGAGGGCGTGGTCCGGGCGTACACCCGCAAGGTCGAGAAGCACGTCCCGATCCACCCGGAGTACGTGGCCTCGGTGCTGGACGAGGAGGCCGCGGACGACGCGGTCTTCACCGTCGACACCGGGATGTGCAACGTCTGGGCGGCCCGTTACCTCACTCCCAACGGCCGCCGCCGGGTGATCGGTTCGTTCACCCACGGCTCGATGGCCAACGCGCTGCCGCAGGCCATCGGCGCCCAGTTCCTGGACCGCCGCCGCCAGGTGGTGTCGATGTCCGGGGACGGCGGATTCACCATGCTGATGGGCGACTTCCTCACCCTCGTCCAGTACGACCTGCCGGTGAAGGTGGTCCTGTTCAACAACTCCTCGCTGGGCATGGTCGAGCTGGAGATGCTGGTGTCGGGGCTGCCCGCCTACGGCACCGGCAACCACAACCCCGACTTCGCCGCCCTCGCCGAGGCGGCCGGGGTCCACGCCGTGCGGGTGGAGAAGCCCAAGCACCTGCGGTCGGCGCTGCGCGACGTCCTGCGGCACAAGGGGCCCGCGCTCGTGGACGTGGTGACCGACCCCAACGCGCTGTCCATCCCGCCGAAGATCAGGGCCGAGATGGTGACCGGGTTCGCGCTGTCCGCCAGCAAGATGGTGCTGGACGGCGGCGTCGGCAGGATGGTGCAGATGGCCCGCTCCAATCTGCGCAACGTGCCGCGTCCCTGACCGCCCGTACGGCATGGCCTAGGCGGGACGCTCCCCCCACTGCGGTGTCGGCGGCTCCCCGGCGGGCCGGGTGATGGGCCTGCCCTCGGCCCAGTCGCGATAGCCGACCGTGAACGGATCGTGGTCGTACCTCGCCAGGTAGCCGGTGTGCCGGACCGGGATGTCGAAGGTCATCTCCACGGGGAGGTAGGAGCGGTCGGTGGTGAGGGTGAAGGTGACCGTGGCGTCCGCGGGCGCCTTGGTGAGGTAGGGCCGGTAGAAGAAGCCCCCGGCCGGGTCGTCGGCGAGGGCGCTCAGCGGGGCCCGGCCGGTCAGCACACGGGTTCCGGCGGTCTCCCGCTCCCGGAAGTCGCGTGCCCGGCCCAGCAGTTGCGCGATATTCGCGGGCGAGGCGATCCAGCGGGTCTGGAGGGCGTTGCCGACCTGGGTGTCCTGGCTGGCGGACGCCCGGTCGACGACGGTCGTGGGCCCGTAGGCCGAAGGGCCGGTCTCGGCCGGGGTGTTGTCGGGGGTGATCCAGGCGCGGTCGCCGATCACCACCACATCGGGCGGGAACCACGGGTCCTCACCGGGTTCGTAGAGCACATGCGTCGCCGCGGACACGGTGCCGTCGGCCGACATGTCGATACGGCCGCTCCCGTTGAACTGCGCGGGGTCGCTGAGGTTGCGGGCCTTGATATCGAAGGTCACGAGCCTCTTGCCGGTCATCGCCCGGGTGACGGAGGCGGCCACCCGGTCCTGGGCGCGGGCCGGTGGCGCGTCGTCACCGGTGGACCAGGCCCGCAGCGCGAGCAGCGCGACGACGCCCACGGTGGCGGCGACGGCCGCGGCGCCGATGCGGAGTGTTCGCGACCGCCGCGCGGCACCTGGTGCGCCACTCGGCGGCGGGCCCGGGGGAGGTGGCGGGAGCGGGCTGTCCGAGGGGAGGGAGGCGGAGGCGTTGGCGGTGCGGATCCGGGTCTCGACGCGGTCGCGCAGGGCCATTCCGGCGGCCACCGGCAGCAGGACGGGCGCGTAGGGGCGGATCAGCCGGGTCTTCGTCGCACGGCAGACGGCACAGTCGTCGCAGGTCTTGCAGGTGTCCATATGGCGCAGGATGCGCAGGCGCAGCACCTTGGTGAAGTTCTCGCCGTCCCAGGCGGCCTGATCCAGCAGCCGGGCCAGTTCGGGACAGTGCGGTCTGCCGTCCTTGGCCAGTACATAGGCGCCGAACCCCTTGGTCAGCCGCTGTTTGTTCTCCCAGGTGTCGTCGTTGGCCTCCTTCTCGCTGACGCCGAGGGCCGCGGCCAGGGCCTTGCCGCGGAGGTGCTGACGGGTGCTGAGCTGGAAGATCCGCCGCTGGGGCTCGGTGAAACTGGCGGCGACCACGTCCAGGATGCGGTCGACCTCGGCGAGCCGCGCCCGGCTCACCGACTCCCAGGTGTCGTCCGCCACCTCCGCCGGTAACCCGGGGCCGGCCGGGCCGCGGCGACGCAGCTCCTCGGAGCAGCGGTGCCGGGCGATGCCGTACAGCCAGGCGCGCAGCTTGTGCGGCTCCCGTGGCGGCCGCCCCGCGTTCAGATCGTGGTACGCCGCGGTGAGGGCCGCCGCGGCGGCCGACTCGGCGGCGTCCGGATCGTCGGGCAGCAGCGACGCGCACCGGTACAGCACGGCGTCCGCGTGCCGTTCGTGGATCCGGGTGAACGCGGCCTCCCGGGCGGCGGTTCCGCGCGCCTCCAGGAAGGCCCGCACCAGCTCCGCGTCGCTCGCCCGGTCCGTGGCTCCGGTGTGCTCCACAACGTCCTCCCCCACTTTTCGGGGGAGATTCCGCGCCCTCTCGCCCCAACCCTCCACACGGCGCCAGCCATGGGAGGAACATGAACGTCCGTCGCCTCGCCGCCCCGGTCGCGGCGCTCCCCGCCGCGGTGGGGCTGGTGCTCCGGCGCGCACCGGAGCTGCCACGGCTGTACCGGACGCGTCACTTCACACGCCGGGTCACGGACGGTGTCGCGCGTGCCACCGGCGCGCGGGGCACCGGTGTCCCACCGTCCCCGTCGCCGAACGGCGCGCCGCCGACGACGAGGAACATAGCGTGAGATGAAAGGGCAAGACAGGTATTCGGCCGATGTGGGGGAGATCGACCGTCTGGGCGGCTCCCCCCGCTGCGGAGCCTTACCCGGACACCGGCCGCAGCCGCAGGGTGAGGATCTGGTGCGGACGCAGGGCCAGACTCAGCCCGGCGGCACCGGCCGCGGCGGGCCGCAGCGGCCGCTCCAGCAGATCGGTCACCTCCGCCCGGGTCACCGGGAACCCGGTGACCAGCGTGCCCGCCGCCCGGCCGCCGTGCGACTCGTACAGCCGCACCACCACATCGCCGCTGCGGTCCTCGGCCAGTTTGACCGACTCCACCGTGATCGCCGGGTTGTCCACCGAGACCAGCGGCGCCAGCGCCGCGGGACCGGAGGGCAGCGGGCGCAGCGGCAGGTTGAGCGCCAGCCCCCCGGCCACCGCGTCCCCCACGTCCGCGCCCGGCAGCAGGGCGTAGCGGAACCGGTGGGTGCCGAGGTCGGTCTCCGGGTCCGGGCTGTGGGGGCTGCGCAGCAGCGTCAGCCGTACGGTCGTGCCCAGCACCTCCTGCCCGTCACCGTCCGCCGCCTCGCCCTCCTCCCCGTCCGGCACCCGGTGCGCGGTGCGGGTCACATCGTGGCCGTACGTCGAGTCGTTGAGCAGCGCCGCCCCGTACCCGGGCTCGGCCACCCGCAGCCAGCGGTGGGCACAGATCTCGAAACGGGCCGCGTCCCAGCCGGTGTTGGTGTGGGTCGCGCGGTCCACATGGCCGAACTGGATCTCCGCGGTGGACACCCGGGCGTGCACATCCAGCGGGAACGCGGCCTTGAGTACCTTCTCCGACTCCTGCCAGTCCACCTCGGTGGCGATGTCGAGACGGCGGCTGCCCGCGGCCAGGGTGAGGTCCTGGACCACCCGTGAGGCGCCGAAGGAGCGCACCACGCGCACCGTGGCCCGCAGCGGTCCGGACTCGGTCAGCTCGACGTGCTCGGCGTCGGTGAGGTCGGTGCGGGTGCGGCGGTAGTGCCGGTCGATGTCCCAGGCGTCCCACTGGTTGGGGTGGTCGGGGTGGAGCTGGAGGAGGTTGCCACGGGCGCCGGGCGCCAGCACCTCACGGCCCGCGTCCAGGTCCAGTACGGACGTCAGCAGCCCGTCGGCGTCGATGGTCACCCGCAGCCGGTCGTTGTCGAGCACGATGCTGTGGCCGTCGCTCAGCGCGGTCACCCCGGGCTCGCCCGGGGTGGCGGCGGCCGGGAGCGCCGCGACGCCCAGCCCGGCCACCCGCACCGGCACCGCCGTCCGCCCCCCGCCCAGCGCCTGGGAGGGGGTCTCCGGCGGGAGTGCCGAAGCGGTCCGCGCGTCCACCACGGCCACCTCCTCGCGTTCGTACGGCGAGGCGTTGAGCACCGCGGGGCCGCCGCCGCCCAGCGCCGCCACCGCCGTGGCGACGATCCCCTCCAGCTCCGCGAAGACCCGCTCATAGGTCTCCCGGGCCTCGCGGTGCACCCAGGCGATCGACGAGCCCGGCAGGATGTCGTGGAACTGGTGCAGCAGCACCGTCTTCCAGATCCGGTCCAGGTCGTCGTACGGATAGGCGTAGCCGGGGGCGTGCAGCGCGGCCGTGGTGGCCCACAACTCCGCCTCGCGCAGCAGGTGTTCACCGCGCCGGTTGCCCTGCTTGGTCTTGGCCTGTGTGGTGTACGTGGCCCGGTGCAGTTCCAGGTACAGCTCCCCGGACCACACCGGGGCCTTGGCTCCGTACTCCCGCTCGGCCTCGGTGAAGAACACCGACGGCTTGTGGATCTCCACCCGGGGCGAACCCTCCAGCGAGCCCAGCCGCCGCGCCTTCTCCAGCATCTCGCGGGTGGGCCCGCCACCGCCGTCGCCCCAGCCGAACGGCACCAGGGAGCGGGTGGCGAGGCCCTTGTCGGCGAAGTTGCGCTCGGCGTGCGCCAGTTCGCCCGCGTGGAACTGGGCGTTGTAGGTGTCCACCGGCGGGAAGTGGGTGAAGACCCGGGTGCCGTCGATGCCCTCCCACCAGAAGGTGTGGTGCGGCATCTTGTTGGTCTGGTTCCACGACAGCTTCTGGGTGAGGAACCACTTGACCCCCGCCAGCTTCGCCAGCTGCGGGAAGGCGGCCGTGTAGCCGAAGGAGTCCGGCAGCCAGATCTCCTCGGTCTCCACCCCCAGCTCCTCCAGGAAGAACCGCTTGCCGTGCACGATCTGCCGGGCCAGCGCCTCCCCGCCGGGCATATTGGCGTCCGACTCCACCCACATCGAGCCGACCGGCGCCCAGTTGCCGTCCGCCACCGCCTTCTTGATGCGCTCCCAGATCTGCGGCTGGTGCTCCTTGACCCATGCGTACTGCTGCGCCTGGGAACAGGCGAAGACCAGCTCGGGGTAGTCGCCCGCGAGCGCGGTGACATTGGCGAAGGTGCGGGACGCCTTGCGCACGGTCTCGCGCAGCGGCCACAGCCACGCCGAGTCGATATGGGCGTGTCCGGTGGCCGAGACCCGGTGGGCGCTGGCGTGCGCGGGACGGCTGAGCGCGTCGGCCAGTTCGGCGCGGGCGGCTGCCGCGGTGCCCGGTACGTCGTGCAGATCGAGGGCGTCCAGCGCGTTCTCCAGCGCGCGCAGGATCTCATGGCGGCGCGGCCGGTCCGCGGGGAGTTCGCGCATCAGCTCCGAGAGCACCTCGATGTCCAGCACCAGGTGCCAGACGTTCTCGTCCAGCACGGCGAGGTCGGCCGAGGCGAAGCGGTACAGCGGACGGTCCCCGGCGGTCAGGACGTCGCCCAGTGCCGTGGGCACGAAACCGTCGCGCAGAACGGCCGGGTTGGCGGCCGCCTCCAGCAGCAGCCGCACCGGTTCACCGCCCTCGGCCGGGGCCGCGACCGGGATGTGGCGGTTGCGCGGGTGGATGCCCTTCAGCGGCACCCCGTGGGCGTCGTACACCAGCCCCTCGGCCTGGAACCCGGGGCCGTCACCGCTGAAACCGGGGTCGATCACGGCTTCGACCCGGCGGCCGGCCCATTCCGCGGGGACCGCCCCCTCCAGCCGGAACCACCAGGTCGACCAGGGGCTGCCCCAGTCGGTGCCGGTCTCGAACCGTTCGTACGCGGCCTCCAGCGCCTCGCCGACCGGCACCGGTTCCCCCGGTGCCCGCCAGGCGAACAGGGCCAGCGGTACCCGCTCCGGATACTGGGCGGGCCGGATGAACTGGTTCAGCGCCCGGTCCAGGCGTCCTTCCACCAACAGTCGGTCGTCGTGCATCTCGGCTCCTCGGGCTCTGCGCGGGGCGGATCACTCCCAACAGTTCCCTCGGTGTGTGGGCGGCAACACGCGGGCATGCATTCCCGTGAGCGTGTTCGACGGCAT
The DNA here is from genome assembly GCF_056431485.1 of Streptomyces sp. NPDC045899. Taxonomy (NCBI): domain Bacteria; kingdom Bacillati; phylum Actinomycetota; class Actinomycetes; order Kitasatosporales; family Streptomycetaceae; genus Streptomyces; species Streptomyces sp. NPDC045899. The sequence goes on from NZ_JBWKKP010000003.1 coordinate 345,688, forward strand.
GCGACGCGGCCGCCCGCCCGGGGCGGGCGGCCGGGGCGGGGGAGGATGAAGCGTCAGTGTGTACGGCCGGGCCGGGTGCCGGTCGGCCGTCCGGATCCGGATCCGAGGACGAAGGCTGCGGAGGCTGTCCAGGTGGAGCGGGGCCCGGTCCTCAGCAAACGGTTGGCGCGGGACGAACTGGCCGCGGTGGCTCAGGTGCGGGCGGAGCTGAGGCTGATGCTGCGGCACTGGGGCGGACCGGGCCGGGCCGATCTCGCCGAGCTGCTCATCAGCGAGCTGGTGACCAACGCGCTGGTGCACACCGGCCGCGGCGCCCAGGTCTCGGCCACCCTGGGGGAGGGGCCCGGTGCGCAGGCGGCAGGCCGATTACGGGTGGAGGTGCGGGATTTCGACGCGCGCCATCCGGTGCTGCGGGCCCGGCCTCCCGAGGACGCCACCTCCGGGCGCGGGCTGCTGCTGGTCCACTCGCTCGCGGACGCGTGGGGCGTACGCACCCATGGGGTGGGCAAGGCGCTGTGGTTCGAGCTGGAGGCCGACGGCCTCGTGGAGTGACCCCCGCGGACCCGGCGCCGGGCGGACGGCCGCGGAACGGTGCGGAACGGTGGGGAACGCCTGGGAAAGCCCGGGAAAGCGACGACGGGCGGGCGACGGCGGAGGAGTGCCCCGCCGACGCGACCGCCCGTCGGTGTCGGTGTTCAGCCGAAGGCGCGCTCGATCTGCGCCAGCTTCTCCTCCAGCGAGTCCAGCCGGGGGAGGGTCAGGGTGTCGTCCTCGGCGGTGAGGTCGACGGTGCGGGAACGGTCGGCTTCGGCGTCCTTGTCCTTGTCCAAGGCCGCGTCAGGGTCACCGAAGCCGAAGCTGAAATCCCGGTCACGGTTCCAGTCCCCGCTGTCGCTGTCAGCGGTGGTCGTGGACCGGAGGGCGGGACGGGTGGCGGACCCGGACAGCCGGGAGGGCTCGGCGCCGCCGGCCGGTTCCAGCACCTTCTCCCCTATGGCAGGCTCCGAACTCAGCTGCGCGGGACGGTCGGTGGTGACGGCGACGTCGACCTGACGGCCACCGCGGCGGCCCCACGCCCGGTGCTGCCGGTTGAGCGCGCGGATCCGCGCCCGGTCCAGCCGCTCCTGTTCCCGCTGGCGCTTGCGGTTGTTCTCCTTCTCGCGGCGGTCCTCACGGACCTCCTCGACCGCCTCGTCCAGCGTCCGCACACCCTCCAGCAGCATCAGCGACCAGGCGGCGAAGGTCTCACGGGGAGCGCGCAGCCAGCGGACGATGCGGATCTGCGGCAGCGGCCGCGGCACCAGGCCCTGTTCGCGCAATGCCGAGCGGCGGGTCTGCTTGAGCGCGCGGTCGAACAGGACCGCGGCCGACAGCGACATGCCCGCGAAGAACTGCGGGGCGCCCGCGTGGCCCATACCGCGCGGCGCGTGCACCCAGTTGAACCAGGCGGCGGCACCCGCGAACATCCACACCAGCAGCCGGGAGCCGAGCGCCGCGTCACCGTGGCTGGCCTCGCGCACCGCGAGCACCGAGCAGAACATGGCGGCGCCGTCGAGGCCGAACGGGACCAGGTACTCCCAGCCGCCGGTGAGCGCCAGGTTCTCCCGGCCGAAGCCGACCAGGCCCTGGAAGGAGAGCGCGGCGGCCACTCCGGCGCAGCAGAACAGCAGTACATACGAGGCCATCCCGTAGATGGCCTCCTTCCTCCGGCGCCGCTCCTCGCTGCGCTCCCAGGAGTCCACGGGACCGCTGTCGGACTTCTTCTCGCTGCGGCCGCGGGCGAGGATCACCACCGCCCCGACGACACCGAGGAGTGCCACGAGAACGGGCAGGGCCCAGCCCAGCGATATGTCGGTCAGTCTCATCCGGTGCCCCTTGCCTCGCTTCCGTGAAGTCCTGGCCGCAGTGCGGCCCACACGCGCGACATACTGACGGAATCAGGACCGGCTTCGAGCGGTTTCCGGACAAGAGTCCGCCAAGTGGGCGGGAGGACACGCGGATAGGTGCGTTACGGTTCGAACGCTCGCTCTGTGCAAGCCGCTTGATTCTATTCACGGAACCCGGTCACGCGTAATCCGTACCTCAGTTCGCCACCCGTCGGGCGATCCGGTCCGCGTCGGCGGTGCGCGGACAGGTCAGACACGGCTCGTCCGGCCGCAGTGTGTAGAAGAGGCAGCAACTGGCCCGGTTCCGGGTGACGGCCGGACCGCCCTCGGCCCCGGCCAGCTCGCGGAACGCGGCCCCGGCCGGATAGAGGTCACCGGGGCCCGGCAGCAGCGCCGTCAACTCCGCCACCGCGCGCGGCTCTTCCCCCAGCAGTCCGCCGACGTGCCACAGCCCTTCGGTGATCTCGTCCGCCGCCATCCGCCACAGCGCGCGGGAGCCACGGCGCATCCGTGGCCGGAATCCGTCCAGCACCGGGCCGAGGTGCTCGGCCACGGCCGCGCGGAGCTCGGCGCGCAGCGCCTCCTCGTCCGCGACCGGCCGGGCGCCGGGCAGCGCCGCCGCCGGATCGTCCGTCAGGCACGCGAACTCGCCCGCGCGCACCGCGATCCGGCCCCGTGTCCGGTGGTACGAGACCCGGTCGACCGGCAGCCGCGGCACCCGGCGCCGCAGGAACCATGGGACGGTGAACAGCAGACAGATGTGCCAGGCGTAGCGGTGCAGTCCGAACCCGGCGATGACGTCCGTGCGGGCCCCCGGTCCGTAGTCCCGCTCCACCTGCGCCTCGTCCCAGGCGAGGAAGGAGTCCAGCGCGGGGCCGCCCGCGGCGAGGTCCGCCGCGTGCGTCCAGCCGCGGCCGGTGGGCGGCACCGGGCCGGTGCGCACCGTGACCGTGCAGGAGGGGAGGACCTCCGCCAGCCGCTCGTACGCGCCGAGCACCGCCCGGACGCCGACGGGACCGGTGTCTGCGGATGCGGTATGGACCGGGTGGAGCGCGGGCACGGACATGCGGGACCACCGATTCGCGGAAGCTGAGCGAGGTTAGCCTAACCTTACTTGATGTTACCCGGGGTTTGACCTCACGCGGCGGCCGCATATCGTTTCGATGGCATGTCAGGAGGAGCCGAGTGGAGCAGGCCAAAGCGGAGGCGGCCACGGAGCCGCAGCCCCCGTCCGGTGTGCCCGCGGCGCGCCGGTTCCCCCGGCGTCACTCCGTCCGCGGGCAGATCCTGGACGCCCTGCGGGACGCGCTGGTCGGCGGTGAGCTGACCCCGGGCGAGGTCTACTCCGCCCCCGCCCTCGCGGAGCGTTTCGGCGTCTCTCCCACCCCGGTGCGCGAAGCCATGCAGCAGCTCGCGGGCGAGGGTGCCGTCGAGGTCGTCCCCAACCGCGGTTTCCGGGTCGCCCGGCGCAGTGCGCGGGAGCTGGCGGAGCTCGCCGAGGTCCGCGCCCTGCTGGAGGTCCCCGTGGTGCTGGGGCTGGCCCAGGCCATCGCGCCCGAGCGCTGGGCGCTGCTGCGGCCCTTCGCCGAGGCCACGGCGGCGGCCGCGGCCAAGGGTGACCGGGCCGCCTATCTGGAGGCGGACCGCACCTTCCACCAGAGCGTGCTGAGCCTGTCCGGTAACCAGCAATTGGTGATCGTCGCCGATGAGCTCCACCGCCGTGCCCAGTGGCCCCGGGCCGGCGGCCGCCCGGTCCGCACGGCCGATCTGCTGGCGGACGCCGCCGAGCACACCGCCCTGCTCGACGCCCTGGCCGCCCGCGATCTGGGCACCGTGGAGTCCCTGGTCCGGGCACACTTCGGCGGGGCCTGACCGGCCCCGGACGCGAGCGGGCGGGCCGGCCCGGTGGATGTGGGGGTGCCGGGCGGCCCCCCACGGATCGCCCGGCACCCGGGCCGCCGACCCCGTGGTGTGCGAGGGCCCGTCTTCAAAGGGTCCGCCCTGCTCCCGACGCCTGGCACGGCACCTCGCCGTGTTGTCGGAGTCGCCCGAGTACGCCCAGTACGAGGGCGATCCTCCGCCTTGCGGGCTGCCGCACCAGACGCCGGCCGCGGCCGGACGTCCCCTGTGAAGACGGACGCTAGGAGCCGCGGCCGTCCAGAGGTGGTTCGGTGTGCCCTAACTGCTCGGCCAGCCACACCGGGACGCCACCGAGCAGCCGCACCAGACGGCCCGCCTCGGTGCGCATCCGTTCGGCCTCCTCGGGGTCCGGCTCCACATCGGCCAGGGCCGCCAGAGCCGGGGCGATGCCCACCAGGTAGCCCAGCTCCTCCCGGATGCGCAGTGATTCGGCGAAGCCGTGCCGGGCCTCGGGGAGATTGCCCTCCTCCTCGGCCATGGCGGCCAGATGGCGCCAGGTGGACGAGGTCAGCAGGGTGTCGCCGTGGGCCTCCGCGCCCGCGTGGGCGCGCTGGAAGGCGGCCTGGGCCCCGGTCGGGTTGTGGGCGAGGTGCTGGGAGATCAGCCCGCGGCGGAAGTCCAGCAGCGGGCGGGTCGGGGAGCCGGGCGCCAGCAGCGCCGCGGCGCGGCCGAGCGCGGTACGCGCCTCGTCGGCCCGGTCGCGGACGCTCAGCAGGGTGGAGGCGTAGGCGAGGTAGCCCCGCTCGCAGGCGGTCGCGCCCCGCTCGGCGTCGGTGAGCGCCAGGGCCTCCGCGGCCCGCAGCGCGTCCTCGGCCGCGTCCCATCCGGCGGAGGTGTACATACACCGTTCGGTCATGATGACGCTGCGCTTGAGCGCGGCCGAGGCGTCCGCCTCGGCATAGGGCGTGAGCAGTTCGGCGGCGTCCTTCCACAGACCGCGCGAGCGCAGCCGCCAGACCGCCGTGTCGAGTGGGGCGTCCCCGCGCCCCGCCGGAACGTCGGAACGTGTCTCGGAACGTTCCGCGGAATCGGAATTTGACGATCCAGGTGGTGACATGGCGGTGTCCGCCACATTGCCCTCCCCAAGCGCGCCATCGAGCCGGAAGCCGTGAGGCGAATCTCAGCATGAATGCGAGGGCGCGGCCAAGGGGTTGGTGTGAACGAATTCACAAAGCCCAGACCGGGGCGGTGGCTCCCAGGCGCATCGGTGGGGCGCGGGGGTGCGCACGGGGCTCGTGGGAGCGAGGCGGCTCACTTCCGGCGGCCGGCGGCCGGTCCGTGCCGGAGCCCCGGCGCGCGGTCCGTCCGTCAGCTCATGCGCAGCGCGAGGAAGAAGTCCAGCTTGTCCTCGAGCCGGGACAGTTCGCGCCCGGTCAGCTGCTCTATCCGGCCGACCCGGTAGCGCAGGGTGTTGACGTGGAGGTGCAGCCGCGCCGCGCACCGCGTCCAGGACCCGTCACAGGCGAGGAACGCCTCGAGCGTCGGGATCAGTTCGGCGCGATGACGCCGGTCGTACTCGCGCAGCGGATCGAGCAGCCGGGCGGTGAAGGCACGGCGGACGTCGTCCGGGACGAAGGGGAGCAGCAGGACATGCGAGGCCAGCTCCTGGTGACCGGCGGCGCAGACCCGTCCGGGGCGGGCGGCCGCGACCCGGCGGGCGTGCCGGGCCTCCTCCAGTGCGCCGCGCAGCCCGTCGGCGGAGGGGACGGCGGCGCTCACCCCGAGGGTGATCCGGCCGTCACCGTCCAGACCGCGGGTGAGCGGTTCGCGTACGGCGGCCAGCAGCGTGTCCGCGTGCAGCCCGGCGTCCAGCCCGGGTCCGTTCGCGGAGGCGTCGTCGCCCTCCGCGGAGTCCGGGCCCGCCGGGAGCGGTACGAGCGCCACCGCCTCCTCGCCGGTGTACGCCACGGCGATCCGGTCCGACAGCTCCGGCCCGGACGCGTCCGGGCCGACCAGGATCTCCTCCAGCAGCGCCTGGGCGACCGGCCCGCCGGGGATCCCGCCGTCCGTGGCCCCGGCCGGGGATGTCTCCCCGTTGTGCCCGTTCTCGCCGTTCCCGGTGAACCCCCACTCCACCCGGGCCACCACCACCTGCCAGTGCGGCGCCGAGCCGAGGCCGGGGAGCAGCACGGGGGCGGCCACCCGCAGCCGGGCCGCGGTCTCGGCGGGCGGGGCGCCGGTCTGGACCAGCTCCAGCACCTCCTGGGCCAGCCGCCGCCGCACGGTGCGGGCCGCGTCCCTGCGGTCGCGCTCGACCGCGATCAGCTGGGTGACCCCGCGCAGCAGGTCGAGCCGCTCCTCCGGCCAGTCGCCCGCGTCCGCGGCGACCACCAGCAGCCAGTCGGACAGGACGGTGTCGCGCACGTCCCCGGACTCACCGCCGCGGATGGGGAAGAGGGAGTAGACGGCGCCGTTCGCGGCGGTGACCCGCTGCGGGCCGCGCCGCCCCGTGCGCAGCGCCCCCAGCAGTTCGCCCGCCAGCTCGGCCCGGATCGCCGACGGCGGCTCGGGGGAGGGGCCGGGGGCGCTCGGGCCCGCGATCCGGCGTCCGGTGGAGGACAGCACCCAGGCGGGCAGATCGAGGTCGGAGCCCAGCAGGTCCAGGACGACCTCGGGGCCGCCACCCGCGGGGCCCGCGGTCATCAGCCGCCGGTGCCGCTCCACCACCGCCGCGAGGTCCCCGGCCCGCTCACCGGAGACCTGGCGCACCACATGCTCGGTGATCGACGCGAACGACACGTCCTCGACCACCGAGAACAGCGGCAGCCGGTGCTGTGCGCAGGCCACCACCAGGTCCTCGGGCACCGCGCCGAGCTCCGCCTCACCCGCCGCGAGCCCGGCCACCCCGGCGGCGGTCAGGATCCGTACGAACCGCTCGGAGTCGCCCGGCTCACGCCGCCAGGCCAGCCCGGTGAGCACCAGCTCCCCGCCGGACAGATAGCGGCTGGGGTCCCTGAGGTCGGTGGTCATGACGCCGCGGACGGTGCGGTCCAGCTCGTCCTCACCGCCGAGCAGACGAAGGCCCAGGAGGTCGGTCTCCAGCAGTGCGCGCAGCCGCATGGTGGTGCCAGCCGATCTTGTTCTTGTCACCGGTCGAATACCGCGAGGTTTCCACTCCCCGCTCTTCGTTCGAATCTACAAGACCAGCCCGCTGGCCAGCCAACTGCTTCATGCCTTCGGTGACTGCACCAGGTGGCCCACACCTCGGTCTACTGGCGGTAAGCCGCGTGCAGAGTTCTTGGGGGATGCCGGGTCGCCGTCCTCCCGCCCCCGCCCCGCCGAACCGAGAAGAGTGACCGATGGACTTTCTGCGTCCCGCCGGCTGGCGGGAGGCGCTCGCCGCGAAGGCGGAGCACCCCACCGCCGTGCCCATCGCGGGCGGCACCGATGTCATGGTCGAGATCAACTTCGACCATCGCCGGCCCGACGTCCTGCTCGATCTGAACCGCGTCGCCGAGCTGACCGAATGGGAGGTCGGCGAGCGCACGGTCCGGCTGGGCGCCGGTGTCCCCTACACCCGCATCATCGAGGAGCTGCGGACCGAGCTGCCGGGTCTGGCGCTCGCCTCGCACACCGTCGGCTCCCCGCAGATCCGCAACCGCGGCACGGTCGGCGGCAACCTCGGGGCCGCCTCGCCCGCCGGTGACTCCCACCCCGCGCTGCTCGCCGCCGGGGCCGAGGTCGAGGTGGAGTCGGTGCGCGGCACCCGGATGATCCCGGTCGAGGAGTTCTACACCGGGGTCAAGCGCAACGCCCTGGAGCCCGATGAGCTGATCCGGGCGGTGCACATCCAGAAGGCCGGAGGACCGCAGCAGTTCTCCAAGGTCGGCACCCGTAACGCCATGGTCATCGCGGTGTGCGCGTTCGCCGTGGCGCTGCACCCGCGCACCCGGACCGTCCGTACCGGTATCGGCTCCGCCGCGCCCACGCCGATCAGGGCGCGGACGGCGGAGGATTTCCTGAACGCCGCGCTGGCCGACGGCGGGTTCTGGGACAGCGGCGCCATCATCACCCCGTCGGTCGCCCGGCAGTTCGCCGAGCTGTGCGCCGGTGCCTGCAATCCGATCGACGACGTCCGCGGCAGCGCGGCCTACCGGCGCCACGCGGTGTCGGTGATGGCCCGCCGCACGCTGGGCTGGACCTGGCAGGCGTACCGCGAGGGGAACGGGAGGACCGTACAGTGCGCGTGAATTTCACGGTCAACGGGCGGCCGCAGCAGGCCGACGACGTCTGGGAGGGCGAGTCGCTGCTGTACGTGCTGCGGGAGCGGATGGGTCTTCCGGGCGCCAAGAACGCCTGTGAGCAGGGCGAATGCGGGTCCTGTACGGTCCGCCTCGACAATGTCCCGGTCTGTGCCTGTCTGGTCGCCGCCGGTCAGGCCGAGGGACGCGACGTGGTCACCGTCGAGGGTCTGGCGGAGTTCGCCGAGCGGCGCGGTGCCACCGCCCCCGGCCGCCCGGAGCAGGGCTCCGGCACCGGGCTGGACGAGGCCCGCCGCTGGCAGCCCGGCCCCGGTGGCAGTACCCCGCTGGCCCCGGTCCAGCAGGCGTTCATCGACGCCGGTGCCGTCCAGTGCGGCTTCTGCACCCCCGGACTCCTGGTCGCCGCGGACGAGTTGCTGGAGCGCAACCCGGAGCCGTCCGACGCCGACATCCGCGAGGCCCTGTCCGGCAATCTGTGCCGCTGCACCGGCTACGAGAAGATCCTCGACGCGGTCCGCCTGGCGGCCGCCCGCACCGGGGAGGAGGGCTGACCATGGGAGCCGGACCCACCCCCGGGAAGATCACCCAGACCAGCACCACCACCAGGGGCGCCATCGGCGAGTCCACGCTGCGCCCCGACGGCACCCTGAAGGTGACCGGGGAGTTCGCGTACTCCTCGGACCTGTGGCACGAGGACATGCTGTGGGGCTTCACCCTCCGCAGCCCCCACGCCCACGCCGAGATCCGGTCCGTCGACACCGCCGAGGCGCTGGCCGTGCCCGGGGTCCACGCCGTGATGACGCATGACGACCTCCCGGCCGCCACCCACTACGGGCTGGAGATCAAGGACCAGCCCGTGCTCGCCAGGGACCGGGTCCGCTACCACGGGGAGGCGGTGGCCATCGTGGCCGCCGACCACCCCGAGACCGCCCGGCGCGCCGCCGCCAAGATCAAGGTGGAGTACGCGGAGCTGCCGCCGGTCGTGGACGAGGCCACCGCCACCGCGGCGGACGCCCCCGTGCTCCATCCGGACCGCGACGACCACCACGCCGCCCACGTCCCGCACCCCAACATCGTGCACCGGCAGCCGGTCCGGCGCGGCGATGTCATCGCCGCCCGCACCCGGGCCGATGTGGTGGTGCGCCGCGACTACGAGGTCGGCATGCAGGACCAGGCGTTCCTGGGGCCGGAGTCGGGGCTCGCGGTACCGGCCGAGGACGGCGGCGTCGACCTGTACATCGCCACCCAGTGGCTGCACGTGGACCGCGACCAGCTGGCACCGGTCCTCGGCCTCCCCGCCGACAAGGTGCGGCTGACGCTGTCGGGCGTGGGCGGGGCCTTCGGCGCCCGTGAGGACCTGTCCATGCAGGCGCACGCGTGTCTGCTGGCGCTGCGCACCGGCCGCCCCGTGAAGATCGTCTACAACCGCTACGAGTCGTTCTTCGGCCATGTCCACCGGCATCCCGCCAAGCTCACCTATGAGCACGGCGCCACCCGGGACGGTCAACTGCTCTACGTACAGTGCCGCATCGTCCTTGACGGCGGTGCGTACGCCTCCTCGTCCCCGGCGGTGGTCGGCAATGCCGCCTCCCTGGCGATCGGCCCCTACGTCGTCGACCATGTGGACGTCGAGGCCGTCGCCCTCTACAGCAACAATCCGCCGTGCGGCGCGATGCGCGGCTTCGGCGCCGTCCAGGCGTGCTTCGCCTACGAGGCGCAGATGGACGCCGTGGCCGCGGAGCTGGGCATGGACCCGGTGGAGTTCCGGCAGCGCAACGCCATGTCCCAGGGCGCGGTGATGCCCACCGGACAGCTGGTGGACTCACCCGCGCCGGTCGCCGAACTGCTGCGCCGGGTCAAGGCGCTGCCGATGCCCCCCGAGCGCCAGTGGCTGACCGCCGACGACTCCACCGACGTCCGCGCGCTGCCCGGCGGACTGTCCAACACCACCCACGGCGAAGGGGTGGTGCGCGGGGTCGGCTACGCGGTCGGCATCAAGAACGTCGGCTTCTCCGAGGGGTTCGACGACTACTCCACCGCCCGGATCCGGCTGGAAGTGATCAACGGCGAACCGGTGGCCCTGGTGCACACCGCGATGGCCGAGGTCGGCCAGGGCGGGGTCACCGTGCACGCCCAGATCGCCCGCACCGAACTGGGCGTCAGCCAGGTGACCATCCACCCCGCCGACACCCAGGTGGGCTCGGCCGGTTCCACCTCCGCCTCCCGGCAGACCTATATGACCGGCGGCGCCGTCAAGCACACCTGCGCGGCGGTGCGCGAGGAGGTGCTGCGGCGCGGGCGGGAGCGGTCCGGCTCCTACCACCCCGCCTGGGCCACCGCCGAACTGCTGCTGGAGGGCGGCAAGGTGGTCACCGACGGCGGTGAGGTGATCGGCGATCTCGCCGAGATCGTCGGCGAGGAACCCATCGAACTGGAGCTGGAGTTCCGGCACCGCCCCACCGAACCGTTCGACCTGGAGACCGGCCAGGGCTTCGGCCACGTCCAGTACTCCTTCTGCGCCCATCGCGCGGTGGTCGAGGTGGACACCGAACTGGGCCTGGTCAAGGTGATCGAGCTGGCCGCCGCCCAGGACGTCGGGAAGGCGCTCAACCCGCTCTCCGTCGTGGGCCAGATCCAGGGCGGCTCCACCCAGGGGCTCGGTCTCGCCGTCATGGAGGAGATCGTGGTCTCCGACGGCGCCCGGGTCCGCAACCCCTCGTTCACCGACTATCTGATCCCCACCATCCTGGACACCCCCACCATCCCCGTGGACGTCCTCGAACTGGCCGACGACCACGCCCCGTACGGGCTCCGCGGGGTCGGCGAGGCGCCCACCCTCTCCTCCACCCCGGCCGTCGTGGCCGCCGTCCGCGCGGCGACCGGCCTCCCCCTGAAACGGGTCCCGATCAGGCCGGAGCATCTGACGGGCACCTGAGCACCACCTCCTCACCCCCCTCACCACCGACCGGGCCGTCCCCCGGGTCGTGGATGCCGACGCACCATCCCAACCCCCTATGACACTTGGGAGTGGCACCGCATGACCCAGCACGCCGTCACACCACCGATCGCCCCGGAGGGAACGGCCCGCCGGTCGCGTCTCGACCGGTACTTCCAGATATCCGACCGCGGATCCACCCTCGCCCGGGAGATCCGCGGCGGCGTCACCACCTTCATGGCGATGGCGTACATCCTGCTGCTCAACCCGCTGCTGCTGTCCGGTGAGGACGTCCAGCACCACCGGCTCGCCCAGAGCGCGCTGATCACCGCCACCGCGCTCGCCGCCGCGGTCTCCACCCTCCTCATGGGCTTCATCGGCAAGGTGCCGCTCGCGCTGGCGGCCGGGCTCAGTGTCTCCGCCGTGCTCACCGGCCAGGTCGTCCCGCATATGAGCTGGCCGCAGGCGATGGGCATGTGCGTGCTGTACGGCACGGTGATCGTGCTGCTCGTGGTCACCGGTCTCCGTGAAGTGATCATGAACGCCATCCCGCTCGCCCTCAAACACGGCATCACCATCGGCATCGGGATGTTCATCGCCTTGATCGGCCTGGTCAACGCCGGTTTCGTGGGCAAGGGCGCACCGGTGACACTCGGCACCGGGGGACAGCTCGCGGGCTGGCCGGTACTGATCTTCTGCGTCACGCTGCTGCTGATCTTCATGCTCCAGGCACGTGAGGTGCCGGGCGCGATCCTCATCGGGATCGTGGCCGGGACCGTCCTCGCCGTCGTCATCAACGCGGTGGCCGGACTCGATCCGAAGACCTGGGGCGGGCGCGCCCCCGAACTGCCCGGCCACGCCGTCTCCACCCCCGACTTCAGCCTCTTCGGACAGGTCGAGTTCGGCGGCTGGGGCCAGATCGGCGGAATGACGGTCGGCATGATCGTCTTCACCCTGGTGCTGGCCGGGTTCTTCGACGCGATGGCGACGATCATCGGGGTCGGCACCGAGGCGAAGCTGGCCGATGAACGCGGCCGGATGCCGGGGCTGAGCAGGGCGCTCTTCGTGGACGGCGCGGGCGGCGCCATCGGCGGGGTGGCCGGGGCCAGCGGTCAGACCGTCTTCATCGAATCCGCCACGGGTGTCGGCGAGGGCGCCAGGACCGGTCTGTCCAGCGTGATCACCGGGCTGCTCTTCGCCGCCGGGCTGTTCTTCACCCCGCTCGCCCAGATCGTGCCCGGTCAGGTCGCGGCCGCCGCCCTCGTGGTCATCGGCGCGATGATGATGCAGAACGCCCGCCATGTGGACTGGGCCGACCGCGCGGTGGCCATCCCGGTCTTCCTGACCGTCGCCCTGATGCCGTTCACCTACTCCATCACCGCCGGAGTCGGCGCGGGCGTGATCTCCTACACCGCCATCAAGGCCGCGCAGGGCAGATATCGCGAGCCCGGGGTGTTCATGTGGGTATTGACGGCGGTATTCGTCATCTACTTCGCTCTGAACCCGATCGAGCACTGGCTCGGGGTCCGATAGCGGCGGCACGAGGAGCTGATCACCATGCTGGACATCGCTGCCGAACTGCACCGCTGGTGCCGGGAGGGCCGGGACTTCGCCGTCGCCACCGTGGTGGCCGTCCACGGCAGCGCGCCGCGGCAGCCGGGCGCGGCGCTCGCCGTCGACGCCGACGGCACAGCCGTCGGCAGCGTGTCCGGCGGCTGTGTGGAGGGCGCGGTCTACGAGCTGTGCCAGGAGGCCCTGGCCACCGGGGAGACGGTCCGCACCCGCTTCGGCTACTCCGACGAGGACGCCTTCGCGGTCGGCCTGACCTGCGGCGGGGTCATCGAGGTGCTGGTCACCCCGGTGCCGGCGGCGGACACCGCGCTGCGCCCCGTGCTCGCCGCCGCGGTCCGCTCCGCCGCGGACGGTGGCGCGGCGGTGGCGCTCGCGCGGGTCGTGGACGGTCCGGACGGACTCCTGGGCCGTGCCCTGCTGGTCCGCCCGGACGGGACGTACGAGGGCACCCTCGGCGGTCCGGAGGGCGCCACCGCGGCCGACCGGGCGGCGCTGGACCGGGGCGCGGCGGGGCAGGCGCGCGCCCTGCTGGACGCCGGGCGGACCGCGAGCGTGGTCATCGGGGCCGAGGGCAGCCGCTGCGGCCGTCCGGTCACCCTGCTCGTGGAGTCCAGCGTGGCCCCGCCCCGGATGATCGTCTTCGGGGCGATCGACTTCGCGAGCGCCCTGGTGCGGATCGGGAAGTTCCTCGGGTACCACGTGACGGTCTGCGACGCCCGTCCGGTCTTCGCCGCTGCCCACCGGTTCCCCGAGGCCGACGAGGTGGTCGTCGACTGGCCGCACCGCTATCTGGAGACGACCGGGGTGGACGCCAGGACCGTGCTGTGCGTCCTCACCCACGACGCCAAGTTCGACGTCCCGCTGCTGGAGCGGGCGCTGCGGATGCCCGTCGGCTACGTCGGCGCGATGGGCTCCCGCCGCACCCACCGCGACCGGCTGCGACGGCTGCGCGAGGTGGGCCTGGGCGAACCGGAGCTGGCCCGGCTGCGCTCCCCGATCGGACTCGACCTCGGCGCCCACACCCCCGAGGAGACGGCGCTGTCCATCGCGGGGGAGATCGTCGCGAGCCGCCGGGGCGGCAGCGGGGTGCCGCTGACCGGCGCGCACACCCCCATCCACCACGACCGGAGCCGCGAGAACGCGGACCCGATCGGTTCGGTCGCCTGACGTTCATCCGATCTAAGGCCACTCCTGGGCGGGAAACCGGTACCGCCACCTGGCGTACGGCCGCGTTGCCGGGTGCGAGTTTCTGAGTGAGAGTCAGATTCGACCCGTCCGCCGCCCCTGGAGTGCACCTGTGCGTAGCAAGCGGAAAGCCCTCACCGCCCCGATGGCCGTCCTGGCCGCAACCGCCCTTCCCCTGCTGAGCAGTTCGGCCGTGCAGGCCGCCGCGCCCCAGGGCGTCGGCGAAGCGCTGCGCGGCAACCGTCTCTACACCCCGCCGCCCGAACGGGACCCCTACCGCCAGGTGTCCCAGCTCGCCTGGCGGGGCGAGAGCCGTGAGGCCAGAGGGATCCTGTCCATGGTGCGCACCCCCCAGGCCGTCTGGTACGGGGACGAGAGCCCGGAGGAGGTCGAGCGGACGGTCCGCACCACCACCCGCAGGGCCGAGCAGCGCGGCACACTGCCGGTGCTGACGCTCTACGACGTCCCCGGCCGGGACTGCGGCAGCTACTCCTCGGGCGGGGCCGGGAGCACCGCCGAGTACCAGGCGTGGATCGACGCCGTCGCCCGCGGCATCGGACAGCGCCCGTCGCTGGTGGTCCTGGAACCCGATTCGCTGGCGCTGCTGCCGTCGGACTGCGCGAAGGACGCGGACGGGGCCGGAGCGGCCGACGGGGACGGCGGAGAGCCGGAGGCGCAGGCCAGTACGCTGCCCGCCGAGGCGGACCCGGCCACCCCCGCGGACGGTCAGTCCGAGGACACCGGCACCGGGGCCGCGGCCCCGGGCGAGGGGGAACTGCCCCCGCTGCCCGATCCGGGCATCCAGTCCGCCCCCGCCACCGGAACCCCGTCGGACGCGCCCTCGGCGGCCGGGCCGTCGGCGGCGGAGAAGCCCGCCGCCGGACAGTCTCCGGCGCAGAGCCCGGCGGCCCAGACTCCGGCCGCCCAGACCCCGGCGGCACAGAGCCCCGCGGCCGGGCAGACCGCCGCCCAGACGCCCGCGTCCCCGAAGCCCGCCGGAACGCAGGCCCCGGCCGCCCGGACTCCCGCGGCGCAGGCCCCCGCGGCCCGGACGCCGGCTCCTTCGGCCCCCGCGGCGGAGCAGCCGGGCATCCTGCCCAGCCCCGAGCCCTCCGCCTCCGCGACGGCCGCTCCCGAACCGGCCCTCCCCGACCCCGGTACCGACACCGGCAACCCGGAGGTCGTGGGCGACCCGGCCGGCCTGACCGACCCCGAGGGGCTCGACCAGCTCATCGACGGGGAGGACCCGAAGACCGCCGCCCGCTACTCCGAGATCAACTACGCGGTCGACGTCCTCACCGCGCTCGGCGAGACGGCCGTCTACCTGGATGCGGGTCATCCCGGCTGGCACTCCGTCAGCAGCATCGTGCCCCGGCTCCTCAAGGCCGGGGTCGACCGCGCGGCCGGCTTCGCACTCAATGTCTCGCACTACCAGACCGACGCGGCCAACACCTGGTACGGACGGCTGATCTCCTCCTGCCTGGCCTACGCCGACGAGGGCGGGGACCCCGCCGACTGCGCCGACCGCGACTGGTCGCAGCGGCGGGCGCGGGCCTGGGTCAAGGAGCACACCCCCGCCGACGACGCGGGGCTGAAGCACTTCGTCACCGACACCAGCCGCAACGGCCAGGGCCCGTGGACCCCGACGGGCAGTGACCACAGCGATCCGCAGCCGTGGTGCAACCCGCCCGACCGGGGTCTGGGTGTCCGCCCGACCACCCGTACCGACGATCCGCTCCAGGACGCGGCGCTGTGGGTGAAGACCCCGGGCGAGTCCGACGGCCGGTGTCTGCGCGGCACGGCGGGGCCGGAGGACCCGGAGCGCGGCACGGTCGACCCCGAGGCCGGGGAGTGGTTCCCCGACCAGGCCCTGGAGCTCGTACGGTTCGCCCGGCCCGCCGTGGACTAGTGCGCGCCCCGGCTCGGCCCGTCGATCAGACGGGGTTCTTCCGGATGAGGGCGTCGACCAGGCCGGAGGCGGTGTTCGGAAAGTCCATCGGGACGATGCCGAGCCCCGTCCAGCCCTGGGTTCCGGCGCCCTCCAGGAAGCCCCTGACCTTCGGGTTGAGCCGGTCCGCGTTCCAGCGGGGCGGCAGCAGGGCGGCGGTGCTGACGTAGTTCATGAACAGCTTGCCGGGCTGCGCCACCGCCTTGCGGAACTGCGCCTCGATCTTCGGGTACTTTCCGAACGGCTCCGCCATGTAGTCGTCCTGGATGTCGAAGAGCTGGGCGTCGCCGTACCGGACGCCCGGCATCGCGCCGGAGTCGCCGAGCAGCACCACCCTGCCCCGGGACTCGCCCAGGGTGGGGAGGGTGGTGTCCAGGCGGAACAGCGAACGCCAGCCCTTGTCGAGATAGGTGTCGAAGATCCGGCGGAACTCCTCGGCGCTCTCCTCCGAGTACTCCTGCTTCACCCGCATCAGCACGGTCTCCGTCGGGTGCGCGGAGAGGAAGTCGCGGCAGGCGATGAGCACATCGTCGAAGTTGAGGTGCTGGTAGAAGGCGCCGTGGTGGATCGGGAAGGCGTTGTCGAAGGCGCGGCAGCGGATGTCCAGGAAGCGGATCCCGCTGGTGAGCTGGTCGATGATGGCGGTGTTCTGGCATTCGGTCCACAGACCGCCGTGGCGGGCGCCGGAGTCATGGGTGCCGGGCAGGGTCAGCCGCTGGACGGGGGTCGCGTCCGGGATGGCGGACAGCCAGTCCTGCGGCGCGAGCCGCCCGGGCGCCGCCGCGATGGCCGTCGCGGTACCGCCCGCGGCGGACATCAGCCCCGCGGCGGATATCGCTGCCGCGCCCTTGAGGAACCCTCGCCGGTCCATGGACACACTCCCGTCGCTTGTTACTCGCCCGTGTTACCCGCGCGTTCGGCACGTGTGGTCGGCATCGAAGCACAAGTCGCCCAGGAAAGCTGCACGTTGGGCGGGAGCGTCGGAACTGGTGGGGGTGGAGGACAGCAGCTGTCCGCAAGGGTCCGTACCGTGCGGGGTATGACGAATCCCGTGCTCGGTCCCCGCGCGCTCAACCGGGCGTTGCTGGAGCGACAGCTGCTGCTGAACCCCTCGGCGTCCCGTTCGGCCCTCGAGACCATCGAGTGGCTGGTCGGTATGCAGTCACAGGCGCCGGGCGCGCCGTACCTGGGGCTGTGGACCCGGCTCGACGGCTTCTCCTTCGGCGAGCTGGAAACGCTGATGACCGAGCGTCAGGTGACCCGGATGGTGCTGATGCGCGGCACCGTGCACCTGGTGAGCGCGGCGGACGCGCTGCTCCTGCGTCCGCTGGTGCAGCCGATGCTGGACCGGACGTTCCGGCAGAACCCCTTCGCCCGCGCGGTGAGCGGGGTGGAGCGGGACGAGGTGGTGGCGGTGGCGCGGGAGCTGCTGGGCCGTGCGGCCCTGGGCCCCGCCGAACTGCGCCGGGAGCTGGGCGCGCGCTGGCCGGAGGTGGACCCCGGAGCGCTGGTGAACGCGCTGCGGCTGTGGGCGCCGCTGGTCCAGGTGCCACCGCGCGGGCTGTGGAGCCGCGGCGGCGGCCCCCGCTACGCCACCGTGGAGGACTGGCTCGGACGGCCGGTGGAGAGCGGGTCCCCGGCCGCCGCCCTGGAGGCCGTGGTGCTGCGCTATCTCGCGGCGTTCGGGCCCGCGACCGTGGCCGACGTCCAGAAGTGGTGCGGGCTGACCGGGCTGCGCGAGGTGGTGGACCGGCTGCGGCCGGGTCTGCGGACCTTCCGCGACGAGGGCGGGCGCGAACTGTACGACGTCCCCGGCGCGCCGCTGCCGGATCCCGCGACGCCGGTTCCGGCGCGGCTGGTGGCCGACTTCGACAATCTCCTGCTCTCGCACGCCGACCGCGCCCGGGTGCTGGACGACGCCTACCGGACGCGGGTGATGGGGGTCAACGGCGTGGTGCGCGGCACGATCCTGGTGGACGGCTTCGTCGGCGGGATCTGGGGGATCGAACGGACCGGCAGGGGCGACGGCGCCTCGGCCACCCTCACGGTCTCCCCGTTCGTCCCGCTGTCCGCCGACGACGGCGAGGCGCTGGAGGCCCAGGGCGCCCGGCTGCTCACCGCCTCCGACCCCTCGGCCGCCGTCCACGCGGTGCGGATCGGGCCCCCGGCGCCCTGAGCCCCCGGGCTCCTCGGCCCGGTGGGCGTCAGCCCCGCCGGGCCAGCTCCTCGACCTGCGCGTGCAGTTGGGGCACGTAGTCCTCGGACTCCGGTTTCATCAGCACGCTGCGCAGGATCCGCGCACCCTCGGCGTCGGCGGCCAGCTTGGGGTGGCGGCCGGTGAACGCCTGGGCGTCGGCCCGGAGCGTGGAGAGGAAGACGGGGGTCTCACCGGTCATACCGTCCTGGAGGATCCGGGCCGAGGCGCGGTCGATCGCGGAGAGCGCGGGCGGGTCGGTCACCGGGAAGTAGCTGACGATGTCCAGCTCCGGCGGCTGGTACAGGTCCAGCAGTTCCGAGCCCTCGATCAGCTCCGCCCAGGTGAGCGCGGCCCGGCGGCCGGCCGCCAGCACCTGCCCCAGTCCCTCCGGGGTGGGCGGCAGCAGCTGGAAGGTGAGCCAGAGCGCGGCGGCCGAGGCCCCGGCGCGTGAGCACTCCAGGCTGATCTCACCGAGGTGGAGTTCCTCGGAGGTGAAGTAGGTGTACGGGGAGTCATGCAGGTAGAACCGGCCGACCTCCGGATCGGCGAACAGCACCGCCCCGCAGCCGTAGGGCTGGAGCCCGTGCTTGTGCGGGTCGACGACGATCGAGTCGCACCGCGCGATGGCCCGCCAGGGCGCCTCCGCCAGCCCCGCCGGACCCTCCGCCCCGGCCAGCAGGGTGAAGAAACCGCCGTAGGCGGCGTCCACGTGGATCCGTACGCCGTAGCGCTCGCGCAGCGCCAGCGCCTGGTCGATGGGGTCGATCGCGCCGAGGCCGGTGGTGCCCGCGGTGAGCACGACGGTGCCCACCCGGCCCGTGGCCAGCAGTTCCTCCAGCGCGTCGAGGTCGATCCGGCCCCGGCCGTCGGTGGGCACGGGATGCCCCTCGACACCCAGCACCCCGCACATCCGGCCGTGGGTGTAGTGCGCCTCGGCGCTGTAGGCGACACCCCGGTCGGGGTGCAGGTCCCGGGCGACGAACAGCGCCTCCAGATTGGCCACGGTGCCGCTGGTGGTGAGATGGCCCAGATGGGTCCCGTAGCCGAACATCGCGGCCAGCTGCTCCACCACCTCCCGCTCCATCCGCGCGGTGGCCGGTCCGCCGTCCAGCGCGTGGTTGTTGGGGTTGATCTGCATGGCGGTGAGGTAGCCGACCATGGCGGCGGGGTGCGGGGGCTTGAGCATCTGCCCCGCGTAGCGGGGGTGGAAGAAGGGGTAGTTCTCCTTCAGCCGCTCGGTGAAGGTGCCGAACACCTCGGCGAACCGGTCGTCGTCGATCTCCAGCGACGGATGCGAGGGGAAGGGGCCGTACCCCTGCGCCCACTCGCGGTTCGCCTCCACGGCCCGGCCGAGCCAGTGTCCCAGGTCCATTCGGTGTCCGGCCTTCCCTCGCGCACGATGGGGATGTTTGGAGTCAAACGTATGTTCCCGCCGGGTCGGCTGGCAACCATGCCGCCGGCGCCGGTGCCCGGGGCGCTCAGAGCCAGTCGCGGCGTTTGAAGATCACGTAGAGGCTCACGCACACCGCCGCCATCAGCAGCACCGCGAACGGGTACCCCAGCGCCCAGTGCAGCTCCGGCATGTGGTCGAAGTTCATCCCGTAGATCGTGCCCACCAGGGTCGGTGCGAAGAGGATGGCCGCCCACGCGGAGATCTTCTTGACCTCCTCGTTCTGCTCGAACCCGGCCTCGGCGAGCGCCCGCATCTCGGCGTTCTGCTGCTGGGTCACCAGGGTGGCGTTGACCGCCAGGATGTCGGTGAGCGCCGAGCGGAAACCGTCCACCCGCTCGCTGGTGTGGGTGACGTGGTCGGCGACGTCCCGCAGGTAGCGCTGGAGCTCCTCGTCCGTGCCGTACTTGTCGAACCCGGCCATCAGCCCGCGCAACATCCCCACCAGGGGGCGGGTGGCGCGCTGGAACTCGACCATCTCGCGGGAGAGTTCGTAGATCCGGCGGGACACCTCGGGGTCGCCCCGGAACACCTCGGTCTCGATCTCGTCGATGTCGTTCTGCACGCCCGCGACGACCGGGGCGTAGCCGTCCACCACCGCGTCCAGGATCGCGTACAGCACCGCCTCCGGGCCCAGCGCCAGCAGCTCGGGTGTCGACTCCAGCCGGGTGCGCACGGCGGACAGGTCCGGGGCGGCGCCGTGCCGGACGGTGATCACGAAGTCCGCGCCCACGAAGACGTGCAGCTCGCCGAAGTCGACCTCCTCCGGCGCGTCCAGGTAGCGCGCGGCGCGCAGCACCACGAAGAGGGTTTCGCCGTAGCGCTCCAGCTTGGGGCGCTGATGCGCCTCCATCGCGTCCTCGATGGCCAGTTTGTGCAGATCGAACTCCTCGGCCAGCGACAGCAGCTCCGCCTCCGACGGCCGGTACAGCCCGATCCACGCCATCGCGCCCGGCTGCTCGCGCAGCCGCCGGTAGGTGGCGGCCAGGGTGGTGGGGGAGCCGACGCGGCGGCCCCCGCGGTAGACCGCGGCGTCCACCACGCTCCGCTCGTCATCGGCGGGCGCGCCGCCGGACGCCGCCGTGACCGGTTCGCCGCGCGGCGGACCGGGGTGGCGGGGGCCGGGGGAGGAACGCGCGGCGGAGCCCGTCTCGGGGGCGGCGGTGGGGCGCAGCCACGGGTACCGCCTCGGGGGCCGCGGGGTGCGGGAGGAGCGCTCGGACATGGCGGGTCCTTTACGAGGGAGCGGGCGCGGGAGCGGGGTGTCGGGCACACCGCCGGGCACCGCCACCGGACCGGTCAGAACAGCCGGACCGGGGTGGCGCCGCGCGGCGTACGACTGGGAGGTTCACCGTGCATCGCGGACCTCACCTCCTCGTCGCGGGCACGCGGGCGCAGAGCACTGACCACAGTGCAGGATATCCCTCCCCGGGCTCCCGGGCTCGTGGACGATGCGCCCGCGCCGCTTCGCGCGGGCGTGCCGCGCCCGGCCCCCGGCAGCTCTCACTCCCTAGGGCAGGAGGCCAGCGCGGCGGGCTTCGACTACCGCGTGGAGGCGGGTGTGCGCTCCCAGTTTGCGCATCGAGGAGCGCAGATAGCTCTTCACCGTCTCCGGGCGCACCCCCAGCCGCTCCGCCGCCGCGGAGTTGGTGGCGCCGGACGCCACGCAGGCCAGGACGTCCACCTCGCGCGGCGACAGCTCCACCCGTGCGCGGGCCGGTGGCGTCCGGTCGCCCGTGGAGGCGCGGGCCAGGCGTCCGCAGGCCCGGAGGATCTCCTGGCGCAGCTGTGGATCGGGAACCCGCTGCGCCAGGGCCCGCAGATCGACATGGGCCTCGCGCACCTCCTCCCACCGCGCCGGATCCGGCTCCTCCTCCGGTACGGGCCGCTGGGCCACATCCATCAGCCGCTCCGCCTCGTCCCGCACCGCGAGCGACTGCTCCAGTTCGCGCGCCGCCCCCACCGCGGCGCTCAGCGCGCGGTCGCCGAGCACCAGAGGCTGGCGCAGCGCGCCGTAGAGCACCCCGCGGATCCTGCCGCGCACCACCACCGGTACCGCGAGCATCGAGCGCAGCCCCTCGGCGCCCACCGCCGCGTCGT
Source organism: Streptomyces sp. NPDC045899 (assembly GCF_056431485.1). NCBI lineage: Bacteria > Bacillati > Actinomycetota > Actinomycetes > Kitasatosporales > Streptomycetaceae > Streptomyces > Streptomyces sp. NPDC045899. Next base: position 367,083 of record NZ_JBWKKP010000003.1, read on the forward strand.
ACTCATGGCTGATCACCCGCGAGGCGGGGTAGTCGGCCACCGAGATCGGCCGGGACATGGTGAGCACCTTGCCGCCCAGGCCGTTCCCGGCGGTGATGGCGAGTCCGCGCAGGGCGGAGGTGGTGGTGCCGGTGAGTTCGGAGATGCGGAACTGCCGTGAGCCCGCGAACAGTCCGCCGAACGCCACGGGCAATCCACCGCTCCGCCGCATCCGCAGCAGCGATGTCCGTACGTCGACGGTCCGGTCCGAATCCGCCACGGCCACCTCCCCGAAATACCGCCACCCCCGTCCGGGGGTGGTGAGACTCAGATCACCCGTCGCACGATGCTAGCGAGCGGTACGGCAATCAGGAGGACATGTGACAGCAAACAGTCCGTCTCGCGACTTCCGCGGGGCACGGGACTTCCTGCTCGACCACCGGGAGGACTACACGGCGGCGTACCGGGGATTCACCTGGCCGCGCCCGGAACGCTTCAACTGGGCGCTCGACTGGTTCGACCGCATCGCCGAGGGAAACGACCGCACCGCTCTGCACATCGTCGAGGAAGACCGCACCGAGACCCGAGTGAGCTTCGAGGTGATGCGCCGCCGCTCGGACCGGGCGGCGGGCTGGCTGCGCGACCTCGGTGTCGAGGCGGGCGACCGCGTCGTGGTGATGCTCGGCAACCAGCGCGAGCTGTGGGAGACCGCGCTCGCCGCGATGAAGCTGCGCGCCGTCGTCATCCCGGCCACCCCGCTGCTGGGCCCGGTCGACCTGGTCGACCGCATCGAGCGCGGCCGGGCCCGGCATGTGATCGTCCGGGCCGGGGACACGGACAAGTTCGACGAGGTGCCGGGCGACTACACCCGGATCTCGGTCGGCGGACTGCGCGAGGGCTGGCTCGCCTACGAGGACGCCGGGACGGCCGAGATCACGGGGGACGAGGCGCCCGACGAGCCGTTCGTGCCCGACGGGCCGACCCTCGCCGACGACCCGCTGATGCTGTACTTCACCTCCGGGACCACCGCCCGCCCCAAACTCGTCGCGCACACCCATGTCTCGTACCCGATCGGCCATCTGGCGACGATGTACTGGATCGGGCTGCGGCCGGGCGACGTCCACCTCAACATCTCCTCACCGGGCTGGGCCAAGCACGCCTGGTCCAATCTCTTCGCACCGTGGAACGCCGAGGCGACGGTCTTCATCCACAACTACAAGAGGTTCGACGCCACCCGGCTGATGGAGGAGATGGACCGCTGTGCCGTCACCACGTTCTGCGCACCGCCCACGGTCTGGCGGATGCTGATCCAGGCCGATCTGACCCAGCTGCGCAACCCCCCGCGCGAGGCGGTGGCCGCGGGCGAGCCGCTCAACCCCGAGGTGATCGAGCACGTCCGGCGGGACTGGGGGGTCACCATCCGGGACGGCTTCGGCCAGACCGAGACCGCCGTCCAGGTGGCCAACACCCCCGGTCAGCCGCTGAAGACCGGTTCGATGGGACGGCCCACCCCCGGTTTCTCCGTGGTCCTGCTGGACCCGGTCAGCGGACGGCCCGCCGACGAGGGCGAGATCTGTCTGGACCTCACCGGGTCCGGCGGCCGTCCGGTCGGTCTGATGACGGGGTACGAGGGGGACGAGGAGCGCACCGCCGAGGCCACCGCGGACGGCTACTACCGCACCGGTGACATCGGCGCGCGTGACGCCGACGGCTACATCACCTACATCGGCCGCGCCGACGACGTGTTCAAGGCGTCCGACTACAAGATCTCGCCGTTCGAGCTGGAGAGCGCACTGCTGGAGCACGAGGCGGTGGCCGAGGCCGCCGTGGTGCCCGCACCCGATCCCATCCGGCTGGCCGTGCCCAAGGCGTACATCGTGCTGGCCGAGGGCTGGGAGCCGGGACCCGACACCGCCAAGGCGCTGTTCGCCCACTCCCGCGCGGTACTGGCCCCCTACAAGCGGGTCCGCCGTCTGGAGTTCGCCGAGCTGCCCAAGACCGTCTCCGGCAAGATCCGCCGCATCGAGCTGCGCGAGGCCACCGCGCGCGGTGACGGCACCGAGTTCCACGAGGAGGGCTGAGCCCTCATGACCGCCTCCCCCGCACGTCCGAACGAGGAGACCCCATGACCGCCCCGCCGTCCGGCCCACCGGCCCCGCCCGCCCTGTCGTATGCCAGCGGTACGGGTGAGGTGCCGCTGCTGGGCGACACCATCGGTGCCAACCTGGCCCGTATCGTCGAGCGGTTCGGCGACCGCGACGCGCTGGTGGACATCCCCTCCGGCCGCCGCTGGACCTACGCCGAGTTCGGCCGGGCCGTCGAGGCGGTCGCGCTCGGGCTGCTGGCCAAGGGCGTGGGCAAGGGCGACCGGGTCGGCATCTGGGCCATCAACTGCCCCGAATGGGTCCTGGTGCAGTACGCCACCGCCCGCATCGGCGCCATCATGGTGAACATCAACCCGGCCTACCGGGTCCATGAACTGCGCTACGTGCTGCGCCAGGCCGGGATCTCCGTCCTGGTCTCCTCCACCGAGCACAAGACCAGCGACTACCGTCATATGGTCGAGCAGGTGCGCGCCGACTGCCCCGCCCTGCGCGACGTGGTCTACATCGGCGACCGCACCTGGGACGCTCTGGTGAGCTCGGGCGCCGAGGTGGCGCCCTCGAAGCTGGCCGAGCGGGAGGCCGGGCTCTCCTGCGACGACCCGGTCAACATCCAGTACACCTCGGGCACCACCGGCTTCCCCAAGGGCGCCACCCTCTCCCACCACAACATCCTCAACAACGGCTACTTCGTGGGGGAGATGCTCGGCTACACCCATCTGGACCGAGTCTGTCTGCCGGTCCCCTTCTACCACTGCTTCGGCATGGTCATGGGCAACCTGGGTGCCACCAGCCACGGCGCCTGCATCGTCATCCCCGCCCCGGCCTTCGACCCCGCGGCCACCCTCTCGGCCGTCGAACGGGAGCGCTGCACCTCGCTGTACGGCGTGCCCACGATGTTCATCGCCGAGCTGGGCCTGCCCGACTTCGCCACCTTCGACCTCTCCTCCCTGCGCACCGGGATCATGGCGGGCTCGCCCTGTCCGGTGGAGGTGATGCGGCGGGTGGTCTCCGAGATGCATATGGCCGAGGTGTCCATCTGCTACGGCATGACCGAGACCTCACCGGTGTCCACCCAGACCCGGCGCGATGACGACCTGGAGCGCCGTACCGGCACCGTCGGCCGGGTGATGCCGCATGTCGAGGTGAAGGTGGTCGACCCCACCACCGGGGTGACCGTTCCCCGCGGCACCCGGGGGGAGCTGTGCACCCGCGGCTACTCGGTGATGCTCGGCTACTGGCAGGAGCCGGACCTGACCGCCGAGGCGATCGACCGTGCGCGCTGGATGCACACCGGCGACCTCGCGGTGATGGGTGAGGACGGCTACGTCCAGATCGTGGGCCGGATCAAGGACATGATCATCCGGGGCGGGGAGAACGTGTACCCGCGGGAGATCGAGGAGTTCCTCTACACCCACCCCAAGATCGCCGACGTACAGGTCGTGGGCGTGCCCGACGAGAAGTACGGGGAGGAGATCATGGCCTGCGTCATCCTGACGGACGGCGCCGAGGACCTCACCCGCGATGAACTCGCCCGCTTCTGCCGGGGACGCCTCGCCCACTACAAGGTGCCCCGCTACCTGCGGCTGATGGACGCCTTCCCGATGACGGTCAGCGGCAAGGTCCGCAAGGTGGAGCTGCGGGAGACCGGCGCCCGTGAGCGCCATCCGCTCCCGGACGCCCAGCCGGCGCCGCGCTGAACGGCGGCGCCGGCCGCGGCGGTCACTGCCCGGTGTCGGGCAGACACCCCTTCACACCGGACTCCGCGCCCCGGCTGAAGGCCGACACCCGCTGGGTGGCGTCACCGTGGTCGGAGGTGTCGGTCCAGGGCGTCTTGTCCGCGAGGGCGGTCAGGGCGTCGCCCAGTTCGTCGGTGTCGCCGTCCTCGAAGGTGAGGGTCCCGTCGCGGGCGGCGCCGAACAGCACCGCCCCGGCCAGACAGTCGGCCTGGAGCTCACGGGCCATGTCGACCAGGCCCGCGTCCAGCCGGTTCTGTACGGCGTGCCCCCACTCATGGGCGATGACCAGGTACACCCAGGCGTCGCCCCGCTGGTGGCCCCAGCGCATCAGGTCCATGTCCCACGCTATGAAGTCCCCGGCGGGGCAGTAGACCGCGTTGTCGTCCGGCAGCGGTTCGGAGCCGCAGGCGGGGACGTCCGGCGCGGCGCCGTCGTACGCGCCCTGCACCCGCGGGGGGCCGTAGGCGCCGGTGAAGAACTCGGACCAGTGGGTGGACCAGTAGGCGGTGGTGACCGACACCGCGGCCTGGATGTCGCCCTCCACGGTCTCCGAGCCGCCCCCGCCGCCGCTCGCAGAGCTCTGGCCCACCGGCCCCGGGGAGGTGCCGGCCGGAGTCGTGGCCGGGGTGCCGCCCGACGTACCGCCCGGAGTGCCGCCCGGGGTGGTCGTCACGGGTCCGGGGGAACTGCCGGAGGGACGCGGTGACGGGGTGTCGCCCCCGCATCCGGTGGTGAGCAGCAGGGTCATGGTGGTGAGAAGGGCGGCGGATAATCTGAGGTACCACGGAGCAGCCATCGTTCGCCTCCGGCCGGTCGTGCGGATGGGACGGGTGAGCCAGTGAACGGTGGAGGGTGGCTGTCTCAACGGAAGCGTTCACCGGTCATGAGCGCAAGCCCGGGCACGGGACGAAGTCGCGGATCGCCGCCGCGGCGGCAAGCGCCGTGAGCTCCCGGTCCAGCCCCTTGACGTAGGCCGCCATCAGCTCGTCGTACCAGGCCGGTTGGTCATCCTGGTCCATGACGCCCTTCACGGGCCGGCCGCGGCGCTCCGCCGGCCCGGAGTGAACGAGGGGCACGGGGGAGTTCAGCCGTCCGGCGGCCCCGTCCGGATGAGCGCGTCCGCCGGGTCGTTCACCGGCTGCGGAGTGCCGGTCAGATCCATGACGAACAGCGGGACGCACAGGGCGTCGCCGCGCGCCCGCGCCTCCCGGGCGTAACCGGCCAGTGAGAAGAACACGCCCAGGGCGGACCGCTGGAGTCCGTGCAGCCACAGGCATTCGACCCCCCGCAGCCCCGCGGGGCGGGTGGAGGGATCGATCCGGGCGACCAGGCCCGTGCCGCGGAGGTCCACCCCGGCGTCCGGGTCCTCCGGCCGGTGCGGGTCGGTGAAGCCGAGCCACCTCAGATACTGGGCGGCGGCGGTGACCGCGTCCCCGGCGGTGCGGATCGTCACCGGCCGGAAGGCCGGGCGGGCCACCGCCGGACGGGACGGCGGGGAAGCCGTCGCGGGGCCGGGCCGCGGGGTCGCGACGGGGGCCGGGGGAGTGACCGGGACCCGCAGCAGCGTCCCGCAGCCGCAGCCGAACTCCGGCTGCGGCCAGTGGCCCTGGCGGCCGCACGACGGACAGTCGACGACCACCCAGATGTCCTGCCAGGTGCGGTGGCCGATCTCCTCGGGCGCCCCGTCGCGCAGGACGGGAAGGGTGAGCGGCGCACCGCAGGAACAGGGGAAGGTCGGCGGGGTGAAGGACTGCTCGCGACGGCACGCGGGGCAGCGCACCGGCACGCTGTCGGTCATCTCGGGGCTCCGTGAGATCCATGGGGACGGACGGGGCGGTCGTGCCCATGCTCCATGAAGCGGTCGGCCGGTGCGTGGAGTTGGGGGTTTCTTCCCGGCTGACGGGGAAGGCGTGTTAATGCCCGGGCGGCGGCACCGGCGGGCGCGACTGGGAATCTGCCGGCCACCGCCGCCCGGGGGTTCGGGGAGCGGGGCGGTCAGCGGCCGGTGGCCACCGCCCCCGAGAGCCGTTCGACCCCGCGCAGCAGGGCGGAGTGGTCGAGGCCGCCGTCTCCCTGGGCGCGCAGTGCGGCGACGAGCTGGGCCACCACGGCGCCGACCGGCAGCGCGGCGCCGACGTCACGGGCCGCCGCGGTGACGATGCCCATGTCCTTGTGGTGCAGATCGATCCGGAAGCCGGGGGCGAAGTCGCGGCGGAGGAAGTTCTCCTTCTTGCGCTGGAGGACGGTGGATCCGGCGAGCCCGCCCGCCAGGACGTCGAGCGCGGCCCCGAGGTCGACCCCGGACTTCTCCAGGAACACCACGGCCTCGGCGCACGCCTGGATGTTGGCCGCCACGATCAGCTGGTTGGCGGCCTTCACGGTCTGTCCGGAACCGTGCGGACCGCACAGGACCACGGTCTTCCCCAGCGCCGCGAAGACCGGCCGGGCCCGTTCGAAGTCCTCCGGCTCCCCGCCGGCCATGATGGACAGCACGGCCTCCACCGCCCCGGCCTCACCGCCGGAGACCGGTGCGTCCAGTACCCGGACGCCCTTGCCGCCCTCGGCGGCGGCCTTCGCCACGGCCCGTGAGGTCTGCGGGGTGATGGAGGACATGTCGATCAGCAGACTGCCGGGCCGGGCATGGGCCAGCACCCCGTCCTCGCCGAGGACGACCGCCTCGACCTGCGGCGAGGCGGGCACCATGGTGATCACCACATCCGCGTTCCGGACGGCCTCGGCGACGGAGGCGGCGGGGGTGCCCCCGGCGGCGGCGAGACGGTCCAGCTTCTCCTGTTCGAGGGTGAACCCGGTGACGTCGTAGCCGGCCTTGATCAGGTTCTCGGACATGGGGGAGCCCATGATGCCGAGTCCGATCCAGGCGATGGTGGGAAGGGTTTCGCTCACGGTCCGGCCTTTCTGGTGTCGTTCGGTCAGGGGTCGGCTCAGCGGCGGTCGGCCGGGTCCCGGGTCAGCCAGTCGAAGGACGCGGCGCTCGGCCCGCCGGGCTTGTACTCCAGCCCGACCCAGCCGTCGTAACCGGCGGTGCGCAGCCGGTCGAGGAGGCCGGGGATGTCGAGTGCGCCGGTACCGGGCGCGCCACGGCCCGGGACGTCAGCGATCTGCACATGGCCGGTGCGGTCCGCGTAGGTCTCGATGACCCGTGGCAGGTCCTCGCCGTTCCGGGCCAGGTGGTACAGGTCCATCAGGAACGCGGCGTTGTCCAGCCCGGTGGCCCTGTTGACCCGGTCCACCACCTCGACCGCGGCGGGCGCGCTCACCAGCGGGTAGTGCGGGGACTCCGCGGCGCCCAGGGCCTCGATCAGCAGCGTCGCGCCCACCCGGTCGGCGGCGCGGGCGGCCAGCGTCAGGTTCTCCAGCGCCAGGGCGTCCTGGGCGTCCTCGTCCTCGGGGGCCGCGCCCTCGATCCGGTTGCCGTACAGCGCGTTGAGCGCGGTGCAGCCGACGGACGCGGCGAAGTCGGCGGCGACCTCGACATTGGCGCGGAAGCGATCGGACTCCTCACCGGGGACGGACAGCGCCCCGCGGTCGGGGCCGGGCAGTTCACCGGCGTAGAAGTTGAGCCCCACCAGCTGGGTCCCGGCGCTCTCCAGCGCGCCGCGCAGCGCATCGAGTTCGGCCCGGCCGGGCGTCGGGTCCCGGGGCCACGGCCACCACAGCTCGACCGCGCCGAAGCCCGCGGCGGCCGCGGCCGCCGGGCGCCGCAGGAGGGGGAGCTCGGTGAAGAGGATCGAGAGATTGACGTCGAAGCGGGCGAAGCGCCCGGCCGTGCGGTCCATGGGCCCTCGGCTCCTTCCGTTCCAGATATTTCGTATAGCGGAAGTTGCTTTCTGGATTACGGAAGCATGGGGTGATGGTCGCGGGACTGTCAAGAGGGGCTGCCCGAGGCGCCCCCGGGCGCAGTAGGTTGGCGGCGTGAGATTGAGGGTGGAGTTCACGACCGAGCCGTTCGACCTCGACGAGGTACCGCCGCACGCCGTGGTGGCCCGCGAGACCGTGCAGTCCGCCGCGCTGGACGCGGTGGACGTCGGTCCGTTCGGCAATACCGCCGAGGGGCGGGCCGACGCCGTGCTGAGCGCAGTGGACCAGCTGCTGCGCAAGTCCCTGGAGGCGGGTGCCACCCGGGTCTCGCTCCAGGTCAACGTGATCGGTGAGGCCGGTGCGGGCCAGGAGGGCGAGCGTTGAGCGCGCCCGATGACCACCCGTTCGTCTCGGCCGTCAAACCGCTGGTGGACGCCATGGGCGGCGAGATGGTCGCCCCGGAGGGGGCGCGCGGCGACGATGTGGTCCTCTCGTGGGAGGGCCGTGCGGTGGTGGCCGTCCGGCTGCCGCACCTGTCCGATTCGCTCGACCACATCCTGGCCGACCTCCAGCGCCGCCACGGCGTTCCGCTCGCCGACCTGGACCGCAGGACCAAGCAGTCGGTGGTCCGGCTCCTGGAGCAGCGCGGGGCCTTCTCGGTGCGGCACGGTGTGGAGACGGTGGCGAGCGCACTCGGGGTCAGCCGCTTCACCGTGTACAACTACCTCAACCGCGAGAAGGGCGCGCCGCCATCCGCTTGATCCCGACCAGGGTCCGGTAGCGGGGGCGTGCCGTGAAGGCGGCCGGGGTCCATACGGCCGGCCGCCCCACCTCGGCGCACAGGTGCAGGATCGCCTCCGGGCCCGCCCAGACGCCCAGGTGTGCGCCGAAGGCGTCGTCGGTGGCGTTGAAGAGCAGCAGGTCCAGCGGGCGCGGGGTGGTCACCCGCACGGTGGACTCCGTGTCGTCCCACAGCTCGCTCGACCGCAGCGCCGGGGGCCGCAGCCCGAAGTGGCGCAGCACCGCGTAGGCGAACAGCTGGCAGTTGGCTCCCGCCGCGAGTCCCGGCCGCTCCCTGACGGCCGGGGATCCGGGGTGGCGCGCGCCCGCGTAGGGCACCGACCACAGCGCGGCGGGCAGTGCCCCGGGCAGCCCCGGGATCATGGGCGGCCCCTCGTGCGGTCCATTCGTCACCATGGTCTCCCCCGTCGCTCCGGTCACCCGTGTGGCCGATGATGCCACCGAAAGTTTTCAACAAAGTGTTGACGTTTGCCGCGGGGGGCTCCTAGCTTGCCGATGTGACTACCAGCGCACCGCCGGGTCTGACCCGGTTCAACTCCGCGGCCGAGCGCGATGCCGCCGGGCTGCTGCACGAGGTGTGCACCGCCCGGGCCTGGGCCGGGGCGGTGGCCTCGGGGCGGCCCTACGCCACCGTCGAGGAGCTGCTCGCCGCCTCCGACGCGGCCATGGCACAGCTGACCGCCGGCGATCTCGCCGAGGCGATGGCCGGACACCCGCCCATCGGCAGACCCACCCCGGGCGACGCCACCTCGGCCCGCGAGCAGAGCGGGGTCCGCGACGGGCTCCGCGCGGAACTGCTGGAATCGAACCTGGAGTACCAGGAGCGCCACGGCCATGTCTTCCTGATCTGCGCCACCGGACGCGACGGCGAGGAGATGCTCGCCGCCCTGCGCGAGCGGATCGGCAACGACGCGGACACCGAGCGCGAGATCGTCCGCACCGAGCTGGGCAAGATCAATCGCATCCGGCTCATCCGCCTCATGGAGGCCGCGGCGGAAGGAGAGCGCTGATGGCGAACGCCACCTCCGTATCCACCCACATCCTGGACACCAGCGTCGGCCGCCCGGCCGCGGGGGTGGACGTGGAGCTGGCCGTCCGGGCCGGGGGCGGGGCGGACTGGACCCCGCACGCCACCTCCGCCACCGACGCCGACGGCCGCTGCAAGGACCTGCCCGCCCTCCCCGGGGGCACCACCGAGGTACGGCTGCGCTTCGCCACCGGGCCGTATCTGCCCCATGCCTTCTTCCCCGAAGTGGCGGTCGTCTTCGCCGTCGAGCCGGGTGAGCACTACCACGTACCGCTGCTGCTCACCCCGTTCGGCTACTCCGTATACCGAGGGAGCTAAGCCCGATGCCCGAGCTCGGCCAGAACCAGTACGGCAAAGCCGAATGCCGTGTCGTCCGCGTCGTGCGCGACGGCGCCGTCCACCACATCAAGGACCTGAACGTCTCGGTGGCGCTCTCCGGCGACATGGACGAGGTCCACCTCTCCGGCAGCAACGCCCATGTGCTGCCCACCGACACCACCAAGAACACCGTGTACGCCTTCGCCAAGGAACACGGGATCACCTCGGCCGAACAGTTCGGCATCCACCTGGCCCGCCACTTCGTCACCAGCCAGGAGCCGATCCACTCCGCCCGCATCCGGATCGAGGAGTACGCCTGGGACCGGATCGAGACCACCGGCGAGGCCCGGCACTCCTTCGTCCGCTCCGGCCGGGAGACCCGCACCGCCCAGGTCTCCTACGACGGCGAACGCTGGGAAGTGCTCTCCGGACTCAAGGACCTCACCGTCCTGAACTCCACCGACTCCGAGTTCTGGGGCTACGTCAGGGACAAGTACACCACCCTGCCCGAGGCCCGCGACCGCATCCTCGCCACCGAGGTGCACGCCCGCTGGCGCTCGGGCTGGAGCGATGACGCGGCACCGGCGCCGGACTGGGAGCGGGCCTACGCCGAGACCCGTGGCCAGCTGCTGGCCGCGTTCGCCGAGACCTATTCGCTCTCGCTCCAGCAGACGCTCTACCAGATGGGCGCCCGGGTCATCGAACACCGGCCGGACATCGACGAGATACGGCTCTCCCTCCCCAACAAGCACCACTTCCTGGTGGATCTGGAGCCCTTCGGCCTCAAGAACGACAACGAGGTGTACTTCGCCGCCGACCGGCCCTACGGCCTGATCGAGGCCACCGTGCTGCGCGACGGTGCCACGCCCCGGATCCCCACCGACTGAAGGGCGCCGCATGAACCGCATCGTCATCGAGAACTGCGCCGTCGCCACCGTGGACGCCGGTGACACCGAGTACGCCTCCGGGCACCTGGTGGTCGCGGGCAACCGCATCGAGTCGGTCGGTGCCGGACCCGCGCCCCGGGACCTGCCGGACGTGGTCCGCCGGATCGACGGCACCGGCCATCTGGCCACCCCGGGCCTGGTCAACACCCATCACCACTTCTACCAGTGGCTCACCCGGGGGCTGGCGCAGGACTGCAACCTCTTCGACTGGCTGGTCGCCCTCTATCCGACCTGGGCGCGGATCGACGAGGACATGGTCCACGCGGCGGCCCGCGGCTCCCTGGCGATGATGGCGCGCGGTGGTGTCACCACCGCGATGGACCACCACTACGTCTTCCCGCGCGGCACCGGCGATCTGCTCGGCGCCGAGATCCGCGCCGCGCGCGAGCTGGGGGTGCGGTTCACCGCCGCGCGCGGCTCCATGGACCGCGGGGCCTCCGACGGCGGTCTGCCGCCGGACTTCGCGGTGGAGAGCACCGAGGGCGCGCTGGCCGCCACCGAGGAGGCGATCGACACCCACCACGACGGCGGGTTCGACTCGATGCTCCAGATCGCGGTCGCGCCCTGCTCACCCTTCTCGGTCTCCACCGAACTGCTCCGCGAGGGCGCGGCCCTGGCCCGCCGCAAGGGGGTGCGGCTGCACACCCACGGCTCGGAGACGGTGGAGGAGGAGAAGTTCTGCCACGAGCTGTTCGGGATGGGGCCGACCGACTACTTCGAGTCCACGGGCTGGCTGGGCGAGGACGTGTGGATGGCGCACTGCGTCCATATGAACGACGCCGACATCGCCGCCTTCGCCCGGACCGGTACCGGAGTGGCCCACTGCCCCTCGTCCAACGCCCGGCTCGCCGCGGGTATCGCACGGGTGCCGGACCTGCTCGCGGCACGGGTGCCGGTCGGCCTCGGCGTGGACGGCACCGCCTCCAACGAGTCCGGTGAGCTGCACACCGAGCTGCGCAACGCCCTGCTGGTCAACCGGCTCGGCAGCCACCGCGAGAAGGCGCTGACGGTACGCCAGGCACTGCGTCTGGGCACCCACGGCGGTGCGCGGGTGCTCGGGCGCCAGGCCCAGATCGGATCGCTGGAGCCGGGCAAACTGGCCGACCTGGTGCTGTGGAAGCTGGACGGCATCGGCCACTCCACCATCGCCGACCCGGTCGCCGCCCTCGTCCTCGGCGCGGCGGCCCCGGTGACCCTGTCGCTGGTGAACGGCGAACCGGTGGTGGAGGACGGGCGGTTGCTCACCGCCGACGAGGACGAGATCGCGCGCACCGCACGCGATGAGGCACACCGGCTGGCCCGTATCGCGGCCGGCGGGTGACCCAGGGCTCCGGCCGGGAGGGACGGCTCCCGGCCGGACGCGGGTCCGGTCAGCGCACCGGACCCGTGGCGGCGACCGCACCCGGCGGCCGGCGGGCTTGACGCCCGCGGTCACCGGGTGCGGTTCCCTCCGGGGTGCCCGGCGCGGGTGCCGCCCGGTTCAGTCCAGCACGGCGTACGCGGGCAGGGTGAGGAACTCCGCGAAGTCCTCGTCGAGGGCGACCTTCAGCAGCAGATCGTGGGCCTGGTCCCACTTTCCGGCCGCGTAGCCCTGCGGGCCGGTCTCCTCGCGGATCGCCGCGAGTTCCTCGGCGGCCACCTTGCGCACCAGGTCAGCCGTGGCTTTCTCGCCGTTCTCGAACACCACACCGGCGTTGATCCACTGCCAGATCTGGGAGCGGGAGATCTCGGCGGTGGCGGCGTCCTCCATCAGGTTGAAGATGGCGACGGCGCCCTGACCGCGCAGCCATGCCTCGATGTAACGGATCCCGACCTGGACGGCGTTGCGCAGTCCCTCGTATGTGGGCTTGGCTCCCGCCGAGGAGATGTCGGTCAGCTCGGCGGCGGTGACGCGCACATCCTCGCGCAGCCGGTCCTTCTGGTGCTGCCGGCCGCCGAGGACCGCGTCGAAGCTGGCGCGGGCCACCGGCACCAGATCGGGGTGGGCGACCCAGGACCCGTCGAAACCGTCGGCCGCCTCACGGTCCTTGTCGGCCCGGACCTTCTCCAGGGCGACCGCGTTGACCTGCGGATCACGGCGGCTGGGGATGAACGCGGCCATACCGCCGATCGCATGGGCGCCGCGCTTGTGGCAGGTGCGCACCAGGAGTTCGGTGTAGGCGCGCATGAACGGGGTGGTCATGGTGACCGCGTTGCGGTCGGGGAGGACGAAACCGGGGCCGCCGTCGCGGAAGTTCTTGACGATGGAGAAGAGGTAGTCCCAGCGGCCCGCGTTGAGCCCGGAGGCGTGGTCGCGGAGCTCGTGGAGGATCTCCTCCATCTCGTAGGCGGCGGTGATTGTCTCGATCAGGACGGTGGCGCGGATGGTCCCTTGCGGAATGCCCACGTAGTCCTGGGCGAAGACGAAGACGTCGTTCCAGAGGCGGGCCTCCCGATGCGATTCGGTCTTGGGGAGGTAGAAGTACGGGCCCTTGCCGCGGTCCAGCAGCCGCTGTGCGTTGTGGAAGAAGTAGAGCCCGAAGTCGACCAGCGCACCGGGCACCGCACGGCCGTCGGACGCCCGCAGATGGCGCTCGTCGAGGTGCCAGCCGCGCGGCCGGGTGACCACGGTGGCCAGTTCCTCGTCCGGGCGCAGGGCGTAGCTCTTGCCCTCGGGGGAGGTGAAGTCGATCCGCCGCTCATAGGCGTCGATCAGGTTCAGCTGACCGCCGATCACGTTCTCCCAGGTGGGCGCGGAGGCGTCCTCGAAGTCGGCGAGCCATACCCGCGCCCCGGAGTTCAGGGCGTTGATGGTCATCTTGCGGTCGGTGGGGCCGGTGATCTCCACCCGGCGGTCCTGGAGGGCGGGCGGTGCCGGGGCGACCCGCCAGTCGGGGTCCTCGCGGACGGCGGCGGTCTCGGGGAGGAAGTCCAGACGGCTGGTGCGGGCGATCTCGGCGCGGCGTTCCGCGCGGCGGACGAGCAGGTCGTCACGGCGCGGGGTGAAGCGGTCGTGCAGCGTGGCGAGGAAGGTCAGGGCCGCATCGGTCAGCACCTCGCCCTGGCGGTCCAGAGATTCGGTGTCGACGACGGCCAGCGGGGACGGCGCTGGTGCTGGCATGGGCGGACACTCCTTTGGGAGGCGTTGCGTGGCACGGGGTGCCGGGGATGGGGGAAGGGCGGTGCGACGCCGTACGGGCAGCATGACGTCCCACAAGACCTTCTGGCCTGTGGATAGTAATTTCCTCATGGTGGAACTTCAATCTTTTGTTGAGGAGTGCGCCCGCCCTCACCCCATCGGGCTCCCGTGGCCCCCGGTGCCACCCCGGCTCACTCCAGCAGCGTCAAGTCCGCGGCCGTGTCGATGTCATCCGGTCGAGCGATGTCCGAGCAGTCCACGAGCCTGAGCGCCGATCCGTGCGCCCGCAGATAGCCGCGCGCCCCGCGGTCGCCGACCGCGTCCGCCGCGACGCCCTCCCACCGGGCCGCCCCGAAGAGCACCGGATGGCCCCGCACCCCGTCGTACTCCGCGGCCGCCAGGCTGTCCGGGCCGTCGAACGCGGCCAGCAGCCGGGCCACCGCGGCGGCCCCGATTCCCGGCTGGTCCACCAGCGTGACCAGCGCCGCGCATGCTCCGCTCGCCGCCAGCGAGGCCAGTCCGGCCCGCAGCGACGAGCCCATGCCACCCGCCCAGTCCGGGTTGTCGACCAGGACGCAGCCCGGGAGTTCGGCCCGCGCCCGCACCTCCTCGGCGGCGGCGCCCAGCACGATGTGCACCGGGGCGCAGCCGCCCTCCCGCAGGGCGCGCGCCGCGTGCTCCACCAGCGGCCGCCTCCGGTGCCTCAACAGGGCCTTCGGCCGTCCGCCCAGCCGCCGTCCACCGCCCGCCGCCAGCAGCACTCCGGCGACCTGCGCATTGTCAGTCGAGGTGCGATCCATGCGCCCTGCTTACCTCACCGGAGGCCGCCACGGACGATCCATCCCAGCCGGTCTGATTTTCGCTCTCCGTATGGCGCGGCGTGCGTACCGTGTCGTTAACTGAGCCGCGGCCCCTTGTGTCCGGTCTTGTGTCCGGGCTTACGTCCGGTCCTGACGCCTGGCGGCCGTATGGGAGAGAGGGAGAGGGGGCAGGCTCGTGCACCAGTGTGCGAGGGGGCGAAGGACAGTGTTGTCCGACGACGGCGTGAAGCTCTGGGAAGCGCCCGATGCCTCGTCAGTGGAGGACGCCGCGGTGAGGGAAGCCAGCCGAGTGTCCGGCATTGACGAAGACCCGAGAGCGGCCGAGCTGCGCCTCGCCGTCGCCCGGCTCAGGCGTGACCTGGCCGCCCATCCGGCCGAATTACCCGATCGCGCCATCGCGGACGATGAACTCGCCGCGCTGGACGCCATGGTCCGCACCGGTGCCCCCGAGCTGCACCGGCTGCGCCGCTCCCTGTTGCTGATCGCGGGCGCGCTGGGATCGGTGAGCGCGCTCGGCCCCTCCTTGAGCGGGGTCCGGGGCGCGATCGATCTCTTCGGCAGTGTGCCGAGGGGCCGCGGCAGGGAGTGACCCGAGGGCCCGCCGGGTCGGAGGGGTCCGGTCCGTTCGTCCGGGGCGGACCGGACCCCGCCGCCGGCGCCGTGGGTCCACCCCGCCGTCAGGCGGTGCCGCCGCCGCTGGCCAGTGCGCCGGACAGGTCGGCCGCGACCTCCTTGAGGATCGGCACGATATCGGCCGTGGCCTCCTCGGTGACCCGGCCCGCCGGACCCGAGATCGAGATGGCCGCGGCGGTGGGGGAGTCGGGCACCGGCACCGCGAGACAGCGCACCCCCATCTCCTGCTCGTTGTCGTCCACCGCGTAGCCCGTCTCGCGCACCCGGCGCAGCGCCTCCAGGAAGTCGTCCGGCGTGGTGATGGTCCGCGGGGTCACCGGCGGCATCCCGGTACGGCGCAGCAGGGCGCGCACCTCGTCCGGGGGAGCGGCGGCCAGCAGCGCCTTGCCGACGCCCGTGGTGTGCGGCAGCACCCGCCGCCCCACCTCGGTGAACATCCGCATCGAATGGCGGGACGGCACCTGGGCGACGTAGACCACCTCATCGCCGTCCAGGAGGGCCATGTTGGCGGTCTCCCCGGTCTCCTCCACCAGCCGCGCCAGATACGGCCGCGCCCAGGTGCCCAGCAGCCTGGCCGAGCTCTCCCCGAGCCGGATCAGCCGGGGGCCGAGGGCATAGCGCCGGTTGGGCTGCTGGCGTACGTAGCCGCAGGCCACCAGGGTGCGCATCAGCCGGTGGATGGTGGGCAGCGGCAATCCGCTGCTGGCGGAGAGTTCGCTCAGGCCCACCTCGCCCCCGGCGTCCGCCATCCGCTCCAGCAGATCGAAGGCGCGCTCGAGGGACTGGACGCCGCCGGAGCTGGCGGCGGTCTTGGGCTCGGCGGACGGCACGTCGGGGTGTCCTTTCACAGCGGCTGGTACCGGGCCGTGCGCGGCGACGATCCGCAGCCGGCCGGCCACCGGCAGCCTACCGGGCCGCACCGGCGCCCACAGTGCCTTTGGCGGGCTGTCGCCGCCGGTCACGGCCCCGGTGGCGGGCGGCCGGCGGGGCTCCGGTGGACGGGGTCTTGACCGGGCCGGTGGCGGGGTGAAGACTCAAGCTTCAACAGAATGTTGATTTCTGGAGTCCGGGAGAACCTGGAAGCCGAGGAGGATGCGGGTGTCCCATCCGGAAGCCGAACTGGTGCTGCGCTCGACGCGCGTCGTCACCCCGGAAGGGCCGCGCGCGGCGTCCGTCGCCGTGTCCGTGGCCACCGGGACGGTCGCCGCCGTCCTGCCGTACGACGCCCCGGACCCGCCCGGGGCCCGGGTCGAGGACCTCGGGGACGACGTGCTGCTGCCCGGTCTCGTCGACACCCACGTCCATGTCAACGACCCCGGCCGCACCGAGTGGGAGGGGTTCGCCACGGCCACCCGCGCGGCCGCCGCGGGCGGGATCACCACCCTGGTCGACATGCCGCTCAACAGCGTCCCACCGACCACCACCGTGGACGCCCTGGAGGTCAAGCGGGCCGTCGCCCGCCGGGCGGCCCATGTGGACATCGGCTTCTGGGGCGGTGCGGTACCCGGTAACGCCGCCGACCTCGAACCGCTGCACGACGCGGGCGTCATGGGCTTCAAATGCTTTCTGCTGCCCTCCGGCGTCGATGAGTTCCCGCATCTCACCCCGGCCGGTCTGGACACCGCCCTGCGCGCCATCGCGGGCTTCGGGGGACTGCTCATCGTGCACGCCGAGGACCCGCACCTCATCGAGGACGCCCCGGCGCCGAGCGGTCCGGCCTACGCCGGGTTCCTCGCCTCCCGCCCCCGCGACGCCGAGAACCGGGCGATCGAGCGGCTGGTGGAGCTGGCGCGTGAGCTGCGCGCCCGCGTCCATGTCCTCCACCTCTCCTCCGCCGAGGCCCTGCCGCTGCTCGCCGCCGCCCGGCGCGACGGCGTCCGCGTCACCGTCGAGACCTGCCCGCACTTCCTGACCCTCACCGCCGAGGAGGTCCCGGACGGCGCGACCGAGTTCAAATGCTGTCCGCCCATCCGTGAGGCCGCCAACCAGGACGCGCTGTGGCGGGGGCTGGCCGACGGCACCATCGACTGTGTCGTCTCCGACCACTCGCCGTGCACCGCCGAGCTGAAGGTCGACGACTTCGGCCGGGCCTGGGGCGGGATCTCCTCGCTCCAGCTCGGCCTGCCCGCGGTCTGGACCGAGGCCCGCCGCCGCGGCCACACCCTCCACGACGTGGCCCGCTGGATGTCCGCCGGTCCCGCCGCCCTGGTCGGCCTCGGCCACCGCAAGGGCGCCGTCGCGGCCGGCCACGACGCCGACTTCGCGGTACTCGCCCCCGACGAGACCTTCACCGTCGACCCCGCCGCGCTGCACCACCGCAACCAGGTCACCGCCTACGCGGGCAGAACCCTCCACGGCGTCGTACGGTCCACCTGGCTGCGCGGACGGAAGATCGCTGACCACGGCACCCCCACCGAACCCACCGGCAGACTCCTGGAAAGGCAGCCCCGCGCATGACCGCGCCCACACCCCGCTTCACCGGTGACGCCGACCCGTACGGCGGCGGCGACCCCTACGCCGACTACCGCTCCGCCGACTTCCCCTTCACCCACCTCACCGATCTGGCCGACCGGCGGCTCGGCGGCAGCGTCATCGCGGCCAACGACGAGTTCTTCGCCGAACGCGAGAACCTGATCGAACCCCGGGCCCCGTATTTCGACCCGGCCACCTACGGCCACAAGGGCAAGGTCATGGACGGCTGGGAGACCCGGCGGCGGCGCGGTGCCTCCGCCGACACCCCGCACCCCGCCGACACCGACCACGACTGGGCGCTGATCCGCCTGGGCGCGCCCGGGGTCATCCACGGCATCGTCGTCGACACCGCCCACTTCCGCGGCAACCACCCGCGGGCGGTGGGTGTCGAGGCGGCCTGTGTGCCGGGGGCGCCGTCCCCGGAGGAGCTGCTCGCCGACGGTGTGGAGTGGACCCGGCTCGTCCCGCGCACCCCGGTCGGCGGCCACGCGGCCAACGGCTTCGAGGTCTCCGTACCGCGCCGCTTCACCCATCTGCGCCTCGCGCAGTATCCCGACGGCGGGATCGCCCGGCTCCGGGTGTACGGCGAGGCCGCCCCCGATCCGGCCTGGCTCACCGCGCTCTCCGTCTTCGACCTGGCCGCGCTGGAGAACGGCGGGGTGGCCGAGGACGCCTCGGACCGCTTCTTCTCCCCGCCCGCCAACTCCATCCGGCCGGGCCGCTCCCGGCGGATGGACGAGGGCTGGGAGACCCGCCGCCGCCGCGACACCGGTCATGACTGGGTGCGTTACCGGCTCACCGGCCACTCCCGGATCCGCGCCGTGGAGATCGACACCGGCTGCTACAAGGGCAACGCGGCGGGCTGGGCCACGCTCCACGGCCTCGACGCGACGACCGGCGCGGACCCCGCCGACCACACCGCCCCCGGCTGGACGGAACTGCTGCCCCGCACCCGGCTCCAGCCCGACACCGTCCACCGGCTGTCCCTGGACGACGCCCCGCCGGTGACCCATGTGCGGATCGACATCCACCCGGACGGCGGGGTCGCCCGGCTGCGGCTGTACGGCGAACTGACCGAGCGGGGCGTCCGGACGCTCGCCGGACGCCATGCGGAGCTGAGCGGCTGACGGCGGCCGGGCGCGGCGGACGGAACGTCAGGCGCCCGGCTCCGGCACCCCGATCGGATTGGGGAAGCGCAGCGCCGTCGAGCACGCCGCGGCCAGCGGCTTCAACAGGGCCGCCAGGGCCGTGGTGTCCTCGGCGGCCAGCGGCCGCCAGGGGCGTTCGGCCGCGCGGTCGGTGGCGGACTCCACCGCGCGCAGCAGCTCTCGCCCGTTCTCGGTGGCGGTGCCGTCCGGTTTCAGCAGTCCGCGGTCGGCCAGCCGGGTCAGCGCGGCCTCCCACTCCTGGTCGGTCCAGCCGCGGTACGGCTGGAGTTCGGCCCGCGGCAGATCGGCGCCCGCGCGCAGCACCAGCGCCTCACAGCCGTCCAGCCCCGCAGCGACCAGGGCCGCCACATGACCGTCGCCGCGATGCTCACGCAGCAGGGTGGCGGCGTGCCACAGCCGCTCGACGGGCTTGTCGGGGAAGTCCAGCGCCGCGTTGGCCGATGTGAGCACCCGGCCCGCGGCGTCCAGACCTGCGGACCGGGGCACCAGGGCCTCGGCGGCGCGCTCCATCGCCGCCTCCTGTCCGGCCAGCAGCCGCCGCAGCGCCGCGACCGCCCCGGAGCGCCGGACCTCCAGCACCCGTTCGGGCGGGACCACCGCCCAGGCGTCGGGCAGGGCGCGCGCGACCATCGAGGGCGCGAAGCTGAAGAACGCCGCCACGACGGGCTCCGGGCCGACCGGCCCCAGCGGGGCGGCGCGGCCCGCGAAATAGCCGCGCCAGAAGCCGCGCAGCCCCGCGTCCTCATAGGCGGTCAGGGCCTCCGGCGCGAAGTAGGTGACCGCATGGATCGGCTCGAACAGGGCCCACAGGGCGCGGGCCCGCGCCGGGGCGGTGGCGACCATCGGCGTGCTCCTCTCTGGTCTGCGGCGGTGCGGTGCTCGGGGGCGGTGGTCAGAGTCCGTGTTCCCGCCGTACGTGTTCCCAGCCCAGCCTGACCAGTGCGGCGACGGTGGCGGTGAAGGCGGCGCCGAGCCCTTTCCTGGCGTATGTCCGGCCCGCCGTCCAGCGCCTGCCGCGGGATGTGCGCGTCCTGTCCACTGCCGTACCTCCTCGAGGGTGGGGTCACTGAGGAGACGCGGCCGGGAAGCCTTTTCCGTCAGGTTATGGGCGGGCGCGCGAAAAGAAAACGCATCGGGGCCCGGTCTCGATTTCCCCAACCGAGACCGGGCCCCTCTGCCCCCGTGTCCATGCGGTGCTGCCCATTCGCCGGACAGCTCACGCATGTGGTGCGATCACCTCTCGTCCGCCCCCGGCAGCCCCCGTGGTCCGGAGGCGGACGAGCCGATCGACGGGAAAACGCTGGGCCGTTTCCCCGGCTGTACCTGTTCCGTATGGAATTCCTCGACGACCGCGACGGCTACCCCGTCGCCGGCCTCCGCCGCGTGGCGCCACCACGCGAAGGCCGCTTCTTCCCCGTCCAGGAGCTCCACGATTTCCGCGATGCGCCGGAGTCTGCTCGCTTCTCCGCTCCGGCCCGGAATTCTTCTCTGTTCGCCATCCTTTCCGCCGTCATGCTCACGGCTGATCTCCCGGAGCTCGTCCAGGAGCTCCGCACGGGACTCCTGGACGACACCGCCTTCGGGTTCGGCCGGCCCGGGACCGGCCGCGTGGCGGCCGGTCCCCAGGGCAGAAACCGCTGGTGGGACGAACCCCAGCCCGGGGAAGACCCGAGCGAGGAACGCCTCCGTATCGGGCCGAACCGAATCCGGGGAAGGGTGCTGGGATGCCAGGGCGAGACGTTCAAAGACGTCCATCCCGCCCTCCTTTCTCTCCCCATGCACGTTCGGCTTGTGCGAGGGCATGGAGCGCCCCCTTGTCGTAACGGCGGGCGGTCGATTCCGAGATGCCCAGCACAGCGGCGATCTCGGTGAACGACTTGCCCTGCCGGTAACGGAGTTCCACAACGGAACGCCAGGTCGGTTCGAGCATCTCCAGCATGGGCGGTAAGCTCAGCTTCCACTCGATGTCGGAGTACAGATCCTGGGTTTCCGGTACCAGCTCGCCGGAACTGTATTTCCTGAGGCGCTCACGTTCCGCGGTCTCGCTGCGCTCCGAGGAGCGCCATGCGTTGATCACGCAACGCCGCGCATATCCGGGGGTGTTCTTGACCTTCGCGCGGAATTCCGCGCTCTCCCATTTCTTCCAGAAGCTCTCCAGAACGTTCTGTACGGCGTCGTCCGCGGCCTGGTGGTCCCGAGCGTGCCGCCGTGCGGTCAGACGGAGCGACCCGGTGTGCTCGCACAACCAGGCCCTGAAGTCCTCCCGTACGTCGAAGCTCCCGCTCATACGACCCTCCCGAAGACCTCCGCGACGCGGGCTGCGCACGTCGTCCTCGGGGCGGCGGACCGCTGGTCCGGCGGCGGGAACCCGGCGGTGTGGCGCTCCGCCGGGCGGCTGCCGGGGGTGAACTCGCGGGCGGTGGTGCGGGTGGCCGGGGCCTGGGTGGCCCGGTGTCCGGCCCCGGGGCGCGCCGCGAGGTCGCGCGGGAAGGCGTCGTCGACTGCGGGCATCGACGGCTCCCCCTCTCGGTGTGTCGATCGCCTCGGACCCCGGTCCCAGTGGGGGCCGAGTCCGATGGCCGCCGAAGAAGAACGGCCGACCACCCTGTAGACGCCGCCGGGTGGCCGGATCCGTCACCGGACACCGGAAAACCTTCCCCGCGGGGCTACTTGGCGCCCGCGAGATGGAAGAGCAGGAAGAGGAAGCCGGCGATGAAGTGCACGCCCACCAGGTAGATGAAGACCCGGACGGTGAAGGTCATGGGCGCCCGGTCCTCCTCGTTGGCGGGGGTGGTGGCCCTGGCCGGAGGGGTGCCGGCGGTCCCGGGGGTGTGGTCGGCGGTCGTCTCGTTCACGGCGTACCGTGCCTTCCTCCGCGGGCGGCGTCACCGAGGCACAACCCGGCCGCGCCGCTCTGCAGCAGTGTGTGGACGAAGAGCAGATCGGTGCCGCCGGGCGAGGCGGCGGCGATGCGGTGCGGGGTGAGGGAGTCGAAGTGGGCGGCGTCGCCCTCGGCGAGGACGTGGACCGCCTCCCCGAGGGTCAGTCCCAGCCGCCCCCGGATGACGTAGAGCCACTCCTCGCCGGGGTGGACCCGCACCAGGGCCTCCTGGGCGCCGGAGCGCTCCGGGACGTGCACCCGCAGCGCCTGCATGGCCCGGCCCGGACCCCCGGCCCGCCAGTAGGTCCAGCCGCCCGCCTCCTGGGGCTCCATCCGGTCGGCCCGCACCACCGGGTCCCGCTCCGCAGGCGCCTCGCCCAGCAGGTCGGATACCGTGGTGCCGTAGGTACGGGCCAGGGCCAGCAGCATGGGCAGCGACGGCTGCCGCCGCCCGGTCTCCAGGCGGGACAGATGGGCCGGGGAGAGACCGACCCGCCGGGCCGCGGTCTCCAGGGTCAGACCGCTGCGCCGCCGCAGGTCCCGCAGGCGCGGAGCGACGGTGGGCAGTTCGGTCGGCGGTCCGTCGCCGGATCCGCCGAGGGGCTGGTCACCGGGCCCGCCGGGGAACGGAGTCATAACTCCGGTATAGCCAGCCTGTCACCCCTGGGGCAAAAGGTTTGCCCGAGAGGCAAAAGTTACATCTTCCTCACCGGGTGCGACATCTCGCGGAGGTCTTGTGAACTCCTCGGTAACAACGGTCACTTGGCATTGACATGCCATCCTCTACGCGCGTCATGCTAGTGCCATGAAAATCCCCCCACGGATTGCTCGCATCGGTGCACTCGGCGCCCTCGCCTCGACGCTGCTGCTCGGCGGAACGGCCGTCACGGCCACCGCCGCCCCCACCGGCCACAGCGTCGTCGCCTCGGTCCGGGCCGCCGCCGATGTCGGCGACATCTGCTACTCGAAGCTGCCCGACGAGGCCCACAAGACCCTCGACCTGATCGAGAAGGACGGCCCCTACCCGTACCCGCAGGACGGCACCGTCTTCGACAACCGCGAGGGCATCCTCCCGGACCAGTCGTCCGGCTACTACCACGAGTTCACGGTCGAGACCCCCGGCTCACCGGACCGCGGCGCCCGTCGCATCGTCACCGGTGAGAAGGACGACGAGGACTACTACACCGCTGACCACTACGAGTCGTTCGACCTGGTGGACCGCGGCTGCTGAGCCGACGAAGACCGCCACCCCCCACATCGCGGCCGCTGCCCCGGCAACAGGGCGGCGGCCGCGCGGCGTGGTGTCACGGGGGCACACCGCGCCTCCCGCGGCGCACCGGTCGTATACGGCCCGGCGGCCCGTGCCGCGCCTCGTACCCAACCCCGCACGGCCCCTTGTCAGCGCTTCCCGATACCGTTTCGGTGGTAGCGGTCGTGTTGGGGAGGCACCGGTGGCGAACGGCCCGGACGTGGTCACATGCGGCGAGGCGATGTTGCTCCTGCTGGCGGAGCCAGGAGTTCCGCTGGACCGTGCCGTGCACTTCCGCCGGTCGGTGGCGGGGGCGGAGTCCAACGTGGCCGTGGGCCTTGCCCGGCTCGGCCACGGCGTGCGCTGGCTCGGCCGCGTCGGCGCCGATCCGGCGGGCGAGGCGGTGCTGCGCGAGCTGCGCGCGGACTGTGTGGACGTCGGCCACGCCATCGTGGACGACCACGCCCCCACCGGGCTGCTGATGCGGGACAGTCATCCGCACCGCGCCATCGATGTGCAGTACTACCGCATGGGTTCGGCCGCCTCCCGGCTCAACCCCGAGCAGATACGGCCGGAGTCCGTCGAGGGCGCCCGGCTGCTGCACCTCTCCGGGATCACCCCCATGCTCTCGCCGACCGCCGCGGCCGCCAGCCGCCGGCTGGTGGAGCTGGCCCGCGCGGCCGGGGCCCGGATCTCCTTCGACCCCAACGTCCGGCACAAACTGGGCGGAGCCGCCCAGTGGACCCAGACGGCGGGCCCGTTGCTGCGCGAGGCGGACATCGTCCTCGCGGGGGAGGACGAGTTGGAGCTGCTGACCTCCCGGTCCGCGGCCGAGGCCGCGGAGGAGCTGCTGGCCGGCGCCGCCCGGGAAGTCGTGATCAAGCACCCGGACCACTCGGCCACCGTGCGGACCGCGGACGGCAGCTGGCGTCAGGAGCCCCACGCGGTGCCGGTCGTCGATCCGATCGGCGCCGGTGACGCCTTCGCCGCGGGTTATCTCTCGGCCCGGCTGCGGGGTCTGCGCGAGCAGCGCGCGCTGGCCGAGGCCGCCTGTGTGGCCTCGCTCGCGGTCCAGGCCGCCACCGACACCGACGGGCTGCCCACCGCCGCCGCCCGGGACCGCGCCCTCGCCCGCGCCGCGGGCGGCGGGGACGGGGTCCACCGCTGACCCGCCCGCCCGGTCCGTAGGCTCGTCCCGGCACCACCCGCACCGCGGCACACCGCATCCGCACCCCGCACCCGCGACACCCCGACGGAACCACCCCGCACCTCCGCTGTCCCCGCACCCCGAGCCCGTCGCAGCACCGCACACCGTCCACCGCACACCGCACGTGCCGCATATCCCCGGGGCAATCCGGCGCGGCGCCACCCTGGCAGCACCTCGGAGAGGAAAGGCGGCGACCGCCGTGTACCGCTGGGAGACCACCCGGGCCGCGCTCGCGCAGCGCGTCCTGGCGATCGTACGGAGCGACAGTTACGACCGCGCCACGGCCACCGCGGACAGCCTGCTCTCCGCCGGTATAGCCAGCCTGGAGATCTCGCTGACCACGCCCTTCGCCCTGGAGGCGGTCACCACCCTGATCCGGGAGGTGGGCAATGACGCGGTGATCGGCGCGGGCACGGTGCTCGATGCCACCTCCGCCCGGATGGCGGCCGACGCCGGCGCCCGCTTCCTGGTCTCCCCGAGCCTGGACGCCGAGGTCATCCGCACCGGCCACCGCTACGGGCTGCCCGTCTTCCCCGGGGTGGCCACCCCCACCGAGGCGGTCCGCGCGCTGGAGCTGGGCGCTGACGCCATCAAGCTGTTCCCCGCCTCCGCGTACGGTCCCCGCTGGGTCAGGGACGTCCGCGCCGCGCTGCCCCAGGCCGCCGTGATCCCCACGGGCGGGGTGGGAGTGGCCGAGGCCCCGGAGTGGATCGCCGCGGGCGCGGTGGCCTGTGGGATGGGGGCCTCGCTGGCCGAGGGCGACCGGGACACCGTGGCCAAGCGCGTCGCCGAACTGCTGGCCCGGCTCGCGGATGTGGGCCCGCCGCTCGACCCCGGTCCCGAACCGTACTGATGGTCAACGGGTTCTCCTGAGCCGCCACTTCTGCCACCCTGGGCGCGCTGTGATCATGCGCCCCGGGCTCTCCGCCCCGTCGAGGAGAGCCCGTGCCCAGGAGAACCCGTGCCCAGGAGCTCAGGAGCCGCCGTGAGACGCACCGTCACCCTGTCCGCCGTCGCCGCCCTGCTCGCCGCCACCGCCGCGGGTTCGGCCCTGGCCGCCGGATCCGCGGCACCCTCCGCGGCCGAACGCGCCCGTCCGCACGGCACCCTGCTGGACGAGGTGCCCGAGCGCGGGGTGCTGCGGGTGTGCACCACGGGCGACTACCGCCCCTTCACCCACCGCGACCCCAGGACCGGGGCGTACTCCGGTATCGACATCACGATGGCCGGCGATCTGGCCAAGAGCCTTGACGCCACCCCGGAGTACCGCGCCACCACCTGGGCCGGTCTGGTGGGTGACGTGGCCGCCGGGCGCTGCGACATCGGGATGGGCGGGGTGTCGGTGACCCTCGCCCGCGCTCGTACGGTGTCCTTCAGCGAGCCGTACCTCACCGACGGCAAGACGCCCATCGTGCGCTGTCCGGACGAGCGGAAGTACACCACGCTGGAGGAGATCGACCGGCCGGGGGTGCGGGTGGTGGTCAACCCCGGTGGCACCAACGAGCAGTTCGCCCGCGACCACATCGAGAAGGCCACCCTCACCGTCCACCCGGACAACACCACGATCTTCGACGAGATCATCGAGGGCCGGGCCGATGTGATGATGACGGACGCCAGCGAGACCCGCTACCAGTCCGCGATCCACCCCGAACTGTGCGCCGTCCACCCGGACAAGCCCTTCTCCTTCTCCGAGAAGGCATATGCCCTGCCGCGCGGGGACACGCAGTTCAGGGAATACGTCGACCAGTGGGTCCATCTGGCCACGTATGACGGCACCTACGAACGGTATGAGGACGAGTGGTTGAAATAACGACCGCTTTGCCTCCGAGCCTCCCCACGCTGCCGTGACTGACCTATATTGACCCGGGTTTACATCACCCCAGTGTCATAAGGACTGATCGATGACAGCGCACCTCGAACGCTCCGGGAGCGCCGCGACCACGTCCGGCACCACCGCCCCGCCGTCCGGCTGCCCCGCCCGCCCCGGCGCCCGGCCGCTCAGCGGGCCGGGGTTCCAGACCGACCCGGCACGGATGTACGCCGACATGCGGCGCGAACACGGGGCGGTGGCCCCGGTGCTGCTCGAGGGAGGGATCCCCGCCTGGCTGGTGCTGGGCTACCGTGAGCTGCGTCAGCTGACCAGCGATCCGGCCCTGTTCACCCGCGACTCCAGCGGCTGGAACGCCTGGGACCGCATACCCGACGACTGGCCCCTGCTGCCCATGATCGGCCGCGGTGACACCGCCGTGGTCTACACCGAGGGCGAGGTCCACCGGAAGCGTTCGCTGACCATCAACAACGCGCTGGAGGCCGTCGACCCCTACGAACTGCGCGACCAGGCGGAGAAGTTCGCGGATCTGCTGGTGGACGCGTTCTGCGAACGGGGTGAGGCCGATCTGGTCGCGGAGTACGCGGTGCTGCTCCCGGCGCTGGTCATCGCCCGGGTCTTCGGCTTCCCCGACACCATGGGGCTGAAGCTGCTGCGCTCGCTCCACGAGGTGGTGGACGGCAGCCGCAAGGCGCTGGCGGGGCAGAAGGCGCTGCGCGCCGGAATGCGGGAGCTGCTGGCCGCCAAGCGTGCGGTCCCCGGACCGGACGTGGCCTCCCGGATGATCGGTTCCTCGGACCCCTCGCGCGACGAGGAGATCATCCAGGACCTGATGGTGCTGTTCGGGGCGGGCCACCAGTCGACGGCCGACTGGATCGGGAACACCCTGCGGCTGATGCTCACCGACGAGCGGTTCGCCCTCTCGCTCTCCGGCGGCCGCCACAGCGTGGCCCGGGCGATGAACGAGGTGCTGTGGGAGGACACCCCCACCCAGAACATCGCGGGCCGCTGGGCCACCCGGGACACGGTCCTGGGGGAGCAGCGGATCCGCGCCGGTGATCTGCTGCTGCTCGGCTTCGCCGCCGCCAACGCCGATCCGGAGGTGCGGCCGGACCGCCGGGTCTCCACCGAGGGCAACAGCGCGTTCCTCTCCTTCGGCCACGGCTCGCACCGCTGCCCCTACCCGGCCCAGGAGATCGCCGAGGTCATCGCCAGGACCGGGGTCGAGGTGCTGCTGGACCGGCTGCCCGATCTGCGGCTCGCGGTGTCGGCGAAGGCGCTCGTCTGGCGGCCGTCCCCCTGGATGCGCGGGCTGTCGGCCCTGCCGGTGGAGTTCACCCCGGCCCCTGGCGGCGTCCGCTGACGATCGCCGGGACGGCAGGAACGATCTCTCTCCGTAGTCGCCCCGTCATTTGTCCGGACAACCGAACTTCACGACTTCCCGTCATGTGCTCATCCGGCTACGCTCGGCCCGTGGCAATGCAGGGAGAAGACTCTTCTGGCGCGGCGGAGCTCCAGTTCAGCGTGGACCGCAGCAGCCCGGTCCCGCTGTACTTCCAGCTGTCCCAGCAGCTCGAGGCGGCGATCGAACAGGGGCGGCTGGCGCCAGGGAGCCTGCTCGGCAATGAGATCGACCTCGCCGGGCGGCTCGGGCTGTCCCGCCCCACCGTCCGCCAGGCCATACAGTCGCTCGTCGACAAGGGGCTGCTGGTCCGGCGCCGGGGTGTGGGCACCCAGGTGGTGCACAGCCAGGTCAAGCGCCCGCTGGAGCTGAGCAGCCTCTACGACGATCTGGAGGCCGCCGGGCAGCGCCCGGCCACCCGGGTGCTGCGGAACACCACCGAACCCGCCACCGCCGAGGTCGCCGCCGCCCTGGGGATCGCGGAGGGCACCGACGTGGTGCTGATCGAGCGGCTGCGGCTGGCCCACGGCGAGCCCATGGCCCATCTGTGCAACTGGCTTCCCGCGGGGCTGTTCACCCTGGACAGCGCGGAGCTGGAGGGCACCGGTCTGTACCGGCTGATGCGCGCCGCCGGGATCACCCTGCACAGCGCCCGCCAGGCGGTCGGCGCCCGCGCGGCCACGGCCGAGGAGGGGGCGGAGCTCGGCGAGCCGGAGGGTGCGCCGGTGCTGACGATGGAGCGCACGACCTTCGACGACACCGGCCGGGCCGTGGAGTTCGGCTCGCATATCTACCGGGCCTCGCGCTACGCCTTCGAGTTCCAGCTGCTCGTCCGCCCCTGAGGTCCCTGAGGTCCCTGAGGCTCCGGCGTCCCCCGGCCGTTCCCCGCCCGTTCCCGACCGGCCCCGGAGCGCGGTGCCTTGACGCGATCCGTGCCCACCGCTAAAAGTCCCCCAGCCGCATCGGGGCGGCCGGGAGGGGAGGCGGATCCAGCACCAGGCGTCGGTGTCCGGTCGTGACCGGCGAAGACGCCCCCGAGCTGGAGAAATGCACCGCCCGTGACACCCGCTGAGCCCCCAGGGGCCAGGACGGCCGGCGGTGACGGATACTTGGCGGCGGCCGGAGCCCGGAACACCTGGCGCCAGGCCGTGATCATGACAGCGGACAGACCGGGTCATCCGGTGCAAACCGGAAAAGACGGCGAGAAGGGCGACGCTACGTGGCGAGGGCGGCGAAGGTTCGGACAGGGGTGCGCGCGATGACCGCCGCCGTGGTGGCGGTGGCGCTGGGCGCGGGCCTGGCCGGGTGCAGCAGTACCGGCGGCAAGCGCGCCGAGGAACGGGCCGCCCAGGCGGCGGCCGGGGGCCGGGCGGCGGTCGACACCCCCAAGTGGACCTTCGCCATGGTGACCCACTCCGGCGACGGCGACACCTTCTGGGACATCGTGCAGAGCGGCGCAAAACAGGCCGCCGCCAAGGACAACATCAAGTTCCTCTACGCCCACAACGAGGAGGGCAAGGAGCAGGCCCAGCTGGTGCAGTCCTACATCGACCAGAAGGTTGACGGACTGATCGTCACGCTCGCCAAACCCGACGCCATGAAGTCCGTGGTCAAGCGGGCGCAGAAGGCCGGGATACCGGTGATCACCGTCAACTCCGG
Organism: Streptomyces sp. NPDC045899; assembly: GCF_056431485.1. Lineage (NCBI taxonomy): Bacteria > Bacillati > Actinomycetota > Actinomycetes > Kitasatosporales > Streptomycetaceae > Streptomyces > Streptomyces sp. NPDC045899. The sequence continues at coordinate 396,254 of NZ_JBWKKP010000003.1, forward strand.
CTCCGGTGAGTCCAAGAAGTTCGGCGCCCTCACCCACGTCGGCCAGGACGAGACGATCGCGGGCGAGGCCGTCGGCGAGGAGCTCAACAAGCGCGGCCGCAAGAAGGCCCTGTGCGTCCTGCACGAGCAGGGCAACGTCGGCCATGAGCAGCGCTGCGACGGCGCCGCCGACACCTTCGCGGGCACGATGGAGAAGATCTACGTCGAGGGCACCAACATGCCCGACGTGGAGTCCTCCATCGAGGCCAAGCTCCAGTCCGACAAGGACATCGACAGCGTGGTCACCCTCGGCGCGCCCTTCGCGGACACCGCCGCCAAGGCCGCCGACCGCGCGGGCAGCGACGCCGAGATCGACACCTTCGACCTCAACGCGAAGGTCGCCGCCGCACTCCAGGACGGCACGCTCGGCTTCGCCGTCGACCAGCAGCCCTACCTCCAGGGTTACGAGGCGGTGGACCTGCTCTGGCTCCACCGTTACAACGCCGATGTCCTCGGTGGCGGCAAGCCGGTGCTCACCGGTCCGCAGATCGTCACCAAGGACGATGCCGCCGAGCTCGCGGGGTACACCAAGCGGGGGACCCGATGAGCACGGACGCCCAGCCCCTCAAGACCGCCGGTGCCGGCGGTGATCCCGCCGGACCGGGCCGCCCGGACGACCGGCGGACGGTGCGCGCCTCGCTGCCGCGCCGGCTGGCGAGCCGTCCGGAGCTGGGCGCGGTGGTCGGCGCCGTCGCCGTCTTCGTCTTCTTCTCGTTCGCCGCCGACGCGTTCCTGCAGTGGTCCAGCTTCAGCACCGTGCTGTACGCCTCGTCGACCATCGGGATCATGGCGGTGCCGGTGGCGCTGCTGATGATCGGCGGGGAGTTCGATCTGTCGACCGGGGTCATGGTGACCTCCTCGGCGCTGATCTCCTCGATGTTCTCGTACCAGATGACGGCGAACGTCTGGGTCGGTGTCGGGGTGTCCCTGCTGGCCACCCTCGCCATCGGCTTCTTCAACGGCTATCTGCTGGTGCGCACCAACCTGCCGAGCTTCATCATCACCCTGGCCACCTTCCTGATCCTCCAGGGCTGCAACCTCGGCTTCACCAAGCTGATCAGCGACACGGTCTCCACCAAGACCATCGCCGACATGGAGGGCTTCCCCGCCGCGCAGAAGGTCTTCGCCTCACATCTGACCATCGGGGACGTCGAGGTCCAGATCACCGTCCTGTGGTGGTTCGCCCTGATCGCACTGGCCACCTGGATCCTGCTGCGCACCCGCGCCGGAAACTGGATCTTCGCCGTGGGCGGCGCCAAGGAGGCGGCTCGCGCGGTGGGCGTCCCCGTGAACCGCACCAAGATCGGCCTCTATATGGGCGTCGCCTTCGCCGCCTGGATCTCCGGTCAGCACCTGCTGTTCAACTACGACGTGGTCCAGTCCGGCGAGGGTGTCGGCAACGAGCTGCTCTACATCATCGCGGCCGTCATCGGCGGCTGTCTGCTGACCGGTGGCTACGGCTCCGCGGTGGGCGCCGCCGTCGGTGCCTTCATCTTCGGCATGACCAACAAGGGCATCGTCTACGCGCAGTGGGGCGCGGACTGGTTCAAGTTCTTCCTCGGGGCGATGCTGCTGCTCGCCACCCTGCTCAACTGGTGGGTCCGCAAGCGGGCGGAGGCGAGCAAGTGACCGTGACACCGCTGATCGAACTGAACGGCATCAGCAAGTACTACGGCAACGTCAAGGCGCTCGAGGAGGTCTCCCTCGAGGTGCGTGCCGGGGAGATCACCTGCGTGCTCGGCGACAACGGCGCGGGCAAGTCCACCCTCATCAAGATCATCGCCGGACTGCACGGGCACGACGGCGGCAGTTTCGCGATCGAGGGCGAGGAGACCCGGCTCGGCTCCCCGCGCGAGGCCCTGGACCGCGGGATCGCCACGGTCTACCAGGACCTCGCGGTCGTCCCGCTGATGCCGGTGTGGCGGAATTTCTTCCTCGGCTCCGAGCTGCGCAAGGGCTACGGACCGTTCCGGCGGCTGGATGTCGACGCGATGCGTGCCACCACCCGCAGCGAGCTGCTGCGCATGGGCATCGACCTGCGCGACGTGGACCAGCCCATCGGCACCCTGTCCGGCGGTGAGCGGCAGTGCGTGGCCATCGCCCGTGCCGTCCACTTCGGCGCCAGGGTGCTGGTGCTGGACGAGCCGACGGCGGCGCTGGGCGTCAAACAGTCCGGGGTGGTGCTCAAGTACGTCGCCGCCGCCCGGGACGCGGGGCTGGGCGTGGTGCTGATCACCCACAACCCGCACCACGCGTATCTGGTCGGTGACCGCTTCGTCCTCCTCAAGCGCGGCGCCATGGCGGGCAGCCACACCAAGGACGCCATCGCCCTGGACGAGCTCACCCGCCAGATGGCGGGCGGCAGCGAGCTGGAGCAGCTCAGCCACGAGCTGGCGCGGCTGGAGTCCGGCCCCGCCGCGAGCTGATCGACACTGGAGTCCCGGGGCGCGCTGCCCCGGGACTCCGCCATGCGGTGCGAGCCCCGGGTGAGGCACAATCGCACGGCGGGCCCCACCCGCCACGGAACCACGCATCCGAGGCCCCCCGGCCTCCCGAGACCCCCGCAGGGACGACGAACTCTTGCGAGCACGCACCCGCAGCGACCGCACCCCCCGCACCGGTGAAGGGGGCGGCCGATGAGCATCTACCGCGAAAGAGTGCACCGGGGCTCGGCCCGCGCCACCGTGCTGCGGACCGTCGGCACCCGCGAGCGCCGCTCGCACCTGTCCGCGCCCCGGGTGCCCACCGTCGGCATCGACATCGGCGGCACCAAGGTGATGGCCGGGGTGGTGGACGCCGACGGCGTCATCCTGGAGAAGCTGCGCACCGAGACGCCCGACAAGTCCAAGAGCCCCAAGGTCGTCGAGGACACCATCACCGAGCTGGTCCTGGACCTCTCCGACCGGCACGATGTGCACGCGGTGGGCATCGGCGCCGCGGGCTGGGTGGACGCCGACCGCAACCGCGTCCTGTTCGCCCCCCATCTGTCCTGGCGCAACGAACCGCTGCGCGACCGGCTCGCCGAGCGGCTCGCGGTCCCGGTCATGGTCGACAACGACGCCAACGCGGCCGCGTGGGCCGAGTGGCGGTTCGGCGCCGGACGCGGCGAGGACCATCTCGTCATGATCACCCTCGGCACCGGTATCGGCGGCGCCATCCTGGAGGACGGCCAGGTCAAGCGGGGCAAGTACGGGGTCGCGGGCGAGTTCGGCCATATGCAGGTCGTCCCCGCGGGACACCGCTGCCCGTGCGGCAACCGCGGCTGCTGGGAGCAGTACAGCTCCGGGAACGCGCTGGTCCGCGAGGCCCGGGAGCTGGCCGCCGCAGAGTCCCCGGTGGCGTACGGCATCAACGACCGGGTCGGCGGCAACATCCAGGAGATCACCGGGCCGCTCATCACCGAGCTGGCCCGCGACGGCGATGCCATGTGCATCGAACTCCTCCAGGACATCGGCCAGTGGCTCGGCGTCGGCATCGCCAACCTGGCCGCCGCGCTCGACCCCTCCTGCTTCGTCATCGGCGGTGGCGTCAGCGCCGCCGACGATCTGCTGATCGGGCCCGCCCGGGACGCCTTCCGGCGCACCCTCACCGGCCGCGGCTACCGGCCGGAGGCCCGGATCGTCAAGGCGCAGCTGGGGCCCGAGGCCGGGATGGTGGGCGCCGCCGACCTCGCCCGGCTGGTCGCCCGCCGCTTCCGCCGCGCCAACCGCCGCCGGGTCGAGCGCTATGAGCGCACCGGGACCTCACCGCTGCGGCTGGCGCCCAGGGGGGAGGCGGGCCGCGGATGAACGCCGCCGACCAGCGCCCCGCGCAGGACGACCCCGGAGCCACCCCGCCCGACCGCGGCAGCGGCGCCCCCGAGAGCCCCGGCACCCCCGGCGGAGACGACGGCCGTCCGCGCCGCCGCTGGCTCAAGGTCCTGATCGTCGTCCTGCTGATCACGCTCCCCGCGGGCTACGGCGTGATCTCGGCCATCCAGAGCCGGGAGGGCGGTGAGAACAAGGAGGAGAGCGCCTCGGCCACCGGGCTCACCGAGGGCTGGCCCAGCCGGGTGCAGCGGCGCATATACGACGTACCGATCCCGGCCTACTCCGCGGACGTCGCCTTCTACGAGACCAACTCCTGGGACGAGAGCTCGCTCTACGTGCAGTTCATCACGTCGCCCGAGGGCCTGAACCGCTTTCTGACCCGGGCCGGTACCCGTCCGTCCGCCCTGGAGGACGGCGAGGTGACCATCAGCGCCAAGGAGGCCAAGAAGGTCGGCTGGCGCCTTGGTTCAGGCGATAAGTGGTCAGGAACGGTGTTCAAGCAGAAGGACCCCCAGCCCACGCTGGAGATCACCGTCAACCGTGACAATCCCCGTCACCCGAAGGTCTACGTAGTCTCCACGGTTACGCCGTAAGGGGCGGCCACCTCGTTCGGATACCGTTTCCGGGTGAGCGAGATCAAGACACTTCAGTACCGGATCGACGGACCCGAGGACGGGCCCGTGCTCGTCCTCGGACCGGCGCTGGGCACCACCTGGCACATGTGGGACCGCCAGATACCCGAGCTGTCCCGCCACTGGCGGGTGCTCCGCTTCGACCTGCCCGGCCACGGCGGTGCACCGGCCTACCCCGCCTCGTCCGTGCGGGAGCTCGCCGGACGGCTGCTGGCCACCCTGGACCAGATCGGGATCGACCGGTTCGGGTACGCGGGCTGCTCGCTCGGCGGGGCCATCGGCGCCGAACTCGCGCTGCGCCATCCGCTCAGAGTGGGCTCGCTCGCCCTCGTCTCCGCCTCCCCGCGCTTCGGCACCGCCGACTCCTTCCGGCAGCGCGGTGTGGTGGTCCGCACCAACGGTCTCGACCCGGTGGCCCGTGCCACCCCCGAGCGCTGGTTCACCCCCGCGTTCGCCGGCGCCCAGCCCGCCATCGTCGACTGGGCCGTCCAGATGGTCCGCACCACCGACCCCGGTTGCTACATCGCCTGCTGCGAGGCGCTCGCCGCGTTCGACGCCCGCGCCGAGCTCGGTCTGATCAGCGCTCCCACCCTGGTGCTGGTCGGCGCCGACGACGAGGTGACCCCGCCCGCCGACGCCCGCGTCCTGGTCGCCGGAATCCCCGACGCCCGGCTCGCCATGGTCCCCGGCACCTCCCACCTCGCCCCGGTGGAGCAGCCGGCGGCCGTCACCGATCTGCTGGTCCGCCACTTCTCCGGCACCTGGCAGAGCCCGGACCACCCCACCGGGATGACCGCGATCCCGGCGCCGCCCGTCAAGCCGGTGCTCACCCCCGCGCCCCCCGCCACGCCGACGACGGCCCCGACGGCCACCCCGGCCGCGGAGATCGGCTGGGCCGCCGCGCCCGAACCGGTCCCGGACGCCCGCACCGACGCCTTCGAGCGCGGCATCAAGGTGCGCCGCGAGGTGCTGGGCGACGCGCACGTGGACCGCGCCGAGTCACAGACCGACGAGTTCACCGGCGACTTCCAGGACTTCATCACCCGCTACGCGTGGGGCGAGGTGTGGACCCGTCCGGGGATCGACCGGCGCACCCGCTCCGTGATCACCCTCACCGCCCTGGTCGCCCGCGGCCACCTGGATGAACTGGCCTTCCACACCCGCGCCGCGCTGCGCAACGGGCTCACCCCCACCGAGATCAAGGAAGTCCTGCTGCACACCGGCGTCTACTGCGGGGTGCCCGCCGCCAACGCCGCCTTCGCGGTGGCCCAGCGTGTCATCGCTGAGGAGACCAGCCCGGAGGAGTGAGCCGTTTACGCGGGCGGCCCGGTAGCAGAATGATCCACATGAAGCTCACCAAGAAGGGCCACGCCTGCGTCCGGCTGGAGAAGGACGGGCAGACGCTCGTCATCGACCCCGGAGCCTTCAGCGAACAGGACGCGGCGGTGGCCGCGGACGCGATCCTGGTCACCCATGAACACGCCGACCACTTCAACGAGGCACGGCTGCGGGTGGCGCTCGAGGCCAACCCCGGCGCCGAGCTGTGGACCCTGACCAGTGTGGCCGGGCAGATCTCGGCGGCGTTCCCCGGCCGGGTGCACACGATCGGCGAGGGCGACACCTTCACCGCCGCGGGGTTCGAGATCGAGGTCCACGGCCAGCTGCACGCCGTCATCCACCCCGACATCCCCCGGATCACCAACGTCGGCTACGTGGTGGACAACACCGTCTTCCACCCCGGCGACGCGCTCACGGTGCCCCCCGGCCGCAGGCTGGACACGCTGCTGCTGCCGGTGCACGCCCCCTGGAACAAGTTCAGCGAGGTGCTCGACTATGTCCGGGCCGTGGCCCCCCGCCGGGCCGTCGACATCCACGACGCCCTGCTGTCCGAGGTGGCCCCGCAGGTCTACGGCCGGCTGCTGGGACCCGAGGGTCCGGGTATCGCCGGTACCGAGCATCTGCGGCTGGCGCCGGGGCAGACGCTGACCCTGTGAGCGCTGTCGGACCCGGCTGTTAGGTTGGCCCACATGCGCATCGCGACCTGGAACGTCAATTCGATCACCGCCCGGCTGCCGCGGCTGCTCGCCTGGCTGGAGAGCAGCGGTACGGACGTGCTGTGCGTCCAGGAGACGAAGTGCGCCGAGTCCGCCTTCCCCTACGAGCCGCTGCGCGAACTGGGCTACGAGTCCGCGGTCAACGCCACCGGCCGGTGGAACGGGGTGGCGCTGCTCTCCCGGGTGGGGCTCGGCGAGATCACCGTCGGCCTGCCCGGCGGCCCGGACTACGACGGCGGGCAGGAGCCGCGCGCCATAGCGGCCACCTGCGGCGGCGTCCGCGTCTGGTCGGTCTATGTGCCCAACGGCCGGGAGATCGGCCACCCGCACTACGACTACAAGCTGGACTGGCTGGAGGCACTGCGCTCCACGGTCGCCGAGGACGCCGCCGGTGACCGCCCCTTCGCCGTCCTCGGCGACTTCAACGTGGCGCCCACCGACGAGGACGTCTGGGACCGGGCCGCCTTCGACGGCCTCACCCACGTCACCGACCGCGAGCGGGACGCCCTGACCGCGCTGCGCGGCACCGGTCTGTCCGATGTGGTGCCACGCCCGCTGAAGTACGACCGCCCCTTCACCTACTGGGACTACCGCGAGCTGGGCTTCCCCAAGAACCGGGGCATGCGGATCGACCTGGTCTACGGGAACGAGCCGTTCGCCAAGGCCGTGGGCGACGCGTACGTGGACCGTGAGGAGCGCAAGGGCAAGGGCGCCTCCGACCACGCCCCGGTCGTGGTCGACCTGGAGGTCTGAGACCGGGGGTCACCCCGTCAGGGCCCGCAGGTCGATCGACTCGGCCATCGCCCGCAACCCGGCGTCCCCGGGGTGCAGATGGTCACCGCTGTCGTACGCCGGGAGGATCCGCGCCGGGTGCTGCGGATCCCGCACCACCGCGTCGAAGTCCAGCACCGCGTCGAACACCCCGCCGCTGTCCCGCAGGAACGCGTTGACCACCTGACGGCGTGCGTCGGCGTCCGCCGTGCAGCGCGCCTCGCCCTCGCACGGCGCGATCGTCGCCCCGACGACCCGCAGCCCGCGCGCATGGGCGCGCGCCGCGAGGGTCCGCAGTCCCGCGACGACATCCTGCGCCGAGGTGCCCCAGCGCAGGTCGTTGATGCCCTGGAAGACCACCACGGTCCGGGCACCGGTCCGGGCGAGCGCGTCCCGCTCCAGCCGGCTCAGTGCGCTCACCCCGCTGGTCACCGTGGAGACCCCGTCGCCGGTGTAGACATCGGTGACCACGCGGTTCGCGGAGATACCGCTGTTGACCACCCCGTACGCGGGCACCTCGGACTGCGCGCGCAGCCGCCGGGCCAGCACATCCGGCCAGCGGCGGTTGGCGTCGGCCGTGGAGTTGGTGCCGTCGGTGATCGAGTCGCCCAGCGCCACCACCGTGCCCGGCCCGCCCGTCACCTCCACACCGGTGAGGAACGGCCAGGTGGTCAGGGTGCCGGTGTAGGCGTCCGCACCGGTGTCCCCGGTGCGGTCCCCGCTGCCCGGCGCGCTCAGATACGAGCGCTGGGTGGCCTGGGTGTGCACCGGCGCCGCGCTGACGGGTCCCGGCAGATGCACGCTCACCAGCAGATTGGTGTCCGCGGGGACGCGGAAGTCCACCGGGTCGCTGACCAGCTGCGCCCCCGCCGGGATCGCGGCGCCCCGCCGTCCGCCGAACGTCAGCGGCACCGGCGTACCGTGCGCCGCCGCCCCGTTCCCCTGTACGGCGACGGTGGCCCGGCCGATCCCGACCGGCGCCGCCGCGAAGGTGTTCGCCAGCCGGATCCTGGCCCGCGGCCCGCCCGCGCTGGTGTGCACCACCAGCCGCAGCGTCTGGTCCGTCCACGGTCCGACCTTGGTGTACCCGGCGGTGCTCGCTCCCCAGCTGCCCGTCCAGCCCGGCGTGGACCGCCGCAGCGTCGCGGCGAACACATGCAGATCGGCGCCCGGCCCCGGATCACCGGGCAGCACCACCGACGCGATCTCCCGGTCCCGGGCCACCGGCACCGTCACCGCGTACAGCCGGGCGGGTCCCGTCCGCTGCCCGCCCGCGCCGTTGAGGTGCGGGAGGCCGACCGCCTTGGTGGCCGCGGAACCCCCGCGCCAGTCCGGCGCGGTGAGGGTGTACGTCCCGCTCGACCCGTCGCGGTAGCGCACCGTCCCGGTGCCGCTCACCCCGGCGCCGGGTCCCTCCGGCGCGCTGCCCGCCACGAGGAAGGTGAGCGCCTCGCCCCGGCCGCGCAGCCGTACCGCCTGCCCGTCGGCGACCACGTTGTCCGGGCGCGCTCCCGCGCCCCGCGGCCAGGTCAGCCGTGCCCCGTCCAGATCGAGCACCCGCCCCGGCGTCCACCCGGCGGCCCTCAGATCCCCCGCGGACAGCGAGTTGCCCGAACCGTCGAAGTCCGCGTCCCCGGGCCGGGAGTCCTCGCTGACCCCCCGGTTGTCGAAAAGCCGCTCCAGGGGGAGCGGCTCGGGCGGTGCGGTCCGGGTGGCTGTCCCGGCCAGAGCCGGTACGGCCGATGCCGGAAGGGCGAAGGCGACACCTCCCGCGATGATCCCGGCCGCCGTCCACCGTCTGCCCAGGCGCATACGTGTCCCCTCTCGCAACCAACCCCGACCGCTGATCCGACAGGTGCGGGAAGAACGTAGAGAGGCGGATGGGTGGCGTCAAGACAATCATCGGGTCACGAGCCATACCGCGCGCCCTGTGGTGCGCCCGTGCGCGGGATGCGACGCTGAGTGGTATGAACATCCCCTTCTTGGACAACTGGCGCAAGCGGCACGGCCCGGCCTCCGCAACGGCGCTGATGGGCGCCCAGGAGGAGGATCCCCAGGGGGTCGCGCAGCTGCTCTCCGAATGCGAGCTGCTGCGCGCCCGCGCCGCCACCGCCGGGATCGGACTCGACGATTCCGCCGCCTCGTTGGAGGAACTCGACCAACTCCTCCCGCGCTGGCGCGACGACCCCGAGGAACTGACCTGGCTCGGCAACGACGCCGGGCTCTACCTCGGCACGGTCATCATCCGCACCGTCCCCGGCGCCGTCTGGCAGGTCTGGCCCAACGGCCGACCCGTCGTCAGACTCGGTTCGGGCCGCGAGGTCGACGTCGTCCAGGCCGGTCACCAGTGGGCCGTCGACGGCGCCCCGGAACTCTCCCAGCTCTACGCCGAGGCCGCCGAGACATAGCCCGACGGCGGTCACGGTCACCCCCGGGCCGGCGGGCGGTCCCGCTCGCCCCAACGGGTAATCTGTGGACGCGCTGTGGCAGAGGGGGGTCAGGACGTGCGGGGAGGGGGGTCCCAGCCTTCGCTCCGGGCCATCGGGCCCTACCGGCTGCTCACCCGCCTCGGCGCGGGCGGCATGGGCGAGGTGTTCCTCGGGGTCGACCCCGCGGGCCGTCCGGCCGCGGTGAAGACGATCCGGCCCGACCTCGTCGCGGACGGCACCGCCGGCACCCTTCCCGGGGCCGGCCCCGATCATGACTTCCGCGGGCGCTTCCGGCGCGAGATCGCCGCGGCCCAGGCGGTGGAGGGCCGTTACACCGCACGTCTGCTGGGCGGCGACGCCGAGGCCGACACCCCGTGGATGGCCACCGAGTACGTACCGGGACCCGCCCTCGACCGGACCGTGTACCGATCCGGCCCGCTGCCGCCCGAGACCGTCCGGACTCTCGGCCTGGACCTCGTCCGCGCCCTGCGCAGCATCCACCACGCCCGCGTCCTGCACCGGGATCTGAAACCCGGGAACGTGCTGCTGGCGGACGGCGGACCCAAGGTCATCGACTTCGGTATCGCCCGGCCCTTCGGCGCCGGCACCATGACCGTCGCCGGAGCCGTGGTCGGCTCACCGGGCTTCATGTCGCCCGAGCACGTCAGGGGCAGCCGCCATGTCGTCGCGGCCTCGGACGTCTTCTGTCTCGCCACGCTGCTGTGCTACGCCGCCACCGGGGAGGGGCTGTTCGGCGACGGTGACGGGCCGGTGGCCCTGGTGCTGTTCCGCATCGCGGAGGCCGAGGCGGATCTCTCCCGTGTCCCCGGTCGGCTGCGCGAACTGCTGACCGACTGTCTGCACCCCGATCCGACGGCCCGGCCGGACACCGCCGAGCTGGAGCGCCGGTTCGCGGCCGGGACCCCCGCGGGTACCGTCGTGCGGCCTCCCTGGCCCGCTCCGGTCCAGGCGCTGATCGCCGAGCGGGAAGGGGAGCTGCGGCGCACCCTCGAACGGGCCGCCGCGGAAACCGCGTTCGGTCCGGAGCCCCCGCCCGGCGCGTCCGCCGTGCACAGTGCGCCGACCGAGGCCGGTGCGGTGCGCCGGCCGCCACGGACGGGCGGGGACGGTGTGCCGCGCCGCCGGCGGGTGCTGACCGGCGCGGCGGTACTGGCCGCCACCGCCCTGGCGGTCTTCGGGATCCGCGCCCTCGGCCCGGGCGCGGACGACGGCGCCGGACCGCGGACCGGGGCGAACGGCGCGGCGTCCGGCACCACTTCGGTCTCGGTGGACGCGTACGGTGGCCCGGACCGCAACCGGACCTTCTCCTCGAGCGGCGCCCGGCGACCGGAGGGCTGGCGGAGCTGGGCGGCCCGGCTGGCGGACACACCGGTGGACTGCGCGCTGGACAGCCGGCTGCTGGTGTGCCGTCTCGCGGACGGAACGCTCCAGGCCCTCGACGCCGCGTCCGGTGCGCGCCGCTGGCGGACCGACCGGGAGCACCCGGGCGAGCGGCCCGCGCACCACGCCCGGGGCGACGGCACCAATCCGGTGGTCGTCGGCGGGCTGGTGGTCTCGGCCGAATCCGGGCGGCTGCGCGCCCGCGACGTCCGGGACGGCTCGGTCCGCTGGGAGCGGCGGATCGCGGGCCGCGGGGGAGAGCACGGACGGATCCTCGCGGCCGACGGGCGGGTCTTCCTCACGGCCACCGGGCACGACGGGACCGGGAACGACGGCGGTGCCGAGGTCCTGGCGTACGACGTCCGCGGCGGACACCGGCTGTGGTCCCGCGCCCTCCCCGCGCGGGACGGCGCGGCGGCGGCCGGGACCCCCGTCGGCGTCCAGGCGTTCGGCACCGGACTGGTCTATGTGCTGGGACCGGACCGTCTGATGGCGTATGACGCCGGTACCGGGAAGCGGGAGGCCGTCTCGGAGACGGCCGCGGAGCGGTGCCGGGGAGCGCAGCTGAGCGGCGGTGAGGTGCTGTGCCCGGGTGGGCACGAGGGCGTCGCCGCCCTGGACGCCCGGACCCTGGAGCGGGTCGACCACCCGGACGATCCGGTCTATCCCGGGGTGCCCCCGGCACGGGGTTCGGTGGGTGCGCTGGGCAGCCGTGGCGCGCTGACCACGGAAGGCGACGCGGTGCTGCTGCGCGGGATGGACGGTACGACGCTCCGGGTCGGCCCGGTGGCCCGTACACCCGGCGGAGAGCGGGCGGCCGTCTCCGCGGGCGTGTTCATCGGGAGCACCGCCGTCTACGCCGACAACGCCGCGCTGTACACCCTGCCGTGGGGCGGCACCGCGCACCGGACCCCGGTGAAGGGCGCGCCCGGTATCCGCTCCGCCCCGGCTCCCCGGAACGTCAGGAAGGCGGTGCGGGCGCCGGAGGTGCTGTCGGCCGGCGGAACCGTCGTCCTCGTCTACTACGACGGCACGGTCCGCTCGCTCGACATGCCCTGACACCGTGCCGGCCACCCGCGTGATCAGCGGGACCACCACGACCACCACGACCACTGGACCACTACGAGAGGAGACGAGGGAGCGGTGCTGCGACCCCTCGACGAGCACACCCCGCGCCGGATCGGCCCGTACCGGCCACTGGCCGCACTGGGTTCGGGCGGTATGGGGACGGTGTACCTGGCCTTACCCCAGGACGTTCCGCCCCGCCCGGCCGACGGTGCAGAAGGTGCCCTCCCCGCGCTGGTCGCGGTCAAGACGATGCGCCAGGACCGTTTGGACGACCGGGAGTTCGGCATCCGCTTCCGCCGTGAGGTGGAGGCGGCACGGGCGGTCCGCGGCCCCCACACCGTGGCTCTGGTGGACGCGGACCCCGCCGCGGCCCCGCCCTGGCTGGCCACCGAGTACGTCGTCGGCCCCTCGCTGCACGAGGCGGTGACCCGGTGCGGTCCCCTCCCGGCGGCCGCCGTCCGCGCCCTGGGCGCGGACCTGGCCCGCGGACTGCGGACGATCCACGGCGCACGGGTGCTGCACCGCGACCTCAAGCCCGCCAACGTCCTCCTGACGGCCGGCGGGCCCCGGATCATCGACTTCGGTATCGCGCAGGCGTACGACGCCACCGCGCTCACGGGGGTCGGCACGATGATCGGTTCACCGGGCTTCATAGCCCCGGAACAGCTCATGACCGACGGGCCGGTGACGGCGGCCGCCGATGTCTTCGCCCTCGGCGCGCTGCTGTGCTTCGCCTCCCGCGGCTCGGGACCGTTCCACGACGAGGAACTGGCCGCCGTCATCCACCGCGTCGCCCGCGGTGCGGCCGATCTCGACGGCGTACCGGACGAGCTGCGCGGGGTCGTCACGGCCTGCCTGGACCGGGACCCCGGCGCGCGGCCCACCCCGGACGCGCTGCTGCGCTCCTTGGACCCCGAGGCGGTGGCCAACGGCAGGCCGGGACGGGAGACCCGCAGGACCGGGCCCTTCCCGTGGCCCGAGGGGATCCTTGGGCTCATCGGTTCCCATGACGCGGAGGTGCGCCGGGTGCTGGCGGCGGCACCGCCCCCGTCGCCGGGGCTAACCCCGCCCGCTCCGGACGGACGGCGGCGCCCGCGTTCCCTGGTCCTCGCCCTGGCCGGGGCGGCGGCGCTGACGGCCGGGCTGCTGATCGCCACGCTGCTCCCCGGTCCGGGGGAGGACGACGGGACGGCTTCGGACGCGGCCGCCCCGGTTGCCGCGGGACCGGTGGTGACCGGGCGTACGGACATCGGCGCGCGGGCCGTGGGACTGGGGCCCCACGCCGATGACCGGAAACGGCGGCCCGCGGGCTGGAAGCCCTGGCACGCCCGGCTGCCGGACGGCTCCCCGTCCGCCTGCCAGTTGGCGGACGCCTATCTGATGTGCGGTGTGCCCGGCGGAGTCGAGGTGCGGAAGGCTGCCACCGGTAAGCGGGTCTGGCGCTATCACGACGAGGGCGGGCGCAACGACCGGAGCGCCGGTGAGTTCTTTCCCGCGATCGGCGGGGACGTGGTCTACGCCGCGGAGGGCGACGGCGTCGTGGGCCTGCGGCTCGGCACCGGCAAGCCGGTGTCCCACTGGCCGGGTGCCGCGGGATACGTACCCACGCGGGCGGCGGCCGCGGACGGTGTGGTGTACATCGTCTACGGCGGTCCGGCAGGTGTGGGCACCAGTTCCAGCATGCTCTTCCGCGCCTACCGGGCGTCCAGCGGACACCGCCTCTGGGAGAAGGTCCACCGAAGCGTCTTCCCGCAGAGCATGGAGCTGGTGGGGGACCGGCTGTACGTCCAGGGGGACACCCATGGAGTCGCGCTGGACACCGCCGACGGGGAGGCGACGGGCGAGGCGCCGCCCTGTCTGCCGCTGGTGGTGCGGGGAGGGCGCGTCTACTGCGACACCGCCGAGAACACCACCACGGTGCGCGACCCCCGCACCCTCAAGTCGCTGTCCACGCTGCCGGGCGGCATGGTGACCGCGGGCACCGGCCGGACGGCCGTCACCCGTACCACCGGGACCGACGGCACCATGACACTGCACGGCGTCGACCTGCTCACCAGAGGGAAGCGCTGGACCAGGCCGAGCGGCACCGGGGAGGTGACGGTACCGGTCCACGGCGACCGCTTCCTGTCCGTCGACCACAGGGGGCTGCGCCCCTTCTCCGGGGCCGACGGACGGCCTTCCGGGGAGCCGGTCCGCTATCCGGGCTGGCCGGTGGTCAAGGACCCCTCCGAGTGGATCCCGCCCCTGGTGCTCGGTGACGGCGGTGTGCTGTACCTCGTCTTCGACGACGGCACGGTGGTCTCCGGCGCGATGCCCTGAGCCGTCGCCCCGGGCCGCTCTCGATCGGGGGGTATCCACCCCCCGGTATGCGTGTCCTGTGTGATGTGCCGCTTTTGTCTGGATAGCTTGCGCTGACGCGACACAGGCGAAAGTGGGTGGGGCCGGGTATGGCCGTCGGCGAACCGCTGATCGAGATGCGTGAGGTCAACAAGTACTTCGGCGCGCTCCATGTGCTCCAGGACATCGACCTCACCGTCGGCCGCGGTGAGGTCGTGGTGGTCATCGGACCCTCCGGCTCCGGGAAGTCCACGCTGTGCCGGACCATCAACCGGCTGGAGACGATCCAGTCCGGCTCCATCGCCGTGGACGGCCGGCCGCTGCCCGAGGAGGGCAAGGAGCTGGCACGGCTGCGGGCCGAGGTCGGCATGGTCTTCCAGTCGTTCAACCTCTTCGCGCACCGGACCGTGCTGGACAACGTGATGCTCGGCCAGCAGAAGGTGCGCAAGCGCGCCAAGCGGGAATCCGAGCAGCGGGCGCGGGAGTTGCTGGAGCGGGTCGGGCTCGCGGACCAGGCGCCCAAGTATCCGGCGCAGCTCTCCGGCGGCCAGCAGCAGCGGGTGGCGATCGCCCGCGCGCTGGCCATGGACCCGAAGGTGATGCTCTTCGACGAGCCGACCTCGGCGCTCGACCCGGAGATGATCAACGAGGTGCTGGAGGTCATGCAGCAGCTCGCCCGGGACGGGATGACGATGGTCGTCGTCACCCATGAGATGGGCTTCGCGCGCTCCGCGGCGAACCGGGTGGTGTTCATGGCCGACGGCCGGATCGTGGAGGACCGCAGCCCGGAGGAGTTCTTCAGGGCCCCGGCGACCGAGCGGGCCCGGGACTTCCTCTCCAAGATCCTCAAGCACTGAGCCGGGTGGTGACGGACATGAGGCGCATCCGCCGGACGATCGCCGCCCTGGCCCTGGCCCTCGCCCTGCTTCCGGCAGCGGCCGGATGCGGGAAGGAGGGCAGCCCGCCCGTCAAGGGTCCCCAGGCCGAGGAGTTGCCCACCTACAAGGTGGACACCGGCTTCCGGCTGCCGGAGTCGCCCACCTGGCGGCGGGCCGAGCGGCGCGGCTACCTCACCGTGGGGGTCAAGGAGGACCAGCCCTATCTGGGCGAGAAGGACCCGGCCACCGGCCGCTACTCCGGTTTCGATGTCGAGATCGCCAAGATGATGGCCGCGTCGCTGGGGTTCCAGCCCAGCACCATCCGGTTCCGGACCATCGCCTCCGCCAACCGGGAGACCGCGCTCCAGAACGGCCAGATCGACTACTACGTCGGCACCTACACCATCAATCCGCTGCGCAAGCGCCAGGTCGGCTTCGCCGGGCCGTACTACATGGCGGGCCAGTCGCTGCTGGTGCGCACCGACGAGGACGACATCCACGGTCCGCAGGACCTCGCGGGCAAGACGGTGTGCTCGGTGGCCGGTTCGACCCCGCTCCAGCGGATCCAGACCGACTACCCCAAGGCGCGGGCGGTGGCCTACGACACCTACTCGGTCTGCGTGGACAACCTGCTGAGCTACCAGGTCGACGCGGTCACCACGGACAACGTCATCCTGCTCGGCTACGCGGCCAAGGTCCCGGACGAGCTGAAGGTGGTGGGCAAACCGTTCTCCAAGGAGCCGTACGGCATCGGTGTGCCCCGCCATGACAACGCGCTGCGCTTCGCGCTGGACGACGCACTGCTGGCCCACGAGCGCAACGGGGACTGGAAGAGGGCGTACAACGCGACCCTCGGGCTGTCCGGGGTGCCCGCGCCCAAACCGCCGCCCATCGACCGCTACCAGACGCGCTGAGGCCGCCGCATGGATGTGCTCACCGACAACTTCTCCCTCTACGGCAAGGGGTTCCTGGGCACGGTCGAGCTGACCGTGTACGCCTCCCTGCTCGCCCTGGCCGCAGGCATCCTGATGGCGGCGTTCCGGGTGGCTCCGGTGGCCTCGCTGCGGGCGTTCGGCACCGCGTGGGTGACGGTGCTGCGCAACACCCCGCTGACGCTGCTGTTCTTCGCGGTGATGCTGGGGCTGCCGCGGTTCGGCCTGGTGCTCCCCTTCACCACCTTCGCGGTGCTGGCGCTGGGCTGCTACACCTCGGCGTTCATCTGCGAGGCGGTGCGCTCGGGCATCAACACGGTGCCGGTGGGACAGGGCGAGGCGGCGCGCAGCCTCGGGATGACGTTCGAGCAGACGCTGGGCGCGGTGGTGCTGCCGCAGGCGTTCCGCTCGGTCATCCCGCCGATCGGCTCGACCCTGATCGCGCTCGCCAAGAACTCCGCCATCGCCGGGTCGTTCAGCGTCACCGAGCTGCTGGGCACCTACAAGCCGCTCAACGAGATGGGCTACAGCATCATCTGGACCTTCATCTGGATCGCCGTCGGCTATCTGATCGTGACGCTGGCCATCAGCGCGATCTTCGCCGTCCTGGAGAAGCGCTGGGGAGTGCCGCGATGACCACCACCGCCCTCTACGACGTGGCCGGGCCGCGCACCCGGCGCCGCCACCGGATCTACGGGGCCGTGGCGACGGCCGTGCTGCTGGCGCTGATCGCCTGGGTGGTCTACCTCCTGGTCGACACCGGGCAGTTCGCGGCCGAGAAATGGGCGCCCTTCGCGTACAAGGGCATCCAGGAGCTGCTGCTGCGCGGGCTCGCCAACACTCTCAAGGCGTTCGCGCTGGCCGCGGTGTTCTCGCTGGTGCTCGGCGCGGTGCTGGCCGCCGGACGGCTTTCGGAGCACCGGCCGGTGCGCTGGCTGTCCACACTGGTGGTGGAGTTCTTCCGGGCGATGCCGGTACTGGTGATGATCTTCTTCGTGTTCGTCGCGCTGAAGGTGCAGCCCCTGCCCGCGCTGGTCACCGGGCTGACGCTGTACAACGGCTCGGTGCTGGCGGAGGTCTTCCGCGCCGGGGTGAACGCGGTGGACCGCGGTCAGCGCGAGGCCGCGTACTCACTGGGCATGCGGAAGACGGCGGTGATGACGTTCGTCCTGGTGCCGCAGGGCGTACGGGCGATGCTGCCCGCCATCATCAGCCAGCTGGTGGTCGCCCTGAAGGACACCTCGCTCGGCTTCCTCATCACCTACGAGGAGTTCCTGCACGCCGGGAAGCTCATCGCGTCCAATCTCGACTACGACCTCCCTTTCATCCCGGTGGTGATGGTGATCTCGCCGATCTACATCGGGATGTGCATGCTGCTGTCGTGGTTCGCCAACTGGGTGGCGAAGCGGGAGCGGCGCAGTGTGAAGACCGGTCAGGTGACCGTCGCCGCCGCTGAACCGGCCGCCCCCATGCCGGGTGACACCCGCACCTGACACGGGGGCGGAGGCGGTGAACGGGCCGGGCCCGTCCGCTCAGTCGCGGACCGGCACCGACAGCGCGGACGGATCGTCCTCGGGCGAGGAGAAGGTGAGCCGCGCCCCGTCCGGGTTGTGCTCGTTGTAGAGCGGGTCCTTGGCGTCGACGACCAGGGCCAGCCGGTGCCCGGCGGGGAGGTCGTAGGCGGTCGAGAACAGCTCCAGGTCCACACCGAACGGCGTCCCCGGGGTGCGGTCGTGGAAGGTGACCGGGGCGTGGGTGATCAGTTTGCCGATGCCGAGCGCGCCGACGTCGTAGAGGTAGGCCACCGCCGTACCGCTGGACTTGTTGCTGGTCATCGTGGTGTGCAGGGTGACGTTCCCGCGGATGCGCTGCTCGGTGGCGTAGCGCTCGCTCTGCCAGACGGCGGCGAAGGAGCGGGGCAGCAGCGGGATCGAGGCCAGCGGCGGCAGTTTCAGGAACTGGTCCAGCACACCGCTGAGGATCGCCGTACCGCCGTCGGCGCCGGAGTTGTGGTCGGCGCTGATCCGCTCGGTGCGGTCCAGGGAGATCCGGCGGTGGTCACCGGGCACGGCCGACCAGCTGGGGTAGCCCTCGTAGCCGTCCTTGGTCCGGGAGGCGAGCTGCACCGGCTGTTCGCTGTCGATGCCGTTCCGGTCGCCCTTGAGGTAGCGGTCCAGCCAGCGGCGGGAGTGGTCCCAGGTGTCATTGGGCACCCCGAGCAGCCCGGTGAGTTCGGGGGTCGCGTGGTCCCCGGGCCGCAGCTCAAGACGCTTGGGCCCGCTGAGCTTGTCGTAGAAGCGGGCGTAGCTGTTGGGCGGGAAGATGGAGTCCCCCCAGGCGTTGCCCAGCATCACGGCCGTGCCGTTGGCGTTGATGCGGTCGAGGTAGGTGGCGGGGGAGCGTTTGCGCCCCCACTCGATCATGTCCTGTTCCCTGGCCAGGTTGGAGCCGAGGAAGTCCTTGAGGATCTCCTTCATCTCCTCGCTCGGCCGGCCGGTCAGCGTTCCCAACCCGCCCAGCAGACCGGCGGCCTGACGGTGCTGGGTGCGGCCGCTGTAGATGGAGTCGATCAGATCCGCCCAGCCGCTCATCGCCACCACGGCCTTCACCCGGGGGTCGAACGCCGAGGCGAGCAGGCTGATCCCGGCGCCGTAGGAGACCCCGGCCATGCCGATGTGGCCGGGGTCGGCGGCGGTGTGGTCCAGCGCCCAGTCGATGACCTTGGAGGCGTCGGCGACATCGGGCGGTCCGGCCGTCTCGACGCGTCCGCCGGACTGCCAGAAGCCCCGGGGGTTGTAACTGACCACCACATAGCCGGAGTCGGCCAGCTTCCTGGCCTGGGCGAGATATTCGACCTGGGGCATGGCCCAGCTGGTGGGCAGCACGACCAGCGGATAGCGGTGCCCGGCACCGGCGTCGGCCGGGGCGACCACATTGGCGGCGAGCTTCACGCCGCCGTCGCCGGGAATGTCGACGAAGCGCACGGACGCCGAGGAGGCGGCCGCGCTGACGGCGCTCGTGGACGCCGCCGCGGCGGCCGGTGCCACGGCGCCGGGGCCGAGGGCGGCACCGGCCAGCACGGTTGCCGATACGGCGGTGATCGCCGCTGTGCGCAGGGAGATACGGGCAGGGGTCACTTGTCGCTCCTGTGGGGAAAAAGGCCGTGGGGGGCTCAAGGGAGCACGCGCTCAAGTGACCTGACGGTAACCCGGGTGTTTACCGCTGGTAATAGCGCGGTAAGTTACGCATGGGTAACGATAAGGGCCGCTCCCGGCTGCCGGGGCCGGAGCGGCTCGGGGCGCTGCCCAGGGGCCGGACCCCGTCCGGGTCCGGCCCCGCGCCGCGCGGTGCGAGCGGGCGGAAGCGGGCCGCCCTCAGACCTCCTTGGGCGCGGCGTGCGACCGCGCGGGCGCCGCGGCCGCAGCCTTGGTGACATCGGCGACCAGCTCGACCACATCCGGGCCGTACGCCTGGGAGTTGACCACCTTCAGCAGCAGACAGAACGAGCCCTGCGCACCGTACTTCCGCGCCAGCCGCGACCGGTTGCGCACCAGGTGGCGCACCGCCGCGCGATGGGTCACCGGGCGCTGCCCGGCGGCCAGGAAGACCGGACGCCCGCCCTCGCCCGCCGTCAGCCGGGCCAGCAGGACGTACTCGACCGCGCCCGGTTCGGCGCGGTAGTCGGTACCGCCGATGGTGAAGGTGCCGCGGTCCGCGCCCGATTCATCGCCCGGGCGCACGGTCACCCCCGGCAGCAGGTTCGAAAGGTGGGCGGCCAGCCTGCGGTGCGCCGTGGGATCGCCCACGCAGAACTCCGTCCGCGCGCCGAACCCCTGCAACCCGGTGTCATGCGGAGCGACCTCGGGATGGGCGCCGCAGTTCTCCACGACGGAGGCCAGACCGAGCAGCGCGAGGGCGTCATGGCGCGGAATGCTCCAGTGCGCCGAGGTGCTGTCCCGATGGGTGACCAGCACGCACTCCGAGCCGTCCGGCAGGCCGAAGAAGCGCTGCTCGCGGGTGCGCTTGCGGCGCACCAGCGCCGAATGCACGGCCCAGCCGAGGGCCAGGCCCACGACCAGGGCCGCCGCGGAGGCGATCAGGTCCTGCAGGGTGTCATTCATGGCCGCGCATCGTAGCGGCGAACCGGGTGGGTGTTCGAGGGCGGGGATCGGGGGAACCCGACTCCCGTCCCGACCGGCCGGGACGGTCCGACCCCTGTCGTGAACACACCGCGCACGGGTAGGCTCCGGCCCCTGTCGTCCGCTTGGAGGTATGGATGGGGCCCGCCGCACGACCCGCCGCACCGTCGACCACGTCCGGCGCCGCGCCCCCGCGCCGCCGGCTGCCCGCGATGGCCGCAGCGGCCGCGCTGGCCGCCGTGCTGGGCATCGCCCCGGCCGGTGCGGCGCAGACCGGTCCGGCGGACACCGCCCCGCATGACACTCCCCCCAAGACCCCGGTGGCCCAGGGCTACGGCGGCGCGGTCTCCAGCGTGGACCCGGACGCCTCGGCGGCCGGGATCGAGGTGCTGCGGCGCGGCGGGAACGCGGTGGACGCGGCGGTCGCGACCGCCGCCGCCCTCGGTGTCACCGAGCCGTACTCGGCGGGTGTCGGCGGCGGTGGGTACCTGGTCTACTACGACGCCAGGACGCACAAGGTGCACACGCTGGACGGCCGGGAGACCGCGCCGCTCAGCGCCGACGAGAAGCTCTTCCTCGGCGCGGACGGCAAACCGCTGCCGTTCGCCGACGCCGTCACCAGCGGGCTCAGCGTGGGCACCCCCGGCACCCCCGCCACCTGGGAGGACGCCCTCCACGACTGGGGCACCCGGTCACTGGGACAGGTGCTGAAGCCCGCCGAGCGGCTCGCCCGCGACGGCTTCACGGTGGACGCCACCTTCCGCCAGCAGACCGCCGACAACCAGGACCGCTTCAAGGACTTCCCGGCCTCGTCCGAGCTGTTCCTGCCCGGCGGCAAGCTGCCGGTGGTCGGCTCCACCTTCACCAACCCCGATCTCGCCCGCACCTACGCCCTGCTGGCGAAGAAGGGCACCGGGGCGGTCTACAAGGGCGAGCTGGCCCGCGACATCGTCGACACCGTGCGCAAGCCCCCGGTGGACCCGAAGGCGGAGCGCACCGTGCACCCGGGTGATCTGACCGCGCGCGACCTGCGGGAGTACCGCACCAAGCAGCAGGCGCCCACCCGCACCGGCTACCGCGGACTGGACGTCTACGGCATGGCGCCCTCGTCCTCCGGCGGCACCAGCGTGGCCGAGGGGCTCAACATCCTGGAGCGGACCGACCTCTCCAAGCTGAGCGACCGCGACTACCTCCACCGCTACATCGAGGCCAGCCGGATCGCCTTCGCCGACCGCGGACGCTGGGTGGGCGACCCGGCCGCCGAGGACGTCCCCACCAAGGGACTCACCTCCCAGCGGTTCGCCGACTCCCGGGCCTGCCTGATCAAGCCCGACGCGGTGCTCAAGAGCCCGGTGAAGCCCGGCGACCCGACCCGTCCGGGGAAGCCCGGCAGCTGTGACACCCGCGGCCACGCCGCCCCCACCACCTACGAGGGTGAGAACACCACCCATCTCACGACGGCCGACAAGTGGGGCAACGTCGTCGCCTACACGCTCACCATCGAGCAGACCGGCGGCAGTGGGATCACCGTCCCGGACCGCGGCTTCCTGCTCAACAACGAGCTGACCGACTTCTCCTTCGCGCCCGCCGACCCGGCCGTCCACGACCCCAACCTGCCGGGTCCGGGGAAGCGGCCCCGCTCGTCGATGTCGCCGACGATCGTGCTCGACGACAACAAGCCGGTGCTGGCGCTCGGCTCACCGGGCGGCGCGACGATCATCACCACCGTGCTGCAGACCCTGCTCAACCATCTCGAACGGGGCATGCCGCTGGTCGACGCCATCGCCGCACCACGCGCCAGCCAGCGCAACGCGGCCCAGACCGAACTGGAACCGGGACTGTGGAACGGTCCCGAGCGCGCCGAACTGGAGGCGCTCGGCCACTCCTTCAAGCAGAACCCGGAGATCGGCGCCGCGACCGGTGTCCAGCGGCTGCCCGGCGGGAAGTGGCTGGCCGCGGCCGAGACGCAACGACGCGGCGGTGGCTCCGCGATGGTGGTCCGGCCCGCCGGCTGACGGGCTGCCCCGCTGACCGCGACCGGGCCGGTCTCCCCCGCACGGGGGACCGGCCCGGCCGCACGGTCCGGCGCGTCCGGCGTCGGGCTCAGCCCAGCAGGGCGATGAGCTCGTCGGCCGTCCCGGTCTCCCCGAGCCGCGGGAAGATCCGCTCGACGCTGTTGCGGTGCGCCTCGGGATCCATGTCGGTCACCGCGTCGGTCGCGACGGTCACGTGATACCCGTGCTCGTACGCGGCCCGCGCGGTCGACTCCACCCCGATGCTGGTGGCGATCCCGCCCAGCACCACCTGGGTCACCCCGCGGCGGCGCAGCTGGAGGTCGAGATCGGTGCCGTGGAAGGCGCCCCAGGTGTGCTTGGTGACCACGATGTCGTCGTCCGTGCGCCCGAGTCCGGGCGCGAGCTCGGCGAAGTCCGCGGGCCGCGGCCCCGGGCGGCTGGGCCCCGACTCGGTGCGGCCCGGCGCCCCGGCCACCACCCGCACCAGCACCACCGGCCGTCCGCGCTCGCGGAAGGCGGCGGCCAGCCGGGCCGCCCGCTCCACCACATCGGCGGCGGGGTGCGCGGTGGGCAGCGCGGTGATGCCCTTCTGGAGGTCGACCAGGACCAGGGCGGTGTCCGGGTCGAGCGTGGTGGCGGTCATCAGGGCTCCTGAACGGTAGGGGCGGATCGGCTACGGGTCCGCGGCGCGCGCCCGGCGGTCGACGTCACTCCCCGACCAGTCGTTTCAGCAGGGCGGTGGCCTCGGCCACGGTGCGGCGCTCGTCCGCGTCGAGACGGGTGGCGATCGCGTCCAGCAGCCAGCTCTGCTTGGCCCGCCGTACGGCGGCGATGACGCGCAGCCCCTCCTCGGTGACCGAGAAGTCGATCTGCCGGCCGTCGGTGGGGTGCGGGGCGCGCCCGACCAGCCCCCGCTCCTCCAGCGCGGCGAGGATCGCCCGCATCGACTGGGGCCGGATCAGCTCCGCGCGGGCCAGGGCCGCGGTGGTGGCCGGACCGCCGGTGTCCAGACGGCTCAGCACACCGCGCTGGGACGGCGTCAGCTCACCGAGCGGCGAGGCCGCCCGCATCCGCCGCATCAGCTGCCCGACGACGGCTGTGAGGTCGGCGGCCACACGCTCCTGGGCGTGGGTCTCCGGGTGGGGTGCCATGGGCCCGACCGTACGATTTCAACAGCCGGACTTGCAAGTTTGGCTGTCATGTGCGGAGCAGGAAAACCGTCCGTAGCACGCCCGTAACCGGATCCGTAACACGCGGGGTGTCGAATGCGGGCCAGGGGGGTGAAGGCGGTCAGGGGGAGAGGGGTGGCGATGTGGGCGGGCAACTCCCGGCCGAGGTCGGTGAGTTCGCGGACTTCCTGCGGGCGCTGACGCGGCGGCTGGACCGGGGGTCAGGGTGGTACGGCGTCTTCGCGCGGCGCGACCCGGAGGGTCTTGAAGCGTGTCTGGACGGCCATGAGGTGCCGCCCTGGGACGTGGTCCAGGCACTGCTCCAGGACCTCTCCGTCCATGACGGCCCACAGGCGGCGCGGGACGCGGCGGCCCGCGCGGCCGACCTCTACCGGGCATCGGTCCGGGTCTACGACACCGAGGTCGGCGGAGGCCCGGCGCTCCGGGAGCGGCTGGCGGCGATGCGGCGCGAACAGCAGCGCGCGGCCGGGCGCGAGCGCGACCTCCAGGAGACCCTGCACACCGCCGCCGACCCCGCTGCGCGGGACGCCCTGACCACGGATCTCGCGTGGGCGCGCGACGACTGGGAACGCGCGACGGCCCGCTGCGAGGAACTGCGCGCCCGCCTCACCGCCCTCGCGGCGCCCCCCGCCGGTACGGAACGGTCCGAGGGACCTGGACATACCGCGCACGGCGGTGACGGCCCGGATCAGCCCCGGTCCCGTGGCTACCCGTCAGGTGAGCGAGGGCCGGACGGACTCGGAGCGGATGTGCGTCCGGCCGACGGTTACGGTTCCGACCGCCCTCAGCCAGGCGGCCATGGCCCGGGTGGGCTCGGCGTCGACGGCCGTGCGGCCGAGGGGTACGGCCCCGACCGCCCCCCGCCCGGTGGCCGTAGCCCGGAGGGGCCCGCGCCCGAGGACGACGGGGCCCCTGCCCGTGGCGGGGTTCCGGGCGCGGTGCCGGAGCCGGCCCTCGAACATCTGCCCCCCGCCGCTCGTTCGCGTCCCCGCGGGGCGCGGTTCGCCGGGGTCGAGGCGGACGACGGCGACGGGGACGGGGGAGCGGCGCCGTCCCCGGATCCCACTCCCGCCCCGGCGGTGGACGCCGCGGCCGAGGCCCCGTCGACGCCCCGCGGGGCCCGGTTCGCCGGGGCGTACGGCGACGGCGGTGGCCCCCGGCGTCGGCGCCGGGGTGGGCGGGACGAGAGCGCGACCCATCGCGCCGTACGGGAGGCGGCCCGGCGCGGCGAGGCCCACCGCGCCGCCGCCGAGGCCGTCACCCGGCTCGGCAGTCTGCGGGCGCAGGGGCGCGGCGGTGAGGCGCACATGGTGCTGTGCGAGACCGCCGCCTGGCCCGCCCCGCGGCTGCCGGTGCTCGCCGCGGAGCTGGAGCGCGCCGGGCTCGGGGCGGATGTGGCCACTCTGCTCTGGGAGATGGCGTGTCTTCCGCCCGCGTGCCTGGCCGCCGCCGCGGAGGCGCTGATGCGGGCGGGCCGGGAGGCCGACGGCGAACGGCTGCTGCGGCAGAGCGTCGCCCGGCCGGTCGCGGAGACCGCGCACACCGCGCTCGCGCTGGTCGCGGCAGGTGCCGGACATGAGGCGGACCTGCTGCTGCGGGCGTTGCTCCGGGCCCGCAGCCCGGAGGAGGCGGCGGGGGCGGCAGCTGAGGATCCAGCCACATTGGTTCCGCTGCTCCTGGACGCCGCGGACCGGGTGTCCGCCAGCAGCCGTAACGATCTCGCTCTAGCACTGCGTACGGCCGGTCTGGCCTGATAGGACGCGAATTCTGAATGTCTTCGTTGAGTAACGACGGCGGTATTGCCAGAGTGGTCAGTGCGCTTCTACGTTCTTCACCACAGCCGGATTCTACGTGCGTAGACACAGGTTGACGACGGGGGTAAGCCCTCGGAGCGCCTGCTGTGAAGGAGCTGATCATGGCCAATGTCGTACGTGCCGCTCTCGTCCAGGCCACCTGGACCGGCGATACCGAATCAATGATCGCGAAGCATGAGGAGTACGCCCGGCAGGCGGCCGCCCAGGGCGCGAAGGTGATCGGCTTCCAGGAGGTGTTCAACGCCCCGTACTTCTGTCAGGTACAGGAGGCGGAGCACTACCGGTGGGCCGAACGGGTGCCGGACGGGCCGACCGTCCAGCGGATGCAGGCGCTGGCCCGGGAGACCGGCATGGTCATCGTGGTGCCGGTCTACGAGGTCGAGCAGTCGGGCTTCTACTACAACACCGCCGCCGTGATCGACGCGGACGGCAGCTACCTCGGCAAGTACCGCAAGCACCACATCCCCCAGGTCAAGGGGTTCTGGGAGAAGTACTACTTCAAGCCGGGCAACATGGGCTGGCCGGTGTTCGACACCGCCGTCGGCAAGGTCGGCGTCTACATCTGCTACGACCGTCACTTCCCGGAGGGCTGGCGCGAGCTGGGGCTCGCCGGCGCCCAGCTGGTCTACAACCCGTCGGCGACCTCACGCGGTCTGTCCGCGTACCTGTGGCAGCTGGAGCAGCCCGCCGCGGCCGTCGCCAACGAGTACTTCGTCGCCGCCATCAACCGCGTGGGCGTGGAGGAGTACGGCGACAACGACTTCTACGGCACCAGCTACTTCGTCGACCCGCGAGGCCAGTTCGTCGGCGAGGTGGCCAGCGACAAGCAGGAGGAACTGATCGTCAGGGACCTCGACTTCGAGCTCATCGACGAGGTGCGCCAGCAGTGGGCCTTCTACCGCGACCGGCGCCCCGACGCCTACGAGGGGCTGGTGAAGCCGTGACCGAGCAGCCCTCCGGCGTCCACGCGGCGCTGCACCGGCGCCATCGGGCGGTGCTGCCCGACTGGCTGGCCCTCTACTACCAGCGGCCCATCGAGATCACCCACGGCGAGGGGCGGCACGTCTGGGACGCGGACGGCAACCGCTACCTCGACTTCTTCGGCGGCATCCTCACCACGATGACCGCCCACGCGCTGCCCGAGGTCACCAAGGCGATCAGCGAGCAGGCGGGCCGCATCCTGCACAGCTCCACGCTCTACCTCGACCGCCCGATGGTGGACCTGGCCGAGCGCGTCGCCGCGCTGTCCGGCATCCCCGACGCGCGGGTCTTCTTCACCACCTCCGGCACCGAGGCCAATGACACGGCCCTGCTGCTGGCCACCACCCACCGCCGCTCCAACCAGATCCTGGCGATGCGCAACAGCTACCACGGCCGGTCCTTCTCGGCCGTGGGCATCACCGGCAACCGCTCCTGGTCGCCGACCAGTCTGTCCCCGCTGCAGACCCTGTACGTCCACGGCGGGGTGCGCGGACGGGGACCCTTCGCCCACCTCACCGACGCCGAGTTCAGCCAGGCATGTGTGGCCGACCTCGAGGACATCCTCGGCCAGGCGCACGGCAACGTCGCCGCCCTGATCGCCGAACCGGTCCAGGGCGTGGGCGGGTTCACCTCACCGCCCGACGGGCTGTTCGCCGCCTTCCGCGAGGTGCTCGACCGGCACGGCATCCTGTGGATCACCGACGAGGTGCAGACCGGCTGGGGCCGCACCGGCGACCACTTCTGGGGCTGGCAGGCCCACGAGGGCTCCGGGCCGCCGGACATCCTCACCTTCGCCAAGGGCATCGGAAACGGTATGTCCATCGGCGGGGTGGTGGCCCGCGCCGAGGTCATGAACTGCCTGGACGCCAACTCCATCTCCACCTTCGGCGGCAGCCCGGTCACCATGGCCGCGGGCCTCGCCAACCTCAACCACCTCGTGGAACACGACCTCCAGGG
This sequence comes from Streptomyces sp. NPDC045899, assembly GCF_056431485.1. Taxonomy (NCBI): domain Bacteria; kingdom Bacillati; phylum Actinomycetota; class Actinomycetes; order Kitasatosporales; family Streptomycetaceae; genus Streptomyces; species Streptomyces sp. NPDC045899. The sequence continues at coordinate 423,700 of NZ_JBWKKP010000003.1, forward strand.
CAATGCCCGCCGGGTCGGCGGACTGCTCATCGAGCGGCTGCGGGCCGCGACCGCCGGTCTGGACACCGTCCGCGAAGTACGCGGCCGTGGGCTGATGATCGGTATCGAACTGGTCGAGCCCGGCACCGACCGGCCGTCCCCCGAGGCCGCCTCCACCGTGCTGGAGGCCGCCCGTGAGGGCGGACTGCTCATCGGCAAGGGCGGCGGGCACAACAGCAGCGTGCTGCGCATCGCCCCGCCGCTGAGCCTCACCGTCGCCGAGGCGGAGGAGGGCGCGGAGATCCTCGAGGCAGCCCTCAAGGCCACCCAGTCCGGAAGGAGTGCGAGCTGATGCCCCGTACCGTGATCCGTGGCGGGCTCGTCATCACCGCCGCCGAGGAGACCCACGCCGACGTCCTGATCGAGGACGAGAAGATCGTGGCCCTGGCCGCGTCCGACAGCGAGTGCGCCCGCGGCTGGACCGCCGACCGCACCCTCGACGCCACCGGGAAGTACGTCATCCCGGGCGGGGTCGATCCGCACACCCATATGGAGATGCCGTTCGGCGGCACCTTCGCCGCCGACACCTTCGAGACCGGTACCCGGGCCGCGGCCTGGGGCGGCACCACCACCATCGTCGACTTCGCCATCCAGACCAAGGGCCACGCACTGCGCGAGGGCCTGGACGCCTGGCATCTGAAGGCGGGCGGCAACTGCGCCATCGACTACGGCTTCCACATGATCCTCTCCGATGTCGACCAGGGGTCGCTCAAGGAGATGGACCTGCTGGTGGAGGAGGGCGTGAGCAGTTTCAAGCTGTTCATGGCCTATCCGGGCGTCTTCTACAGCGACGACGGCCAGATCCTGCGCGCCATGCAGCGCGGCGCCACCAACGGCGGGCTGATCATGATGCACGCCGAGAACGGCATCGCCATCGACGTCCTGGTCGAACAGGCCCTCGCCGAGGGCAGGACCGACCCCCGCTACCACGGCGAGGTCCGCAAGGCACTGCTGGAGTCCGAGGCCACCCACCGCGCCATCCAGCTCGCCCGGGTGGCCGGTGCCCCGCTGTACGTGGTGCACGTCTCCGCCGAGGAGGCCGTGGCCGAGCTGACCCAGGCCCGGGACAAGGGGCTGCCGGTCTTCGGCGAGACCTGTCCGCAGTACCTCTTCCTGTCCACCGACAACCTCGCGGAACCGGACTTCGAGGGCGCCAAGTACGTGTGCTCCACCCCGCTGCGGCCGCGGGAGCACCAGGCGGCGCTGTGGCGGGGGCTGCGCACCAACGACCTCCAGGTCGTCTCCACCGACCACTGCCCCTTCTGCTTCACCGGTCAGAAGGAGCTGGGCCGCGGGGACTTCTCGAAGATCCCCAACGGTATGCCGGGGGTGGAGCACCGGATGGACCTGCTCCACCAGGCCGTGGTGGACGGCCATATCTCCCGCCGCCGCTGGATCGAGATCGCCTGCGCCACCCCGGCCCGGATGTTCGGCCTCTACCCGAAGAAGGGCACCATCGCCCCGGGCGCCGACGCCGATGTGGTGATCTACGACCCCGCCGCCGAGCAGACCCTGTCGGTGGAGACCCACCACATGAACGTCGACTACTCGGCGTACGAGGGCAAGCAGATCACCGGGCAGGTCCAGACCGTGCTGTCGCGCGGCACCACCGTGATCGACCAGCGGGAGTACACCGGGCGGGCCGGACACGGCCGCTATGTGCCGCGCGCCACCTGTCAGTACCTCTCCTGAACCCTGAACCTGGAGCAAGCATGGACTTCGGACTCGTCCTTCAGACGGATCCGCCCGCGTCAGGGGTGGTCGACCTGATGCAACGCGCCGAGAACAACGGCTTCCGCTACGGCTGGACGTTCGACTCCGCCGTGCTGTGGCAGGAGCCCTTCGTCATCTACAGCCGCATCCTGGACCACACCGAGCGGCTGATCGTCGGGCCGATGGTCACCAACCCCGGCACCCGCACCTGGGAGGTCACCGCCTCCACCTTCGCCACCCTGAACGACATGTACGGCAACCGCACGGTCTGCGGGATCGGCCGCGGTGACTCCGCGATGCGGGTGGCGGGCCGCAGGCCCAACACACTGGCCCGGCTGGGCGAGGCCATCGACACCATCCGCGACCTGGCCGAGGGCCGCGAAGCCGTCGTGGACGGCAACCCGGTGCGCATCCCGTGGGTCGAGGACGGCCGGCTGCCGGTGTGGATGGCCGCCTACGGCCCCAAGGCCCTGGCGCTGACCGGGCAGAAGGCGGACGGCTTCATCCTCCAGCTGGCCGACCCGTTCCTGACGGAGTGGATGGTCAAGGCGGTGCGGGACGCCGCCGCCGCGGCCGGGCGCGACCCCGACTCCGTCACCATCTGCGTCGCCGCCCCCGCGTACGTCGGGGACGACCTCGACCACGCGCGCGAGCAGTGCCGCTGGTTCGGCGGGATGGTCGGCAACCACGTCGCCGATCTCGTCTCCCGCTACGGCGAGCACTCCGGCGCCGTTCCCGAGTCCCTGACCGCGTACATCAAGGAGCGGCAGGGCTACGACTACAGCCACCACGGCCGCACCGGGAACCCGGACACCGCCTTCGTCCCCGACGAGATCGTCGACCGCTTCTGTCTGCTGGGCCCGGTGGAGGCGCACATCGAGAAGCTGGAGCGGCTGCGGTCGCTCGGTGTCGACCAGTTCGCCGTCTACGCGATGCACGACGCCAAGGAGGCGACCATCGACGCCTACGGCGAGCGGATCATCCCCGCCTTCGGCGGCTGACTCCCCCCGCGGGCCGGTCCACCGGGACCGGCCCGCGGCATCCGCGCACCCTTCCTCGCTCGGCTCCCCGCCCGCCCTGCCCGCGCCTCTTTCCCCGCCCGCCCTCTCCCCCCCCCGTATCGCCGTCCCGAACGAAGAGGGTCGCCATGACCGCCACCGCACCGCCCCCCGCCGAGCCCGCCCGAACCACCCACCCCGACGGCCGTGTCGAGCTGCCGCCCGGCACCTCCCTGGCCGACAGCCGCTTCTGCAACGAGGACCTGCGGCCGGTCCCGGTCGCCGAACGCCGCTGGACCACCTACAACTTCACCGCACTGTGGATCGGCATGGCCCACAACATCCCCTCCTGGACCCTCGCCTCCGGTCTGGTCGCCCTCGGCATGGACTGGAAGCAGGCCGTCTTCACCATCGCCCTGGCCAATGTCATCGTGCTGCTGCCGATGCTGCTCACCGGCCACGCCGGGCCCAAGTACGGGATCCCCTTCCCGGTGCTGGCGCGCGCCTCGTTCGGGCTGCGCGGTGCCAACCTCCCCGCGCTCATCCGGGCCGCCGTGGCCTGCGCCTGGTTCGGCATCCAGACCTGGATCGGCGGGCAGGGCATCTACATCCTGCTGGGCAAGGTGTTCGGCGGCGGCTGGGCGACGGCCGGGGAGATCGGCGGCTACCCCTGGACCCTGTGGCTGTGTTTCGTCGTCTTCTGGGCGCTGGAACTGGCCATCATCTACCGGGGTATGGAGACCCTGAGACGGTTCGAGAACTGGGCCGCGCCCTTCGTGCTCATCGGAGCCGTGGTGCTGCTGGTCTGGATAGCCGTCAAGGCGGGCGGTTTCGGCTCGCTGCTCGACCAGCCCTCCAAACTGGGCTGGGGCAGTGACTTCTGGCCCGTCTTCTTCCCCGCCCTCATGGGCATGATCGGTTTCTGGGCCACCCTCTCCCTCAACATCCCCGACTTCACCCGCTTCGGCGCGGGCCAGCGGGCCCAGGTGTGGGGACAGTCCCTGGGCCTGCCCACCACCATGACGGCCTTCGCCCTGCTGTCGGTCTTCGTCACCTCCGGCTCCGAGGCCGTCTACGGCGAGGCCATCTGGGATCCGGTGGCGCTCGCGGGCAAGGCGGACAACGTCTTCGGCCTGCTCTTCGCACTGGTGACGGTGCTGATCGCCACCATCTCGGTCAACATCGCGGCCAATGTCGTCTCGCCCGCCTATGACCTGGCCAATCTGGCGCCGAAGCTCATCAGCTTCCGCACCGGGGCGCTGATCACCGGGATCGTCGGCGTGGTGATCTTCCCGTGGAAGCTCACTTCCACCCCGGAGCTGTACATCTTCACCTGGCTCGGTGTCGTCGGCGGTCTGCTCGGCACCGTCGCCGGAGTGCTGATCGCCGACTACTGGATCATCCGCCGCACGGTGCTCGACCTCGCCGACCTCTACCGGCCCGGGGGCCGCTACTGGTACACCTCCGGCTGGAACTGGCGGGCCGTGGCCGCCTTCGCCGTCGGCGGGGTGCTCGCGGTGGGCGGTTCGTACTCCCACCCGGGCAAGGGGCCGTTCCCGGAGGACGGACTGATCCCGTTCCTCCAGCCGCTGGCCGACTACGGCTGGGCGGTCGGACTCGGGGCCTCCCTGGTGCTCTACACCGCGCTGATGCTGCCCGGGGCCGCCAGGCACCGCACCGGCTGAGGTTCCCGTGCGGCCGACGGCTGACGGCTCCGGGACGGTGAGGGGGTTCACCTCGGTGACACCCTCCGTCCGCCACCTGGTCACCGGCTGTCGGAGCGGCATGGTTCGATGAACGTATGATCGATCAATTTCTCGCTGGTGATCTGTCCGATGTCGAGGAGGCGGTCCGCAAGGCGGCCGCCGCCGAGATCATGCCGCGCTTCCGGCAGCTCGCCGAGCACGAGATCATCGAGAAGAACGGCCCGCACGACCTCGTCACCACCGCCGACCGGCTCGCCGAGCAGTACCTGGCCGCCTCGCTGACCAGCCTGCTGCCCGGCTCGGCCGTGGTGGGCGAGGAGGGCGTGCACGCCGACCCCTCGATCCTCGGCGCGCTCGGCGGCGACGCCCCGGTGTGGATCGTCGACCCGGTCGACGGCACCCGGCAGTTCGTCCACGGCGATCCGGGCTTCGCGACCCTGGTCGCCCTGGCCCACCACGGCGAACTGCTCGCCTCCTGGACCTTCGCCCCGGCGGTGGACGAGATGGCCGTGGCCCGGCGCGGTCAGGGTGCCCTGCTGAACGGAGAGCCGATCCGTTCCGGCTCGCCGGAGCCCGGTGCGACCCTCGAAGTGGCCATCTCCCACTTCGACTTCACCACCGACGCGGAGAAGCGCGCCCTGGCCGGTCTGAGCACCCCGGGCGTCGCGCCGCGGCCGTGCGGTTCGGCCGGTCTGGAGTATCTGAAGGTGGCCCGCGGACAGCTCGACGCCCTCGCCTTCACCTGGGAGAACGCCTGGGACCACGCCGCGGGACTGCTGCTGGTGGCCGAGGCGGGCGGTACCAGTGCCACCCTGGCCGGGGAACCCTTCCGCATTATTGGCGGAAACGCGCTGCCTTTCACAGCGGCCCGGGACGAGGCCACCGCACGGCATATCCTGAGCCTGCTGGCCGCCGCCGGCTGACGTTCCACGATCCTCAATGGCGAGGAGGAGGAGGCCGACGTGCCGTCGATGCTCGACGCGGTTGTGGTGGGTGCCGGACCGAACGGGCTGACCGCGGCCGTCGAACTCGCCCGCCGCGGCTGTGCGGTGGAGGTCTACGAGGCGGCCGGTGCCATCGGCGGCGGCTCCCGCACCGAGGAGCTCACCCTCCCCGGCTTCCGCCACGACCCCTGCTCCGCCGTGCACCCCCTCGGGGTCGGCTCCCCGGCCTTCGAACGGATGCCGCTCGCCCGGCACGGCCTGGAGTGGCTGCACCCCGAGCTGCCGCTCGCCCACCCCTTCCCGGACGGTTCCGCGGCGGTGCTGGCCCGTTCGGTCGGCGAGACGGCCATGTCGCTCGGGCCGCGGGACGCCGGGACCTACCGACGGCTGGTCGCGCCGTACCTCGGCAAATGGCACACCTTCGCACCCGACATCCTGCGCACCCAGTGGGACGGGGTGCCACGGGACCCGGCCACCTGGGTCAGGTTCGGGCTGCACGCGCTCCAGTCGTCCACCCTCCTCGCCCGCCGTTTCCGCGGCGAGAAGGCGAAGGCCCTGATCAGCGGGCTCGCCGGACATGCCATCGCGCCGACCAGCGCGCTGACCACCGCGGCGCCCGCGCTGACCTTCGCGGTCGCCGCCCATGAGGTCGGCTGGCCGGTGCCGCGCGGCGGCTCCCAGTCCATCGCGGACGCCCTCGGCTCCTATCTGCGCGAGCAGGGCGGCACGATCCACGTCGGCACCCCGGTCCGGCGGCTCGACGAACTGCCGCCCGCCCGTGCGTACGTCTTCGACACCTCACCCACCGCACTGGCCCGGATCGCCGGACTGGGCAACGCCTTCGCCCACTACCGCTACGGGGCCTCCGTCTTCAAGATCGACTACGCCCTGGACGGTCCGGTGCCGTGGACCGCGCCCGAAGCCCGCCGCGCCGGGACCGTCCACATCGGCCCCTCCGCGGGCGAGATCGGTGCGGCACTGCGGGCCGCCACCGAGGGCCATGAGCCGACCGTGCCGTTCCTGATCGCCGCCCAGCCGTCCCTGCTCGACGCCTCCCGCGCCCCCGAGGGCAAGCACACCTTCTGGGTCTACGGGCATGTGCCCAGCGGCTGGAAGGGCGATGCCACGGAGGTCATCGAGCGGCAGATCGAGCGGTTCGCCCCCGGTTTCCGCGATCTCGTCCTGGCCCGTGCGGTGGCCGGACCCCCCGAGCTGGCCGCGCGCAACGCCAACTACGTGGGCGGCGACATCGCCTGCGGCGTCTTCGGGGGCCTCCAGGCGGTGATACGGCCCCGGCTGGCCCGGGTCCCGTACGCCACCCCTCACCCCGCCGTCTTCCTGTGCTCCTCGGCGACCCCGCCCGGCCCCGGTGTCCACGGGATGTCGGGGCACCACGCGGCGCGGGCGGTGTGGCGGAGGCTGCGGCAGCGGCGCTAGGGCGGACCGGCCGGTCCGCCCCGTCCGCCCGGTGCGTCAGTGCCTCGGTGCCTCAGTGCGGAATGGTGTCGATGACCTCGCGGGCACCCTGGCGCAGCAGCGCCACCGCCACCGAGGTCCCCAGGGTGGCCGGGTCCAGCGGGCCCGCCCACTCGTGCGCGTCCAGCACCGTCTTGCCGTCCGGGCTGAACACCCGGGCACGCAGTGACAGCCGTCCGTCGCGCTCGGCCTTGGCGAAACCCGCGATGGGGGAGTTGCAGTGTCCCTGGAGGACGTGCAGCAGCATCCGCTCCGCCGTGACCTCCTTCCACGCGTCGGTGTCCCCGAGTCCGGCGACGGCGTCGATGGTGGCGGTGTCGTCCTCGCGGCACTGGAGCCCGAGTACTCCCGCGCCGATCGGCGGGCACATGGTGTCGACGGGGAGGATCTCGCTGACCACGTCCATCCGGCCGATGCGCTCCAGACCGGAGACGGCCAGCAGCAGCGCGTCCGCGTCACCGGCCGCCAGCTTCTCCAGACGGCGGTTGGCGTTGCCGCGCATCGGCACGCACTCGACGTGCGGGTGGGTGACGGCGAGTTGGGCCACCCGCCGCACCGAGGAGGTGCCGACCCTGGTGCCCTCGGGCATCTGGTCGAGGGTCAGCCCCTCGGGGTGGATCACGGCGTCGCGGATGTCGTCCCGCTTGAGGTAGGCGGCGAACACGGTGCCCGCGGGCAGCGGCCGGTCGGCGGGCACGTCCTTGATGCAGTGCACGGCCAGATCGGCCTCGCCCGCCAGCAGCGCCGCGTCCACCTCCTTGGTGAACGCGCCCTTCCCGCCCAGCTTCGACAGATCGCCCATCCAGCGGTCGCCGGAGGTGGTCACCGGGATCACCTCGGTACGGATCCCGGGGTGGAGGGCCGCGAGTTCGGTGCGGACCCGCTCGACCTGGGCCAGGGCCATGGGAGAGGAGCGGGAGACGATGCGGATGAGGTCGGTGGACGACATGGCGTACACGATAGGGCGTCCGGGAGGGGCCCCGTGCCACGACGCGGACGGGGTGACGAGCCGCACGTCCGTACCGCCGGCCGCCTCACTGCGGGTGCCGTCCCCCTTCCCGCAGGTGGCGCCCGAAGTCCTCGGCCACCAGGGCCGCCAGATCGAGATACGCCTCGCGGGTCCTCGACCGCAATTGACCGAGGTCCAGTTCGCCGCCGTCGGCCAGATGCCGGTCGAAGGGAACGGCGACCACACCACGGCAGCGGCTCCGGAAATGCGCCGCCACCTCTTCGGTGTTCACCGTTGGCCCGGGATCCCGGACTCCCGAGACGACCGTGACGCTGCGGGAGACCAGCTCCCCGTAGCCGTGTGCGATCAGCCAGTCGAGGGTGGTGCTCGCACTGCTCGCGCCGTCCACCGACGCGGTGCAGAGGAGGACCAGTTGGTCGGCGCGATCCAGTACACCGCGCATCGTGCTGTAGAGCAGACCGGTGCCCGAGTCGGTGAGGATGATCGGGTACTGCTTGCCCAGGACGTCGATGACGCGGCGGTAGTCCTCGTCGTCGAAGGTCGTGGAGACCGCCGGGTCCACGTCGTTGGCGAGGATCTCCAGACCGGAGGGGGCCTGTGAGGTGAACCGCCGGATGTCCAGGTAGCTGTTGAGGTACGGGATCGCGGTGACCAGGTCGCGGATGGTCGCGCCGGTCTCCCGCCGCACCCGGCGGCCCAGGGTGCCCGCGTCGGGGTCGGCGTCGATCGCGATGACCTTGTCCTGCCGCTCGGCGGCCAGTACGGAGCCGAGCGCCACGGTGGTCGTGGTCTTGCCGATGCCGCCCTTGAGACTGATCACCGCGATGCGGTAGGGGGAGGGCCGCAGCGGTGTACGGATCACCTCCAGCCTGCGCTGCCGCCGGCCGCCGAGCCGCAGCCGGGAGGCGAGGGTCGGCCGGGGAGGCTTCGACGCGTCCATCGCGGCCCACTCAGAGGGCTGGGCGGCCTGGTCGTAGGGGAGCAACCCCTGGAGGTCGAGGAAGTCCCCATAGCCCCGGGAGGCCGGGAGCGCGGGGTTCGGCGCGCTGTCCGGGGGCTGATGCTCATAGCGGGCCAGTACCTCGGCGACCTGACGTGCCGTGGGGCGGCGTCCCGGTTCGGGGTCGAGGCAGGCCTCGATCGTGGCGCGCAGACTCACCCCGGAGATGTCCCGCCACCGGAAGTCCTCCCACCGTCCGGTGCCGGCGCTCCGCCCTCCCATGACCTGGAGGATCCGGCCGAGCGCGAGGACGTCGTCCGCTGTGGTGGCAGTCGCCCACACGTCGTCGACGAAGGAGACGGCCTCCCAGCCGACCAGCTTCACGGCATCGTCCACGACGAGCACCGTGACGGTGGTGAGTCCGCCGTGGACGACGCTCCGGTCGGCGCACCGGGCGACGGCCTCGGCGAGGCTCCGGCCGATGCGGAGGAACCGGTCGCCGTTCCAGCCGGGTGCCCCGGCGGACAGCAAGCTCAGCAGATCGGTGGGCAGCGAACCGTCGGCGGCGCGGAGTAACTCCTCCGCCATGAAGGGTGGTGCCTCGGAACTGCGCAGCAGCCGCGGCGCGTACTGGCCGTCCATCCGGCGCAGTGCCTGGGTCCGTGCCCGCAGCCGGTGGCTTCCGGGCTCCGCGCCCGCATGGGGTGCCCGCACGACCGCGAACCGGCCCTGGTCGAAGCCGATATAGGTCACGGTCCGGGCGTCCGAGGCGAGCCTCCCGGCGAGCAGGTAGGGGCCCAGGGAGACCGGGACGTCGTCGGACAGGGCGACGGTGCCGTGCCGGGACGGCTCCGGCAGCACCAGCGGCGGAGGCGGCGTCGTGAGCGACGCGGGTACGGGGGCCGCCGGGCGGGCCGGGAGACCCGGACCAGGCCCGATGCGGATGCCGCAGGTGTCGCAGTATTCGCTGTCGCCCCGTACCGGCGCCCGGCACTCGGGGCACAGGCCCACCGGTTCGACGGTGATGTCCCAGCCGCAGGTACCGCAGAAGCGGTCATCGGGTTCCAGCGGAGACGCACAGCTCGGGCAGGCAGTGCGGAACGGCGCGGGTGGAGCGGACTCCGTCCGGCGGTCGGGCCCCCGCAGGCCCAGGGTGGGGGACTCCGCCCCGCTCCCCGGGGCCGCCGGAGGCTCCACCGGCAGGGCCGGGGCCCCGAAGCGGGCGGCCAGGCGCGGGCCCACCTCGGCGAACGCCCGCGCACCGGGCGGCAGGAGATCCGGTCCCGACGGATGGGCCAGCCAGGCGGGGAAGTCGGGTGAGCGGCCCGCCAGTTGGGACAGGGTGCGGCCGATATGGCGTCCCGTGGCGATGAGTTCGGCGGTCGGGACGGCGTCCAGCAGGGCCGCCCGGGCGGTCTCGGGGAAGTCGAAGATCCGGTGCCGTGGCGGCAGCAGCCCCGCCCAGGGCCCCGTCCCGGCGGGCCGCAGCAGTCCGCCGAGGAAGACCTCGGCGAGGTGTGCGGTGTCCGCCCGCCAGGGCACGGCGGCCTGCACCAGTCGCATCACCGGCACCGACACCGGGGCGACCGCCGCCAGATGGGCGGCCAGCCGGTACGCCTCGGGGGAGGCGGCGTCACGGAAGCGCTGGACGCTCCCCAGCCCGTCGGCCGTCGCGGCCGCCCGGTGCGGCGCCGGTTCCGGGCGGCCGAGCAGGGGCAGCAGCGCGCTGCCGCCCGACGAGGCGACCAGCCGGGCCCATGTCGCCATCGCCCCCGGCTCCGGTTCGATCACCGGCACCGGAACGCCGTCGAACGCGGCGAGCCCCGCCGGGAGTACGGGATCGCTCACCCGCCACGCGGTGTTGGGGGCGCCGCTGCGGCGGGTCGTCACCCGCCAGCGGTGCGCGCGGATACCGGAGCCGTCCCACATCCGGCGCGGCAGGGCGTGCAGGATCGCGGTGGGCCCGCAGCGGGCCCAGCGCCGTACGACCTCGTGCTTGCGGCCGTCCCGCCAGGCCGGACCCATGCCGTCGCTCAGCACCAGCACCAGCGTCTGGCCGGACGGATCGGCCAGGGCCCGGGGCGGCATCGGTGCGGCCGCCGGATCGAAGGGGCGGGTGCTCAACCGCGGCGGCGCGGTGGGGTCCGGAGCGCTCAGACCGTACGTCCGCACCAGGCGGAACGCGCCCAGCCGTTCCGTCATCGCGTGGATCTCGGCGGCCAGCCGCTGCCACAGCAGCATCGAGATCCCGTCGTCGATCACCAGCGCCAGATCCAGCCAGCGTTCGCGCGCCGGGCGGAGTGCGACGTCCGGCAGTCCGGTCTCGGCCAGTGCCGTCACCGTGGCGTCGATGTCCACCTCGTGCCGGGCGACGCTGGGCCGGTGCTGGCGGAGCGGGCGCAGCGCGCGTCCGATCCGGAGTTCGGCGCGCAGCGCCTTGCCCTCGGGGACGCGCAGCGCGAGCGCGCCGGACGGACCGGTGTGTGGCGGGTCATCGGCGTCGGCGCCGTCCGGGACGGCGTGCAGTCCGGTGGTCCGGACGTCCTCCGGTACGGCCGACGGCGGCCCCGCCGACGGCCGGACGGGCTCCGGCGGCGGGTCCGCCGGGCGGTGGGCGCCCGCCGCGCCGCCGTCGGCGCCGGAGGAGTCATGGGCGTGGTCCGGCGGGTGGTCGGCCGCGACCCGGCGGTCCAGGGCGCGGCGCAGCGGCGCTTCGGCGCCGTCCGCGGGCAGCCGTGCGGCCAGCCACAGGGCGTCCAGCAGCTCTTCGCGGGCCAGGGTGACGCCACTGGACTCGAGGACGGCACGCAGTGCGCCCAGCCGTTCGTCGAGCCGTTCGGCGTCAGGGGCCATGGGTCACACCGCCCCGCCGAGCCGGTGCAGGACGGCGTCGAGCAGTCCGTCGGCGTCCAGGTCCACGCCTCCGGTGCGGAGGAAGACCGCGTTCAGGAGCTGGTCGGTGGCCAGTTCGCCCGGTGCGCGGCGGCGCAGGAACGTCCGGAGCAGATCGTCCACCTCGTGCAGCGCGCCCTCGCCGAGATGGGCGGTGACGATCGCGCGGAGCTGCCGCTCGTCCGGCGGCGGCAGTTCGAGACGGACGCAGCGCCGCAGGAACGCGGGCGGGAAGTCCCGTTCGCCGTTGCTGGTCACGACCACCACGGGGAACTCGGCGCACCGCACCCGGCCGCGCACCACCCGCGCCCGCTCACCGGGCCACAGTGTGGGTACCTCGACCTCGGGCCGCTCGTCGGAGAGCCGGGACAGTTCGGGGATCTCGAACTCGCCCTCCTCGAAGACGGTCAGCAGGTCGTTGGGCAGGTCCACATCGCCCTTGTCCAGTTCGTCGATCAGCAGCACACCGGGCCGGGACCGCGGCACCAGGGCGGTGCCGAGCGGCCCCAGTCGCATGAAGGACCCGATGTCCGGCTCCGGGCCGCCGCGGTCGCGGCTCAGCGTGGTCTCGCGGAGCCGGCCGACCGCGTCGTAGCGGTAGAGCGCGTCCTGCACGGTGGAGCGGCTGTTGACCGGCCAGCGCAGTACCTCGCCGAGGTCCAGCTCATGGGCGATGGCCCGGGCCAGGGACGATTTGCCGGTGCCGGGCTGGCCGGTGACCAGCAGCGGGCGGCGCAGATGGAGCGCCGCGTTCACCACGTCGGCGTGGTCGGCGGAGATCAGGTAGGGCGGCGGGCCGTCCTCGCCGGGCCCGGTGCCCGGGGCGCCGAAGCGCCGCCAGGGCGGGGCCGGGGGCAGGTCGGCGCCCCGCGCGACACCGTCGCCGCGGAAGAGCCGCCAGTCGTTGCCGCCGGACTGGGGACGGTCGTACGACGCCGTCATGAGACCTCCGTAGCGATGTGGCCGATGTGGCCGATGTGGCTGAGACGGCGGACAGGGAATGCGCGATCGGCGGTCATGACGGCTCCGTGGGGTCGGCCAGCTCCAGCCGGGGCAGTTCGCGGTCGGCCTCGGCCCAGGCCAGCACCGGCCGCCCCAGGAACGTCCGCGGGCAGCCGAGGGTCCTGGCCCGGTAGGCGCGCACCGTCTCCGGCAGCCGGCGCGGCGGGGTGCCCGCCACCGCCCGTACGGCGTGCGAGCCGGACTCCGCGTCCGTGTCCCGGTCCCAGACGACGACCGGCATCCCCATCGCCAGACACACCTGGACGATCTCGATCCGCACCTCCGCCGGAACGCCGTCCACCGTGGCCTGCGCGGCGTCCAGCTGGTCCATCAGCAGCGCGTACACCCCGTGCGCGCCGCCCGTGGAGCCGTCGATGTGCACGGCCCCGCCGTCGTCCAGCCGCTGCCAGCGGTGGCGCAGCGCCGCCTTGAACCGCTCACCGGCCCGCTGGAGCAGTTCCGGGCAGTGGACGACGAGCGGGTACTCCGCGCCCAGCACCCCGGGCACCAGACCGGCCGGACCCGGCCACTCCCACTGGTCGACCGGGAGCTCCAGCGCCTCGCGGTCCACGATGAGTTCGATGACCGGCCGGATCCCTGCGGGGAGCGCCCGGTGCAGCGGCTCGATCACCGTGAGGATGTCCTCGGCGGCCCGGGCCGCGCTGCGCGGCGGATCGCCCTCGCCGTCCCCGCCGCCACCGGACACCCGGCGGGGGCCCTCGCCCTCGTCGCACCACATCCGCAGCCGGTAGCGGTCGGTGCCGTCCTGGCCGGGGTGGGCGGTCAGCCGCACCAGCACCCGGGGGACCGCGGCCGACGTCCGCTGACGCTCGGCCCACTCATGGGCGTCGGCACGGCGCTCCTCCAGCGCGGCCGGGTGGATGCCCAGCCGGACGGCGACCGCCGTGCTCCAGCGGCGCAGCGCCTCACCGGGGTCGGCCGGGCACAGGGCGGCCACATACGTGACCACGCGCAGCAGTCCGGGGACTCCCGCCGTGCCGTCGGGGACGGGGCGGCTGTCCCCGCGCAGCCCCTCCAGAGCGCCGATCAGCTCCCGGACGCGGACCGCCCGCGCCCCGGCGTCCCGGTCGGCCCAGCCGGATCCGGCGAGCGGTGTCCCCGGCAGTTCGGCCAGCGGCAGCGCGGCCCGTACGACGGAGGGGAGGCGGGCGGCGACGGTGACGGGCACCCGGGCGAACTGCGTCAGCAACTCCTCCAGCTCACCGGGGGAGAGCAGCTGGGGCACCCCGGACATCCGCCCGGCGGCGAGGAGTTCGGCGGCGTCGTGCGGGGCGGCGGGGTGCAGCACCTCGGCGAGGGCGGGCAGCGCCCGTCCGTCCTGGGTGAGCAGCCGGGCGAACTCGTCCACGGACGGGGCGGAACCGTCGGTGCGGTGGGGGTGGCCACAGCGCCGGGCGACGGTACGGGCGCAGTCGGCGCGGCGGACGGGGTCGGCCAGCGCGCGGGCGAGGACGGCCGTGAGGAGGCGGTGGGCGGGATCGGGGTGCGGTGGAGCGGGTGGCGGGGGCGCGGCGGGTCCGGATAACCCCCCGTCGCCGTACGGCCCGGCCGGCGTCCACGGTCCGGGCGCCGGTTCGTGGAGTACGTGTGCCGCGCCCGCCCGGCGCAGCTCGTCCTGGATCCGCTGCCACGGGATGCTCCAGCTGCGGCGCGCGACATGGTGCGGCGCGTAGGCCGGCGGAGCTCCGGTGACCGGATGGTGAGGGGGTGTCAGGGCGGCCGCGACCAGGCCGACCACCGCCCCCTCCTCGCCCGACCACAGCGGCCCCCCGCTGTAGCCGTGGTCGATGGCGACCCCGGTGAGGGACTCGCCGTCCACATAGCCGATCCGGCCGTCGCACGAGGTCACCTGAGCCTTGGCGATGGTGGCCGCGAGTCCGCTGGCGTGCCAGGCGAGCACCGACTGCCCCGCCGTCATGGCCCGCCAGCGTGGCGCGAGCAGCTCACGGGGCGGCGGTTCGGTGAGGTCGAGTACGGCCAGATCGCCTTCCCACTCCACCCCGCGGGAGCGGCCCGGGGGTATCCACACGGTGAGTTCGGCGGTGCGGATGTGCGGGGCTCCACCGTCCGGACCGTGCACCCGCACCGTCAGCGCCCCCGCCACCGGAGGGTCGGCGCAGGTGGTGTCCTCCTTGCCCAGCGCACAGTTGATCACGTGCGCGCAGGTCAGGAAGCGACGGCCGCCGGGGAGCAGGACCCCGGAGCCGACCGCCTCCCGGTCGACCTGGCTCAGCACCGAGACCGTGACCGGACGCTGCCCGGGGGCCGGTGCGGGTCGGAACCACTCCATCGGTCAGGCCGTACGGGGACCCGAGAGCTGCCAGGTGGCCGAAATCGTCATGCTGGCCTGGCCGCCCGCGCCGACGATGCCCAGCTTGAGGTCCTGGCCGACCTGGACGCCGAACTGCACCTGGACCTCGTCGGGCGGGTTCGCCGCGGTGGACACCGCGTCATGCACCTCCTGCAACAGCGGGCCCAGCGGCCGCAGTACCGCGCGCAGCCCGTCCGCGGCCAGCACCGCCGCCCGTTGCCCCCGGGACACCGGTGTCACCCCGCCGATCCCGCCGGGCAGCCGGTCCGCCGGCTCCCCGGGGGCGCTGCCGGGCGCGCCGGCCACGGGGGTCAGCTCGAGACGTACGGGGGTGCCATCGGGGAGCGGGAGCTCGGCGTAGTCCGTCACATGACCATGATGCCGATCGGTACGCCCCCGGTCTGCCCGTTTCACACAACCGCCCTCGTCGGACGGGCCGCCGTGGCCCGGCGGAAGGTCCATGTCGGATTTCCGCGAGCACCGCCCCACCCGCTGGCGGATGCTGGAGACATGCACACCGACACCGACCGGTGCCTGCGCGCGGCGCAGGCCAAGGACGCCCGCTTCGACGGCTGGTTCTTCATCGCCGTCGTCACCACGGGCATCTACTGCCGTCCGAGCTGTCCGGTCGTCGGTCCCAAACCCGGGAACATGCGGTTCTACCCCAGCGCGGCCGCGGCCCAGCAGGCCGGGTTCCGGGCCTGCAAACGGTGCCGCCCCGACGCCAGCCCCGGCTCCCCGCAGTGGAACGAGCGCGCGGACCTGGTGGCCCGTGCCATGCGGATGATCGCGGACGGTGTGGTGGACCGGGACGGGGTGCCGGGTCTCGCCGCGCGGCTCGGCTACAGCACCCGCCAGATCGAACGGCAGCTCCTCGCCGAGCTCGGCGCGGGGCCCCTCGCCCTGGCCCGCGCCCAGCGGGCGCAGACCGCGCGGCTGCTCATCGAGACCAGCCCGCTGCCGATGGCGGACATCGCCTTCGCCGCCGGGTTCGCCAGCATCCGCGCCTTCAACGAGACCGTGCGCGAGGTCTTCGCGCTCACCCCGACCGAGCTGCGGCTGCGGGCCAGGAACGGCCCGCAGCCCGCCGTCCCCGGCGTGCTGACCCTGCGGCTGCCCTTCCGCGCCCCGCTGTGCCCGGACAACCTCTTCGGGCACCTGGCCGCCACCGCGGTCCCCGGGGTGGAGGAGTGGCGCGACGGCGCGTACCGGCGGACCCTGCGGCTGCCGTACGGGCCCGGGGTGGTCGCCCTGAGTCCGCGGCCGGACCACATCGCCTGTCAGCTCTCGCTCGCCGATCTGCGCGATCTGGCCGGGGCGATCAGCCGTTGCCGCCGGATGCTGGACCTCGACGCCGACCCGGCCGCCGTGGACGAGCTGCTGCGCGCCGACGACCGGCTCGCGCCGCTGGTCGACAAGGCCCCGGGGCGGCGGGTGCCGGGCACGGTGGACGCCGAGGAGTTCGCGGTGCGCGCCGTGCTCGGCCAGCAGGTGTCCACAGCGGCGGCCCGTACCCACGCGGCCCGGCTGGTGACCGCCCACGGCGAGCCCGTCGAGGACCCGGCGGGCGGACTGACCCACCTCTTCCCGACCGTCGGCGCCCTCGCCGGTCTCGACCCGGAGGCGCTCGCCATGCCGCGCACCCGCCGGGCCACGCTCACCGGACTGATCGGCGCGCTCGCCGAGGGCCGGGTCGCGCTCGGCGTCGGCACCGACTGGGACGCCGCCCGCGCCGGTCTGACCGCACTGCCCGGCCTCGGCCCGTGGACCGTGGAGATCATCGCGATGCGGGCGCTCGGCGACCCCGACGCGTTCATCCCCACGGACCTTGGTGTGCGCCGCGGCGCCGCGGGGCTGGGCCTGCCGGCCACCCCGGGCGCGCTGACCCGGCACTCCACGCGGTGGCGGCCGTGGCGGGCCTACGCCGTCCAGTACCTATGGGCGACCGACGAGTCGCATGCGATCAACCGGCTGCCCGCGCCCTGACCGTCACCAGCACCCGAGGAAGACAGCCCGACATGATCACGCACACCGTCGTCGACAGCCCATGCGGCCCGCTCACCCTGGTCGCCACCGACGGGGAGCTCAGCGGTCTCTACATGGCGGGGCAGCGGCACCGCCCGCCCGAGGAGAGCTTCGGCGCGCCGGGCGACCCGGACGAGGCGCCGTTCGCCGAGACCGCCCGCCAGCTCACCGCCTACTTCGCCGGTGACCTCACCGCGTTCGACCTGCCGCTGAAGCTGACCGGCACGCCGTTCCAGCGACGCGTCTGGGCCGAGCTGTGCCGCATCCCGTACGGCGCGACGCTCTCCTACGGGCAGCTCGCCGACCGGATCGGACAGCCTTCCGCCTCCCGCGCCGTCGGTCTGGCCAACGGCAAGAACCCGGTGGGCATCATCGTCCCCTGCCACCGCGTCGTCGGTGCCTCCGGCGGCCTCACCGGCTACGGCGGCGGACTCGACCGCAAGCGCCGGCTCCTGGACTTCGAGAGCGGGACCGGGCTGGTCGGCGTCTGGGACCTCGTGGGCTGACGCACCGTCCGGCCTCAGCCGCCCGCGGCGATCCGGTCCAGCAGGGCGGGCAGCGCCGTACCGATGGGCTCGCGCACGACCTCGTCCGCGAGCTCGTCGTACGGGGTCGGCTCGGCGTTGACGATGACCAGCCGGGCGCCGCCCTCCGCCGCCATCCCGGCGAGCGAGGCCGCGGGCTGGACCTGGAGGCTGGTGCCGACCGCGATGAACACCTCGCAGGCCCGCGCCACCGCGACCGCATCGGTGAGCACCTCCGGGTCCAGGGCCTGCCCGAACATCACCGTCGCCGACTTCAGGATCCCGCCGCACTCCTCACAGGACGGGTCCGGATCCCCGGACGCCACCCGGGCCAGCGCTGTGGCCATGTCCGACCGTGCGTCACACACCGTGCACTGGACGGTCCGTGCGGTGCCGTGCAGTTCGAGCACCTTGCGCGCGGGCAGTCCGGCGAGCTGGTGCAGCCCGTCCACGTTCTGGGTGATCACCCTGACCGGCACCCCCGACCGCTCCAGCCGCGCCACCGCCTCATGGGCCCCGTTCGGCCGGGCGCGCAGCGCTTCACTGTCCCGCCGCATCAGCCAGGAGCGGCGCCGGATCTCCGGGTCGGTCATGTAGTAGTCGTAGGTCACGAGCTTCTCGGCCTCGGGGTCCTGCCGCCACAGCCCCTGCGGCCCGCGGTAGTCCGGGATCCCGGAGTCCGTGGAGATGCCCGCGCCGCTCAGGATCGCCACCAGGGGCCGGTGCTCGCTCTCGCTGCTCATGCCGCCGAGCGTACGCAGCGGACGGGGGCGGGGGCGACCGCGTTTCGCCCGCTCCGAACGGGCGGTCCGCATACGGACCTACGGGACGTGACGCGCCCGCACCTGACCGTCGGCCGGGCCGACCGGGCCCGGTTCACGCGCTACGTCACGACGAGCTGAGCCCCCGCACCCGCCACCGCCAGCCGGTGCGTGCGTGCCGCCAGGTCGCTGATGCGGGCACCGTCGAAGCCGAACACCGCGCTGCGCAGACGGTCCTCGAGCGGGACGGTCCACTGCGGGGGGATGGCCTGCGCACCGCACAGCACCCCCGCGACGGAGCCCGCCGTCGCGCCGTTGGAATCCGTGTCCAGACCGCCGCGGACGGTCAGGGTGACCGCGGCGGTGAAGTCCCCGGCGCCGTAGAGCAGTCCGGCGGTGATCACGGCGGCGTTGGGGACGACGTGGATCCAGGGCAGCCCGGCCGTCTCCCGCTCCAGCTGGTCCAGGGCGTCCGCCCAGTCCACGCCCGCGTCGTACAGGGACGCGGCGCGGCGGACGACACGGGCCAGGCGGCAGCGCGGTGGGATGGGGGTCAGGGCCTCCTCGACTGCTTCGCGCGGTCCGTCGGCGGTGAAGGCGGCGGCGATCAGGGCGGCCGCCCACATCGCGCCGTAGACCCCGTTGCCGGTGTGGGACAGCACGGCGTCACGGCGGGCCATCCCGGCGGCACGGCGCGGATCGCCGGGGTTGACCCAGCCGTGGATGTCGGCGCGGATCAGGGCGCCGATCCACTCCTGGTACGGATTGTCGAGCGTGGCGCTGAGCGGCGGCTTCACCCCGGCGGCCAGATTGCGGTACGCCGCGCGCTCGGCGGTGAACGTCTGGAGGTAGGGCAGGCACAGCAGCCACACCTCGCCGACCTGCTCGGTGGTGAACCCGAAGCCGTGGGTCTCCAGCAGGTGCAGCCCCAGGACCGAGTAGTCCACGTCGTCGTCGCGGCAGCTGCCGTGGATCCGGCCGCGGACGCAACCCTGCCACTCGGGGCGCAGCGCGAACTCCACGGGGTCCGGCGGCGGCTCCAGCGCGGGCAGGTAGTCGGTCAGCGGCAGCGCCCCGGCGCGGCGCAGATAGCGGTCGATGCGTCCACGGGTCCAGTGCGTCCCCTCCTCGACGGGCTTGCCGAGCATGTTCCCGGCGACCCGGCCCAGCCAGCCGCCGTGGATCCGGTCGGAGAGTGCGCTGCCGCTGAGGCCCATGTGTCAGGTCTACCGGAGTCCGGGGCGAAGCGCGCGGGAAAGCGGTGGTGGGCAAGGGGCTTGGCGGCGGATAAGGTCGCAGCGGCGCGACTGCCTGTTCCGGAAGCAAGGGGTTACCAAGGTGACGGACGAGGAAAAGGCAGAGCCGACGAAGACCTGGGCCGAGGGGCAGGCGACCCGGCCGACCCGTGTGCTCATCGCCGCGGACAAGTTCAAGGGCTCGCTCACCGCGGTGCGGGTCGCCGGGCATGTGACGGCCGGGCTGCGCCGCGGCGCGGCGGACGGCGCGGAGCTGGAGATCGTGTCGCTCCCGGTCGCCGACGGCGGTGACGGCACGGTGGACGCGGCCGTCGCGGCCGGGTTCGAACGCCGGGAGCTGACGGTCACCGGACCGCTGGGCACCCCGGTGACGGCCGCGTACGCGCTGCGCGGGACCACCGCCGTGGTGGAGATGGCGGAGGCGTCGGGGCTGCGGCACCTCCCGGCCGGGGTGTACGCACCGCTGACGGCGACCACCCACGGCAGCGGTGAGCTGCTGCGCGCGGCCCTGGACGCGGGGGCGCGCCGCATCGTCTTCGGCGTCGGCGGCAGCGCCACCACGGACGGCGGCGCGGGGATGCTGGTGGCGCTGGGTGCCCGGCTGCTGGACGCGGACGGCACACCGGTCGCCCCGGGCGGCGGCCCGCTGTGCGAGCTGGCCACCGCGGATCTGACCGGTCTGGACCCGCGGCTCGCGGAGACCGAGGTCGTGCTCGCCGGCGATGTCGACAACCCGCTGACCGGGCCGAAGGGCGCGGCGGCGGTCTACGGCCCGCAGAAGGGCGCGGGCCCGGAGGAGGTCAGGGCGCTGGACGCCGCGCTGGCGCACTACGCGCGGGTGCTGGAGCGGGCGGCCGGCCCCCGGGCCGCCGACTGCGCCCAGGCGCCGGGCGCGGGCGCGGCGGGCGGTATCGGCTTCGGCGCGCTCCTGGGCCTCGGCGCGGCCTTCCGTCCGGGAATCGACGTGATGCTGGACGTGCTCGGCTTCGCGGCGGCGCTGGAGGGCACGGACCTGGTGATCACGGGCGAGGGCTCGCTCGACGAGCAGACCCTGCACGGCAAGGCTCCGGCGGGTGTGGCGGCGGCGGCGCGGGCGCGGGGCATCGAGGTCGTGGCGGTCTGCGGCCGTCTCGTCCTCTCCCCGTCGGCCCTGGGCGCGGCGGGCATCCGCCGCGCCTACCCCCTCACCGACCTGGAGCCCGACCCGTCCCGCTGTATCGCCGAGGCGGGCCCCCTCCTGGAACGCACGGCCGAACGCCTGGCCGCGGACTTCCTCACCTGACCGACTCCATCGCTCACCGTCGTGGCGGGGGCGGACGACAACGGCGTGGGGGGGGGGGGGGGGGGGGGGGGGGGGGAGGGGGGGGGGGGGGGGGGGTGGGGGTGGGGGGGGGGCGTGCTCATCGGTATGCTGCC